>JBGQMX010000066.1:0-16850 GCA_041500805.1 Methyloceanibacter sp.
ATACGCCCATCACCGAATTTGGCTTTACCGGCATCGGCGTCGGCGCGGCCTTTGCGGGGCTTAGGCCTATCGTGGAGTTCATGACCTGGAACTTCTCCATGCAGGCGATCGACCACATCGTCAACTCCGCCGCCAAGACCCTCTATATGTCGGGCGGCAACATACATTGCCCCATCGTGTTCAGGGGGCCGAACGGCGCCGCCGCCCGCGTCGCCGCCCAGCACAGCCAGGACTACACGTCCTGGTATGCGCACGTGCCCGGCTTGAAGGTGATCGCGCCCTATACGGCCGCCGACGCCAAGGGCCTGTTGAAGGCCGCGATCCGCGATCCCGGACCGGTCGTGTTCCTCGAGAACGAGATCCTCTACGGCCAGAGCTTCGAGGTGCCGAAGCTCGATGATTTCATCATCCCCATTGGGAAGGCGCGGTTGGCGCGAGAGGGGAGCGACGTGACCATCGTGTCTTATTCGCGGGGGATGGCCTACACGCTTGAAGCCGCGAAGCTTCTCGCCGAACAGGGCATCGAGGCGGAGGTGATCGATCTGCGCACGCTGCGGCCCCTCGACATGGAGATGGTGCTCGCCTCGGTGAAGAAGACGAACCGCATCGTCACCGTGGAGGAGGGCTGGCCGATTTGCTCCATCGGCTCTGAGATCTGCGCGCGGGTGACGGCGGAGGCCTTCGATTATCTCGACGCGCCGCCCATCAAGATCACCGGCGCCGACGTGCCGATGCCCTACGCCGCCAATCTCGAGAAGCTCGCGCTGCCGTCGGTGGACAAGGTCGTCGCCGCCGCCAAGTCCGTCTGCTACCGGGAGTGACGCACATGGCCGAAGCCCCCATGACCTGGATGAAGGGCGGGTGCCATTGCGGCGCCGTGACCTTCGAGGTGCTGGCGCCTGACGAGATCGAGGTCAAGGACTGCAATTGCTCGATCTGCCGCATGACCGGCTATGTGCATCTGATCGTGCCCAAGGAGCGCTTTCGGCTGATGTCCGGCGCGGACAAAATCGCCACCTACAGCTTCAACACCGGCACGGCGAAGCATCACTTTTGTTCCGTATGCGGAATAAAGAGCTTCTATGTGCCCCGCTCGAAGCCCGACGGCTATAGCGTCAATGTGCGCTGCCTGGAGGAGGGCGCCGTCCGCGTGAGCCGCGTCACGCCCTTCGACGGCCAGCACTGGGAAGACGCCATGGCCAGCTACAACCGACGCGGGGACGCGTAAGCCGTGAGCACGCCCATCCTCATGCCAGCGCTGTCGCCCACCATGGAAGAGGGCAAGCTCGTCAAATGGCACGTCAAGGAGGGGGATACGGTCAGGAGCGGTGACGTGATCGCCGAGATCGAGACCGACAAGGCCACCATGGAGGTCGAGGCGGTCGAAGAGGGGACGATGGGCAAGCTGCTCGTGCCTGAGGGCGCCGAGCATGTTCCCGTCAACCAGCCCATCGCGCTGCTTCTGACCGAGGATGAAGGCGCCGCCACAAACTCCACCTCTCCCCGCCGGGGAGAGGTCGCGGCGCAAAGCGATGCGGGTGAGGGGGACCGTACACCAACCGAGTCATCTTCCCCCTCACCCCAGCCCTCTCCCCGATGGGGAGAGGGAGGTCCGCGGACCGAAGCCTCAGCAAACGCGGGTGAGGGGGATCATGCCGAGCGGGTAATGACCAAGATCGCCGAGCAGATCAGGGGAAACGGCAAGACCGGTCACGCGAAGCGTGTCTTCGCCTCGCCCTTGGCGCGGCGGCTCGCGCGCGAGCGCGGCATCGGGCTTGAAGCGCTGAACGGCTCAGGGCCCCATGGCCGCATCGTCAAAGCCGACGTGGAGCGCGCAGGCTCCGCGCGGCGACCCACCGTCGAGCGCATCGAGACCGCGCCCGCCGAAGCCGAGCCTGTTGAGACACGCGCGCACGTGGCCGAGGCCCCCGAGGCTCCACAACGCAGTCTCGTCAAAGCCCCGCGCCCGGCGATGCCCGACAATCAGGTGCTCGCGCTTTACGAGCCCGGTTCCTACGAGCTCGTGCCGCACGACACCATGCGCCGCTTCATCGCCGAGCGGCTCACCCTCTCCAAGCAGACCATCCCGCATTTCTATCTCGCCATCGACTGCGAGCTCGACGCCGCCCTCGCCGCCCGCGCGCGGATGAACGCACTTGCCCCGCAAGAGGGCCCGCGCGCCTTCAAGCTCTCGGTCAACGATTTCATCATCAAGGCGCTCGCCATGGCGCTCCAGACGGTGCCCGCCGCCAACGCCACCTGGACGGAGGAGGGCCTGTTGCGACACCGCGCCTCGGACATTGCCGTGGCAGTGGCGCTGCCAGGCGGCGGGCTATTCACGCCGGTGATCCGCAATGCCGAGATCAAGAGCCTGTCGGAGATCTCCAACGAGATGCGCGACCTCGCCGCCCGCGCCCGGTCGAAGCGGCTCGCGCCCCACGAATATCAGGGAGGCTCGACCACCATCTCCAATCTCGGCATGTACGGCATCGACCGCTTCGACGCGGTGATCAATCCGCCGCAGGCGAGCATTCTTGCCGTGGGCCGCGCCGAGAAGCGCCCCGTGGTCAAGGACGATGCGTTGAAGATCGCCACCATGATGAGCGTGACGCTGTCGGTCGATCACCGGGTCATCGACGGCGCTCTCGGCGCCGAGCTGCTCGCCGCCTTCAAGGCCTATATCGAAGACCCCGTGACCATGCTGGTGTGAGCGGTGCGGGGCGCCTTTATGGCCGGCAGCGCCATTCCGCCCCTTGCCAGCGAGCCCGCAATCCTGTTTCCAGGTGTCCATAAAGAGGGCGACTGGTTCGCGCGGGTCAGGTCTCCCGGGGAGGACGCTTAAAAAGGGGGGAGGGCATGGGTAGGCCCCTTCTGCGCCTGATCCTCATGCTGTTCGTGGCTGGGCTGGTGTCGCTCCTCGCCGGTCTTGCCTTCGGCCAGATCGCAGCCTTGCTCCACTGCAAGGGGGAGGGGCTCGCCTGCAACATCGACGCGGCCATCGGCGCCTACGGCGTGCTGATCTGGGCAGTGCTCGGGCCGGTCATTTTCGCCGTGACGCTTCTCGTCGCCCGGAACCGCAAGGCCCTTCTCGGGGCGGCGATCGTGCTCATCGCGCCGCTAATCGCCTTTTATGGCCTCGCCACGAGCGAGTCCTGGCGTTATGTCGGCTTCTATCCGTACAAGGATCTGCGCACGTTCCTGGTGGGGCTCGCTCCGCCTTTGCTCACGGTGCTGGTGCAGTGGTTCATCCTGCGCGTCGCGGTGCCGGCCGGCCAGCCACCGGTTGGGGTCTTGCCTTCCAAGACGGTCAAGCCGGGCGGGGAAAGCAGGCCAGAGGGCGGATCGATCCCATTCCCCACCGAATGAGTTTCAACCTCATGCCGCCCGCTCTAAGCTGCCGTATGCCGCCGGCGATAAATTCCCCATCGTTGCCATGACCGAGACCCGCGACCTCGCCATCATCGGCGCCGGGCCCGGCGGCTATGTCGCGGCGATCCGCGCCTCACAGCTTGGCCTCAAGACGGCGATCGTCGAGCGCGAGCATCTCGGCGGCATCTGCCTCAACTGGGGCTGCATTCCCACCAAGGCGCTGCTCCGCACCTCTGAGCTTTATCGTCAGATGCGCCACGCTGGCGAGTTCGGGCTCGCCGCCGACAATGTCCGCTTCGATCTTGCCAAGGTCGTCGAGCGGAGCCGCAAAGTGGCCGAGCGTCTGTCGAACGGCGTCGCCTATCTCATGAAGAAGAACAAGGTCGAAGTGATCGACGGGACGGCGCGGCTGAAAGGGCAGGGGCTGATCGCCGTCACGGGCAAAGCCGGCGAGGCCAAGCCGGATATCGAGGCCAGGCACATCATCATTGCCACGGGGGCGCGGGCGCGCGTGGCACCTGGTCTCGAGCCCGACGGCAGGCTGATCTGGACCTACAAGGAGGCCATGGTCCCGGCGAGCTTCCCCAAGTCTCTGCTCATCGTGGGCTCGGGCGCCATCGGCATCGAATTCGCAAGCTTCTATCGCACCCTTGGCGCCGAGGTGACCGTGGTCGAAATCCTCGACCGTATCCTGCCGAGCGAGGACGCCGAGATCTCGGCGCTGGCGCGCAAGGCCTTCGCCAGGCAGGGCATCGCCATCCATACCGGCACGAGCGTGGAGCACCTCGTCACAGGCGCCGACAGCGTCACCGCCACTCTGCGGAAGCCTGGAGGGGCGTCCGAGGAGATCACCGCCGAGCGCGTCATCCTCGCCATCGGCATCACCGGCAATGTCGAGGAGCTCGGGCTGGAAGGGCACGGTGTCGCAATCGAGAAGGGCCATATCGTCGTGGACGAATGGTGTCGCACCGGAGCACCCGGCCTCTACGCCATCGGCGACGTGGTCGGCCCGCCCTGGCTTGCCCACAAGGCGAGTCATGAGGGCATTCTTTGCGTCGAGAAGATCGCCGGCATCGAAGGCGTGCATCCCCTCGACGGGACCAAGATCCCCGGCTGCACCTACAGCTCGCCGCAGGTGGCAAGCGTCGGCCTCACCGAGGAGGCGGCCCGCGCCGCCGGCTACGCGCTGAAGGTCGGCCGCTTCCCCTATTCCGCCAACGGCAAGGCCATTGCACTCGGCGAGACGGAAGGGCTGGTGAAGACCATATTCGATGCGCAAAGCGGGGCGCTGCTCGGCGCCCATCTGCTCGGGGCCGAGGCGACCGAGCTCATCCAGGGCTTCGCCATTGCCAAGACGCTCGAGACCACCGAGGCCGAATTGATCGCCACTATCTTTCCCCACCCGACTTTGTCAGAGATGATGGGCGAATCGGTGCTCGACGCCTTTGGCCGCGCGCTTCACATCTGACCAGTCGATCTCACCCTGAAGCCGCCGCCAGCTCAAGCCGGCCGGGCGCGCGTGGAGTCCTATCATCACCGCGTAGACTGGTCGGTCGCGTCTCGGGCACGCCGAAATAAAACACAATCAGCGCCAGCGCGGCGCACGCGGCGAGAAACAGGAAGCCGCCGGGATAGCCCGTCCAATTGACGACGTAACCGGCGACCAGGTTGCTCAGAGCCGCACCGAGACTGACGGCAGTGGCGATGGCGCCAAGCGTAACGTTATAGCGGCCGGTTCCTCGCGTCAGGTCGGCGACCACGATCACCCAAAGCACGCCGAAAATACCTGCGCCGATCCCATCAAGCGCCTGCACGCCGACGATCCAGTAAGGACTGGCGCTGAACGTGTAGAGCAGTCCGCGGATCGGCAAGACCGAGAAGGCAATCAGGAAGAGGGGACGCCGTCCCCAACTGTCAGCGCGATCTCCGGTAAATTTTGCGACGGGGATCATCACGAGCTGCGCGATGATGATGCAAGCAGACATGTAGGTCGAGGCGCCGCTCGGCGAGGCTGCCGTCATGGACTGGCCGGCCAAGGGCAGCATGGCCGCATTGGCAAAGTGGAACAGCACGATCGAGAGCGCAAAGATGAGGAGCGGCTTCGAGGCGAAGAGCGCCTTGAAGCCCGAGATCTGCGCCGGGGTCTCTTCCTCGCCTTCGGCAATCTCGCCGCGCGCCCCGCGGGCGAGCTCGTCGTCGATGTCCTTGGTGCGGATCATCATGACGGAGACGATGGAGCCCAAGGCAGAAATGGCGACGGCGTAGAACAGCCATTCGAGGGCAATGAGTTGCCCCGCCAGCCCGGCCAAGATAGCGGCAACCATGTTGCCGGCGTGATTGAAGACCTCGTTCCGCCCCTGCCGCCTGGGGTATCGCGCATAGCCGACCAGGCCGAGCGTCAGGGCCGCTGTTGCCGGCAGCAATATCGCTGCGGCGATTCCCATCAGGATCTGAAAGAACACGACGACGGGCAGGGTCACATAGACGGTCATAAGAATGCAGGAGAGCGCCACGACGAGCGATGCTCCGGACACGAGCAGTTTCTTGTGGGTCGTCGCGTCGATCAGGGCGCCGGCCGGCGTCTGCGCAACCACGGTGGCGACGCCCGTGGCCGCCATGGCGACCCCGATCGACCCCGCATCCCAGTGATGGCTCGCAAGCAGGTAGATGCCGAGATAGGGACCAATTCCATCGCGGACATCCGAGAGAAAGAAGTTGGCCCAGTCGAGCGCCCGCAAAGACCGTTTGCTCACGGGCTTGCCGCCTGTGGCCCCGAACTGTGGATTGCCTTTGAGCAATCCGCCTGCGAGTGTCGTCAGCAGGTCGTTCGCGTTTGGTCCCTCTGCCACGTCGTCCTGCTCCGGGTTGTCCCTATTGTCAGCCGGCTAAACGGCCCCACCAGCCGAATCGATACGCGAATTTTTGGGCTTTGCCACCGAACCGATCGCGACCATCTTCCCCCACCCGACATTGTCGGAGATGATGGGCGAATCGGTGCTCGACGCCTTTGACCGCGCGCTTCACATCTAGTCCCGCCTGGCTGAGGGACGAGACTCCGAGAACATAGGGGAGCAACACCATGAGCCTTATCATCTTTCTTGTCGTCGGCCTGATCGCCGGCGCGCTTGCCTCATACATCCTGGGGCGCCAGCAGGATCTCCTGGTCAACCTGTTGATCGGCATTATCGGCGCCGTGGTCGGCGGCCTTCTCGCCGGCCTGCTTGGCCTTGGCGCCTACAACCTGATCGGCGAGATCATCATCGCCACGATTGGCGCCATCATTTGCATCCTCGTCTGGCAACGCATGCGGTGAGGTTCGGGCGCCCTGTAACAAGAGCCGGAAAGGCCTATATGGATCAAGCTAAGCGAACTGGGAGGTCTCGATGAACGACGCTCAAACTCTGTTCTCCATGCCGGGGGTCGGCTTTATCGGCATGCTGATCATCGGCATCATCGCCGGCTATATCGCCGAGAAGGTCACCGCGAGCGATCACGGCCTTCTCACCAATCTGCTGGTCGGCATCGCCGGCTCCTTCGTGGGCGGCACGCTCGCCAATGTCTTGAAGATCGAGTTCTATGGCTGGCTCGGCAATCTGATCGTGGCCTCGCTGGGCGCCATCCTCGTGTTGTGGATTTGGCGGAGCATCCGGGGCCGCCCGGCCGGAGCCTAAAGCATGATCCGGAAAAGTGGGAACCGGTTTTCCGAAAAGATCATGCTCAAACAATGGTCCGAAACGTTGGTGTGATGGTGACGGTGCTTGACAGAACAGGTGTCATGAAGGCGCGGCCGCGTCATCCGGAGAAGGCGCGGCTGCCCGACACGCCGGTCCTGCCCAAGCCGTCATGGATCCGCGTCAAGGCGCCCGGCGCGCACGAATTCGATGCCACGCGCGCGACCTTGCGCGAGCACCGCCTCACCACGGTGTGCGAGGAGGCCTCCTGTCCCAATATCGGCGAGTGCTGGGGCAAGCGCCACGCCACCTTCATGATCATGGGCGACACCTGCACGCGGGCCTGCGCCTTCTGCAACGTGCGCACCGGCCGGCCGGGCGCGCTCGATGCCGGCGAGCCCGAGCGCGTGGCACGAGCCGTCGCCGCGCTCGATCTTGCCCATGTCGTGGTGACCTCGGTCGACCGCGACGATCTCGACGACGGCGGCGCCGCTCATTTCGCGGCGACCATCCGCGCGATCAGACACGCGCGCCCCCTCACCAGCATCGAAGTGCTAACCCCCGACTTTTTGCGTAAAGCGGGCGCACTCGAGATCGTCGTCGCGGCCAAGCCCGACGTGCTCAACCACAATGTCGAGACGGTGCCCTCGCTCTACCGGCGCATCCGTCCGGGCGCCGACTATCGCCACTCGCTTCAGCTGCTGTGGCGCGCCAAGGAGCTCGACCCCGGCCTCTTCACCAAGTCGGGCATCATGGTGGGCTTGGGCGAAACGGGCGATGAGATCGCCGCCGTGATGGACGACATGCGCGAGGCCGGCGTCGACTTTCTCACCATCGGGCAATATCTGCAGCCGACCCGGAAGCATGCGGCCATTGACCGCTTTGTCACCCCCGACGAGTTCCAATCCTATGGGCGCATCGCCGGCGAGAAAGGCTTCCTGCTCGTGGCCTCGAGCCCTTTGACACGATCCTCCTATCACGCCGCCGAGGACTTCGCGCGGCTGAAGGCTTTGCGCCTCGCCTCGCTCGGCGCTTAGCCGCAAACCGGCCGGCTCGCCTCTCATGCACGTTTACGAGACCAAGCACCCCGTCGCGCACTCGGCCGACCAGATGTTCGCGCTTGTCGCGCGCGTCGAGGACTATCCGAAATTCCTGCCGCTCTGTGAGGAGCTTAACGTCAAGAGCCGCGAGCAGCGCGAGGGCAGTGAGGTGCTGATCGCCACCATGACCGTGGGCTACGGCTTCATCCATGAGGGCTTCACGACCCAGGTGCATCTCGATCGCGCCGCCCGCACCATTCTCGTCGAATATCTCGACGGCCCCTTCAGCTTCCTCGAGAATCGCTGGCGCTTTCACCCGCGCGGGGAAGGGGCTTGCGAGGTCGATTTCTACATCGCCTATAGCTTCCGCTCGCGCCTGTTCGAGCGGCTGGTGGGAGGGCTGTTCGCGCGCGCCGTGGAGAAATACACGACCGCCTTCGAAACTCGCGCCGACGCGGTCTATGGAAGGTCGACGCCGCCTGTACTCGCCTCACAGCAATGAGAGGAGGAGCGCAAGAGCGCGCTCGACGCTTCGCCGCCTGATCTCGGCGCGGCCGAGATCGCCGAAGAGGACGCGCTCGTGCCGGATCGCCTCGTCGCGCCTGCCGGCGGCGAAATGAACGAGCCCGACCGGCTTCTCGGCACTTCCGCCGTCAGGCCCGGCAATGCCGGTGACGGACACGGCAAGGCTTGCATGAGAATGAGTGAGCGCACCACCCGCCATGGCGCGCGCGACATCCTCACTGACCGCCCCGTGGCGCTCGATCAGCCAAAAGGGCACGCCGAGCATCTCGCTCTTGGCGGCGTTGGAATAGGTGACGAAGCCGCGCTCGAAGACGTCGGAAGAGCCGGGGATGGCGGTCAGCGTCGCGGCGAGGAGCCCGCCGGTGCAGGATTCCGCGGTCACCAGCGTCTCGCCACGGGCGCGGCAAGCCTCGAGCAGCTCAGCGGCTTGCGCAATGAGCTGCGCGCCGATCTCGATCCTCTCCGTCATGGCAGGCTTAGTCATGGGAGGCTCACCGTGGCTGTGGCCATGGCCGCGATCCCTTCGCCGCGGCCGATGAAGCCCAGACCCTCATTGGTGGTCGCCTTGATGCTGACCTTCGCCACAGCAAGGCCAAGCATCTCGGCGATGCGGACACGCATCGCCTCGCGGTAAGGCCCGATGCGCGGGGCCTCGCAGAGAAGCGTGACATCCACATGCACGATCTCGCCGCCGCGCTCCCTCACCTTGGCGGCGGCATGTTTGAGGAAGAGCTCGGAGGCGGCGCCGCGCCAGCGCGCGTCCGACGGCGGGAAGTGGACGCCGATATCGCCATCGGCAATCGAGCCGAGCAGGGCATCGGTCAGCGCATGCAAGCCGACATCGGCATCGCTGTGGCCGACGAGCTTCTTCGGATGTGGAATGCTGACGCCGCACAGCACCACGGCGTCGCCGGGGCCGAAGGCGTGCACGTCATAGCCGGAAGCCACGCGGATGGTGGCAGGCGCCGGCACAGCACTCGGCTGCAGCAGATCGTCGGCGATCCTCAGATCCTCCGTTGTGGTGAGCTTGCGGTTTTCCTCCGAGCCCTCGACCAGAGCCACATCGAGGCCGAACCATTCGGCGACGCCGGCGTCATCGGTGAACGCACGGGCAGGCTCTCTTGCCGCGGCGCGGTGGGCGGCGAGGATCGCCTCGTAGCGGAACCCTTGCGGGGTCTGCGCGCGCCACAGCTGGTCGCGATCGACCGTTCCGATCACGCGGCCTTGGCTCCCGCGCTTCAATGTGTCGGTGACGGGAAGGCAGGGGAGCGCACCTGCGTGAGCCTCGAGACCTTGGATGACGCGGGCGATGAGGGGGGCATCGACGAAGGGCCGTGCGGCGTCGTGGATCAACACGGAAGCGGGCGCCGCCGCTTCGAGCGCCTCAAGCCCGGCGCGGACCGAGTCCTGCCTTGTCGCGCCGCCTGGCACGGCCTTGCGCAGCCGCCCGGCAAAGGGACGGATTGCGGCTTCGTAGAGGCCGAAATCGTCGGGATGGATCACGACGAGGATGTCGTCCACGCTCGGGTGCGCGGCAAAGGCACCAATCGAGCGGGCGATCATCGGCACGCCGCCGATCTGGCAATATTGCTTGGGACGGCCTGCCTCGCCGGAGGCTCTCGCGCCGCGGCCGGCCGCCACGATCAGGGCCGCGACGCTCACCTGCGGCCTCTACCGAATGGCGTAAACCCTAGAAAAATTAAATTGTTGCACTGCGGCAAAACGAGTGTTGCTCCCGCGAAGATTCCCTCGTATTGTGCACAATAATAGATCATGGGGCATCAATGCTTAATTTTTGTGCATCCTGCGACGCGCCGACAAAAAGACTGATCAAAGGATACACCGCTTGAGCGGCTCGACCAAAAGACCCAGCATGCGCCGCAATCCCCAGCCGCAGCCGATCAAGGCCGAGGCGTTGCTCAGCGCGCTGCCGCATCCGCTCCTCGTCATCGGTGAGGGGCTCAAGGTCGACTACGTCAACGCGGCCGCCGAAGACTTCTTTCAGATGAGTGCGAGCGTGCTGTGCAAACGCTGCCTCACCGATGTCGTCGCCTTTGGCAGCCCGCTGATCGCGCTGGTCGAGCAAGTGCAGCGGAACGGCACCACAGTCAACGAATATGGCGTCGACCTCGGCTCGTACCGCTTCGAAGCGCCGAAGCTCGTCGACCTCTACGCGGGCCCTCTGGCCGAGTCGCCTGGGCGCGTGATGATCATGCTGCAGCAGCGTAGCATGGCGCAGATGATCGAGCGCCAGCTCACCCATCGCGGCGCCGCGCGCTCCGTCTCGGGGCTTGCCGCCGTGCTCGCTCACGAGATCAAGAACCCGCTCTCCGGCATCAGGGGTGCGGCCCAGCTCCTGGAAGCCGAGCGGACCGACAACGACCGCACCTTGACGCAGCTCATCTGTGCCGAGTCGGACCGCATCTGCAAACTCGTCGACCGCATGGAGATTTTCGGCGACGAGCGGCCGCTGCTGCGCGAGCCCGTCAACATCCATGACGTGCTCGATCACGTGAAGCAGATTGCGACCACCGGCTTCGCCCGTCAGATCAAGATCGTCGAGAACTACGATCCCTCGCTGCCGCCCGTGCCCGGGAGCCGCGACAAGCTGATCCAGGTGTTCCTCAACCTCGTCAAGAACGCAGCCGAGGCGATCGGCGAGGAGAGGGCCGACGGCCAGATCACGCTCACCACCTCTTTCCGGCCTGGCGTGCGTCTCTCGGTGCCGGGGAGCCAAGCCCGCGTCAGCCTGCCGCTCGAGATCGCGGTGGAGGACAACGGTTCCGGCGTCCCCACCGACCTCCTGCCGCATCTGTTCGACCCGTTCGTCACCACCAAGCAATCCGGCACGGGGCTCGGGCTTGCTCTCGTCGCCAAGATCATCGGCGACCATGGCGGCATCATCGAATGCGACTCGCGGCCGCGCTTCACGGTGTTTCGCGCGTTGATGCCGATGTCCGAAAACGAAACGGTGCAAGGTGGGCAGGCATAGGCTTCATGGCCAAAGGCAACATCCTCATTGCTGACGACGACGCTGCGATCCGCACCGTCCTGAACCAGGCTCTTGCGCGCGCGGGCTACGCGCCCCGCGCCACCGGCAATGCCGCGACGCTGTGGCGCTGGATCAGCCAAGGCGAGGGCGACCTCGTCATCACCGACGTGCTCATGCCCGACGAGAACGCTTTCGATCTCATTCCCCGGGTGAAGAAGCTCAGACCCGATCTGCCGATCATCGTGATGAGCGCCCAGAACACTTTCATGACGGCGATCACCGCGGCCGAGCGGGGGGCCTACGAATATCTGCCCAAGCCCTTCGACCTGAACGAGCTCGTCGCCGTGGTGAGCCGCGCGCTCGCCGAGCCGCGGCGGAAATCGCAGCGGCTCTCCGCCGAGACCAGTGAAGGCCTGCCGCTGATCGGCCGCTGCCAGGCCATGCAGGACATCTATCGCGTGCTCGCCCGTCTCACCCAGACCGACCTCACGGTGATGATCACCGGCGAGTCGGGCACCGGCAAGGAGCTCGTCGCCCGGGCGCTGCACGAATACGGCAAGCGCCGCAACGGCCCCTTCGTCGCCATCAACATGGCGGCGATCCCCCGCGAGCTGATCGAGTCCGAGCTGTTCGGCCATGAGAAGGGCGCCTTCACCGGCGCCCAGAACCGTCACGTCGGGCGTTTCGAGCAGGCCGAAGGCGGCACGCTGTTCCTCGACGAGATCGGCGACATGCCCATGGAGGCGCAGACGCGCCTGCTCCGCGTGCTCCAGGAAGGGGAGTACACGACGGTCGGCGGCCGGACGCCGATCAAGACCAATGTCAGGATCATCGCCGCCACCAATCGCGACTTGCAGCAGCAGATCGACCAGGGCCTGTTCCGCGAGGATCTGTTCTACCGGCTGAATGTCGTGCCGCTCCGACTGCCGCCTTTGCGCGAGCGGCTCGAGGACATTCCCGATCTCGTGCGCCACTTTTTAGGGATCGCCGAGAAGGAGGGACTGCCGTCCAAGAGCTTCGAGCCCGCGGCGATCGAGAGGCTCAAACGCTACCACTGGCCGGGAAATATCCGCGAGCTGGAGAACCTCGTGCGGCGGCTGTCGGCGATCTACGCGCAAGACATCGTCAGCGTCGACATGGTGGAGAACGAGCTAGCGACGGCTGCACGTCCGCCCTTCCCGGACGCGACCGAGCCGACCGGCGACCTCTCGGAGGCCGTCGAGCGCTTCCTCGCGGACTATTTCATGAGCTTCGGCCAAGACCTCCCGCCCGCGGGCCTCTATACGAGGGTGTTGCGCAAGGTCGAGTTCCCGCTCATCACCGCAGCGCTCGCGGCGACCAGGGGCAACCAGATCCGCGCAGCCGATCTGCTCGGGCTGAACCGCAACACGCTGCGCAAGAAGATCCGCGACCTCGCCATCAAAGTGATCAGGACGCCCGGGACCTGATCGGACCCGGCCTCGTCCCAAAAAGCGACGATATCGCTTGGCTGGCGCTTCGCACCGCCGCGCTGCAAGTGTAGCGCCATGCACAATGTCGCCAAAGCGCCACATTGTGATTTTATTGCATCATCCTTGGAGGCGGACGCTCCCAAAGCACAGGACCGGCAAGGTCCGGGGAGAGCAGGGGAATGCGGTTGCGTAGCGTTTTCCAGTCCTTGTACAAAGCGCCCAGGTTCAGGGCGCTTAGGCGCCCGCGCAAAGCCATGATCCAGCCTCCTGGCGATACGGGAAGTTCCGACCGGGCGACGCCTGCCAGCGCCCAACGCGACCCCGGCCGCTCGCGCCGCCGTCTGCCCTTCACGCTCGGCCTGATCACCATGGTGCTCTCGCTGTGCTCGGGGCTCGCCACCTACGTCATCCTGACCGGCCTCACCCCCATCGTGCCGACCCACCTTGTGGTGGTGGGGGTGCTGCTCATCAACCTCGTCCTCGTCCTCGCCATGGTGATGATCATCGCCTGGCAGGTGACCGGGCTGTGGCTCGCCCGCCGCCGGCAGGTCGCGGGCGCGCAGCTCCATGTCCGTATCGTCAGCCTGTTCAGCGTGATCGCGGTCTTGCCGGCGATCCTGCTTGCCGTCTTTGCCAGCGTCTCGCTCGACCGCGGTCTCGATCATTGGTTCTCCGTCCGCACCAAGTCCATCATCCAGAACTCGATCGACGTGGCGACCGCCTATCTCCAGGAGCATGGCCAGGTGATCCGCGCCGACACGGTCGCCATGGCCAAGGACATCGACGAGGCGGTCGACCTCGTGAAGTCGCAGCCCCAGGGATTCGGCAATTTCCTGACCGCGCAGGCCGCCATCAGGGCGCTGCCCATTGCCTATCTGATCGACGGGGATGGCAAGGTCCTCGCCACCGCGGCTTCGTTGCCGGACTTGCCCTACCGGGCGCCGCCGAAGGAGGCCATGGACCTTGCCAAGAAGGGCCAAGTGATCGTGATCGCGCCGGGTCAGACAAGCATGGTCGGCGCCATCAAGAGCCTGCAGAACTTCAACGACACTTTCCTCTACGTGATCCGCCCGGTCAACGCGCGCGTGCTGCAGCAGCTCCGCGCCACCCGCGCCAATGTCGCCGAGTATCAGCTGCTCGAGCAGCGCCGCGCCGGTGTGCAGGTGGCCTTCGGGCTCATGTATGTGGCCATCGCGCTCACGCTTCTCCTCTCCGCCATCTGGATCGGCATGTGGTTCGCCAACCGGCTGGTGGCTCCGATCCGCCAGCTCATGGGCGCGGCCCAGCAGATCTCGGAAGGCAACCTTGCCGTGGAGGTCGCCGTCGATCCTGCCGACGGAGACCTTGCCGTGCTGGGCTCGACCTTCAACACCATGACCTCAGAGCTTAGAAGCCAGCGCGACGAGCTGGTGGGCGCCAACACCACGCTCGACGAGCGGCGGCGTTTCATGGAGGCGGTGCTGTCGGGCGTGACCGCCGGCGTCGTTGGCGTCGACTCCGACGGCATTATCACCCTGGTGAACCGCTCCGCCGAAACGCTGCTCGGAGTGAAAGAAGCCGACCTCTGCGGCCAACCGCTCGCCAAGAAAGTTTCCGAGTTCGGCCCTCTTCTGAAGCGCGCGCAGAAGCAGGGGAGGCGGCTTGTCACCGACCAGATCGCGCTCAGGCGCGCCGGCTCCGAGCGCAATTTCGCGGTTCGTGTCACGAGCGAGGGGGCCGGCCAGCAGGCGCAGGGCTACGTCGTGACCTTCGACGACATGACGGAGCTCGTCAGCGCGCAGCGGAGCACCGCCTGGGCCGACGTCGCCCGGCGCATTGCGCATGAGATCAAGAACCCGCTCACCCCGATCCAGCTCTCCGCCGAGCGCATCCGCCGCAAATACGGCGACTCCATCACCAAGGACCGCGAGGTGTTCGATCAATGCACCGACACCATCATCCGCCAGGTGTCGGATATCGGCCGCATGGTGGACGAGTTCTCGGCCTTCGCGCGCATGCCGAAGCCGGTGATGGAGCTCCACGACGTGCGCGAGATCGTGCGCGAGGCGGTGTTCCTGTTCCAGGTGAGCCGGCCCGAGATCGCCTTCGAGCTCGATCTCCCCGACAAGCCGGTGGTGACGCTGTCAGATCGTCGCCTTCTGACCCAAGCCGTCACCAATCTCGTCAAGAATGCGAGCGAGGCGATCGACTCGGCGGTCGAGGCCGATCCGAGCCGGGCCGGACAGGGCCATATCGTGGCCAAGGTCCGCACCAAGGGCGACCGCATGCAGATCACGGTCATCGACAATGGCTGCGGCCTGCCTAAGGAGGACCGCGAGCGCCTGGTCGAGCCTTACATGACCACCCGTGCCAAGGGCACCGGGCTTGGGCTCGCCATCGTGCAGCGCATCACCGAGCAGCATGGCGGCACGCTGCATCTCGCCGATGCGCCGCGACGAAACGGGAAGATCGAAGGGGCTTCGGTGCGCATGGACTTGCCGATCGGGGAAAGGGACGACGTGAGCGCCGGCGAGACGATGTCCGAGCCGGGCGCTGCGATCCATGCGCCTGAGGCCGCCGAGGAGGAAGAGGAAGTGACCCATGGCGTCTGACATCCTGGTCGTCGATGACGAGGCCGATATCAGGGAACTGATCGCAGGCATTCTCGAGGATGAAGGTCACGGGACGCGCCTTGCCAAGGACAGCGACGAGGCGCTCAAGGTGATCGAGGAGCGCCGCCCCTCCCTGGTGATCCTCGACATCTGGCTGCAAGGCTCCAAGCTCGACGGGCTTGAGCTGCTCGATCGTATCAAGAAGGCCCACCCCGACCTGCCGGTCATCATCATCAGCGGCCACGGCAATATCGAGACCGCGGTGGCGGCGATTAAGCGCGGCGCCTACGACTATATCGAGAAGCCGTTCAAGGCCGACCGGCTCGTGCTGATCACGGCCCGGGCGCTCGAGGCTTCGCGGCTCAGGCGCGAGAACCGCGAGCTCCGCGAGCGGAGCACCTATTCGTTCGAGATGATCGGCCACTCGGCCGCCATCAATCAGCTCCGCCAGGCCATCGAGAAGGTGGCCCCGACCAATAGCCGCGTCCTGATTACCGGACCGTCCGGCTGCGGCAAGGAGCTCGCCGCCCGGGTGATGCATGTGAAGTCGGCGCGCTCCGACGGTCCTTTCGTGGTTTTGAATGCCGCCGCCATGGTGCCAGACCGCGTGGAGCTTGAGCTGTTCGGCACCGAGGAGGGGGCGGGCTCCGGGCCCCGCAAGGTGGGGGCGCTCGAGGAGGCGCATAACGGCACGCTCTACATGGACGAGGTGGCCGACATGCCCCTCGAGACGCAAGCCAAGATCTTGCGCGTGCTCGTCGAGCAGCGTTTCCAGAGGCTCGGCGGCGGACCCAAGGTGCATGTCGATGTGCGCGTGGTCTCCTCGACGAGCCACGATTTGCAGAAGGAGATGTCGTCAGGGCGCCTGCGCGAGGATCTCTTCCACCGCCTGAACGTGGTGCCGATCAAGGTGCCGGGGCTCTCCGAGCGGCGCGAGGACGTGCCCGAGCTCGTGCGCTATTTCGTGCAAGCCATCTCGGTGGCGTCCGGCCTTCCGCCCCGCCGCATCGGCGAGGACGCCATGGCGGTGCTGCAGTCCCACGACTGGCCGGGCAATGTGCGCCAGCTCCGCAACAACATCGAGCGGCTGATGATTCTCGTTGGCGGCAATCCGGACTCCATCATCACCGCCGAGATGCTGCCAGAGGAGATCATTTCACCCGTCCCTTTATCTCCGAACGGGGCAGGGGGTGAGCATCTGATGTCGCTCC
>JBGQMX010000067.1:0-16618 GCA_041500805.1 Methyloceanibacter sp.
CGCCGCCGCCATCCTGGTGACGCTCATCTTTGTGCAATGGTCCATCGATTTCGATGTGGGCCAGCTCGGCCTGCCCACCGGGCCCGTGCCTGACAGCCTCTGGGAACCCGACCAATTCCTCTTCGGCACGCCGCTCACGCTCGGCGCCGCCTTCGCCGCTCTGTTCGGCGCGTCGGGATTTCTCGCCCAAGATCGCGACGAACGGCCGCTTGTGGCGGCCCTGTGGAGCGCCTCGGCGGTGTTCGCGCCCATCGCCATCCTGATCGCGCTCTATTACCGCATCGCGGGGTTCGACCGCTCGATCCCCTTTGCCAGTGCCGCGCTGGTGCTCGCCGGCATCTTCGCCTTTGCCACCGACGCCTTGAGCAGGCGGAGCCCCGACGCAGAGCGCGCCGCAAGCGCCATCTTCGCCATAGGCTCGATCGCCTCGCTCGCGCTCGCTCTCAGCCTCGCTCTGGAGAAGGGCTGGCTCACCGTTTCGCTTGCGCTGATGGTCCCCGGCATTGCCTGGGTCGCCGAGAAACGGCCCCTGCCCGCGCTCCGCTGGCTTGCCGCCGCCGTCACCGTCGGCGTGCTTGGACGCATCGCCTGGGACCCGCGCATCGTCGGCGAGGCGATCGGCACAAGACCGATCTTCAACTGGCTGCTCTACGGCTACGGCATTCCGGCGGCCTCGTTCTGGTTTGCCGGCTCCATGCTGCGGCGGCGCGCCGACGACGTGCCCGCCCGCGTGGTCGATGCCGCTGCCATCCTCTTCACCGTCCTCCTCATCGTGTTTGAGGTCCGGCACTACATCTCTGGCGGCGATCCTTACGGCAGCGGAAGCGCGCTCGGAGAGACCGCGCTCGACGTCTCACTCCTGCTCGCCGTGGTGATCGGGCTCGAGCGCGTGCGGCTCAAGAGCGGCAGCATCGTCCACGATCTCGGCGCGCGCCTGCTGGCCGCCGCCGCGTTCATCGAGATCGTTTTCAGCCTTGGCGTAAGCAACAACCCTTTCTTCACCGGCGAGCCAGTCGGGGGTCGGTTCATCAATCTGGTGCTGCTCGGTTACGGGCTGCCTGCCGTGCTCGCCGGCATCCTCGCGCTCGTCACCCACCGGGCGCGGCCCCGTTGGTACAGCTCAACCGCCTTGGCCGTCGCTCTCGCCCTCGCGCTTTCTTATCTTTCGCTTGAGATCTGCACGCTCTACCACGGCCCGGTGCTCACCGAGGGCGCGACCTCAGATGCCGAGCAATACACCTACTCTGCCGTCTGGCTCGTGTTGGGCGTGGCGCTGCTCGCCGCCGGCATCGCACTCCGCTCGCACCCCTTGCGCATCGCGTCGGCCGCGGTCGTGGTGCTCACGGTGCTGAAGGTCTTCCTCATCGACATGTCGGACCTGTCGGGCATCTATCGCGCTCTGTCCTTTCTCGGGCTTGGCGTGGTCCTGATCGGCATCGGCTGGTTCTATCAGCGGCTCCTGTTCCCGCGGGCCCGCGGGCCAAAGCCGTCTTAGCCCCCGACGAAGCCTTCGCATCCTGCCGCCGTCTCTATATGCTCCGGCCTGAAGAGGAGAATGGAATGCAGAAACTGCCTTTGACGATCGTTCTGGGTCTGGCGCTATGGGCCCTTCCGGCACAGCAAGGGCCTGCTTCCGCGGAGGAAGGCCAAGATGCAGCGACGCCAGCGAAATGCCTCAAGGCCGAGGTCAACCCGGTCACGGGCCATGTGCTTTGCGTCGAACCTCTCGGGGCCCCGGTAGATCCCGCACCCTCCGCGGCCGAAAACCCCTGCCGCGAGAATCCGCGCGCCGAGGGCGACTGGAGCTTCACGCCCACATGCCAAACGGCGGCGCCTGCCGGCTCTTAGCCTGAACCTCCGTCAGCAGCGGCCTGGAATTCGATAGGACAATGAACGACACGCAAGCCCAACAACCCGACAAGACCGTCACCGGCAATTTCTTCGAGGACTTCAAGCTCGGTCAGGAGATCGTGCACGCTACGCCACGCACCGTGACCGTGGGCGATGTGGCCCTCTTCACCGCGCTCTACGGCCCGCGCTTCGCCGTGCAGTCCTCCGACGCCTTTGCGCATGAGATCGGCTATCCACGCTCGCCAATCGACGACCTCCTCGTCTTCCACATCGTCATTGGCAAGACCGTGCCGGACATTTCGCGGAACGCCATCGCCAATCTCGGCTATGCCGAGTTCCGCTTCCTCGCCCCCGTCTATCCCGGCGACACGCTCGCCTCGACGTCCAAGGTGATTGGGGTGAAGGAGAACTCCAACAAGAAGAACGGCACGGTCTATGTGCGCTCCACGGGTAAGAACCAGCGCGGGCAGCCGGTGCTCTCCTATGCGCGCTGGGTGATGGTCAACAAGCGCGATGTCGATGTGCCGGCGCCTCAGCCCGTGGTGCCTGAGCTTGCCGCGAGCGTCGCTCCCATGACGCTCGGCGCAGCGCTACCACCGCTCGATCTTAGCGGCTACGACTATGCCCTTGCCGGCTCGCCGAAAAGATGGGGCGATTACGCGGTCGGCGAGAAGATCGACCATGTCGACGGCCAGACCATCGAGGAGGCCGAGCATCAGCTCGCCACGCGC
Source organism: Methyloceanibacter sp. (assembly GCA_041500805.1). Lineage (GTDB taxonomy): Bacteria > Pseudomonadota > Alphaproteobacteria > Rhizobiales > Methyloligellaceae > Methyloceanibacter. The sequence continues at coordinate 2,583 of JBGQMX010000067.1, forward strand.
CTGTTCCAGAACACCGCGCGGGTGCATTTCAACCAGCATGTGGAAGGTAAGGGAAGGTTCGGGCGCAGGCTCGTCTACGGTGGCCATATCATCTCGATCGCGCGCGCCTTGAGCTTCAATGGGCTGGCCAACGCCTTTCACATTCTCGGGCTGAATGGCGCCCGCCACGTGGCTCCGTCCTTTGCCGGCGACACCATCTATGCCTGGAGCGAGGTGCTCGACAAAGCCGAGCTTCCGGGTAGGTCCGACATGGGCGCGCTCCGCCTGCGCACTTTCGCCGTCAAGGATCGCGCCTGCGCCGACTTCCCCGGCCTGAAAGCCGACGGCAGCCATGAGGATGGCGTCGTCCTCGACATGGACTACTGGGTGGCGCTCCCGCGCTGACGGGCAGGAAGTACGCTTGGGGTCAGCTTTTGCACCAGAGCGTGCTGGTATGAAGGCCGTGAAACCCCCTCATTCGCTTGACGCAGCACCACCGCAAGCCGACCCCATCCCACACAAGAGCGGTGCTACCCCCAGTTTTGGAGCTGCCACCTGCCGCCTTGCATTCAGAGTCGTATGATGCGTGCGCCATCTGCGGCTGGGATACCAAGCAGGCGCCAAAGACAAAGAGGGGGAGCACCAAGAGCAAGCTATAGATCGCCGCTTTTCCCATTATGCCTCCTCGGCAAGGTTAGCTTTGACGCTTGGACCGAGTTCGCTTCCGTCATTTCCCACCGAGGGAGCCCGCTGGTTATCGAGCCGGGCAGTGGTAATCTACCTTGGACAAACACCACTACTCAGCAAGGGTTTGATACACTTGCACCCCGTCGCCGTCGGCTTCCAACCTTTATTGCAGCCCTTGAATTCGGTGGGATATTGAATAATACAATTTCTCTGACAATTTAATCGCCGTCTCTCACACTCAGATTTTCCAGCATCAGTATATCCATTGTTGCAAAACTCAAAACAGTTATCAATACAAGCTTTGTAAGTGACACGTTCAACCTGGCCCGGCAACATAAGGGCTGCCGCGGTGACGAGTGCGGTGATCCACATACTGACGCTCTCCTTTGTAAACCCCCACGTTACCTCTACACATCCAGTAAGCTGTGAAACAGGATCCCACGCCAATCCCACGGCTCAGCACCACAATAGCACGTGAGTGCGCCAGGGCTATGATCCGCGCGTTAGTGAGGCGTCGTCTATCGCATCAGGAGAAGTCGTCATGAGACGGAAAGCCGTCTGGCTCGCAGCCTTAGCCACCTCAGCTCTCGCGCTCGCGTCGCCGGCCGCCGCGGCAGACAAGGCCTCGGCGGTGCTGAAGGACGCGGCCGGCAAGGAGGTGGGCACGGCCACGCTAACCTCGACCCCGAGCGGCGCGCTGTTGAGCCTCACCCTCACGGCGGCGCAGCCCGGCATCCATGGCTTTCATGTCCATGCGATCGGCAAATGCGTGCCCCCCGACTTCAAGTCGGCAGGCCCCGACTTCAATCCCGATCAGACCAAGCACGGCATCATGAACCCGGAAGGGCCTCATGCTGGCGACCTGCCGAACCTCCATGTCCCGGCCGACGGCAAGCTCGAGGTGGAAATCCTGAACCCGGTCGTGACCATAAGCCAGGAGGCGGCGCTGCTCGACGCCGACGGCTCGGCACTCGTCATCCATGCGAACGCCGACGACTATAAGACCGACCCTGACGGCAATGTCGGACCAGGCATCGCCTGCGGCGTCATCACGCCTTAGGCGTGCCGCTCAGCACGTCTCAACTATTGGATCGCTTATTGGATCGCTTATTGGATCGCTCTGCCGCGTCGATGAGGCGCAGCCAAGTCTCATGCTCGTAATGCCGGCGTAAGCGAGCCCCCAATAGCCTCAGGTTTCGAACCAAGACGTGATGGCGGTGGTCACTCGATCGTCGGCCTTCGCGGACGATCACATCAGGAGGATAGCAATGGGACGCAAATTGGCGCGCGCGGCATTCTTGTTTAGTGTAGTCGTGGCCCTTGCCTCGCCGGCACATGCGGGTACCGCCAAGGCGACTCTGAAGGACGCGAGCGGCAAGGCGGTGGGGACCGCCACGCTCGCCGATACGCCGAGCGGGCTGCTCATCAGGCTCAATCTCGCCGGCGTCCCCGCGGGCGAGCATGCCTTTCACATCCACGCGGTCGGCAAATGCGAGGCGCCCGACTTCAAGTCGGCAGGCCCCCACTTCAATCCGGACAAGACCAAGCACGGACTGATGAACGCGGAAGGCCCGCATGCCGGCGACATGCCCAATCTCTATGTTCCGGCTGACGGCAAGCTCGAGATCGAGGTGCTGAATCCCAAGGCGACGCTGACGGCGCTGCTTGACGCTGACGGCTCGGCGCTCGTCATCCATGCGGGGGCCGACGACTACAAGACCGATCCCGCCGGCAATGCCGGCGACCGCATCGCTTGCGGCGTGATCACGCCCTAGCGTCGATTAGGTCTCAAGTGGAGCACCGGCGAGACCACCCGCGGCAAAGGCCCGCGGGTGGGGGCTAAAGGCGTTTCGCGCAGGCCAAGCTCTAGAGGTCAGGTCGCGGCTCCCCGCCCGCTACCTCTTGCACCAAAGCGTAACGACCTTGGGACGCTTGAGAAATCTCTGCACCTTGGTGCAGCACCACCATAGGCCAACGCCATCCCACTTTAGAGAGGTGCCACCCGAGGCTTTGCATTGATCGTCGTAGGCGCCAGCCTGCGCCGTTTGCGGCTGGACCGCCAAGGTGGCGCCAAAGACCAAGGCGGTGGATATTAAGAACAAGCCAAGAATTGCTGCTTTTCGCATATGGGTTTCCTCCCAATATTGCTGGCTCGGCACCTTGATTGAGAATAGGTGAGACACCGGCACTTGGCAAACGAGAATGGCTTGAGGGCTGAACAGCCGCAGTGGCACTGTGCCCGAGCCAAGTGTGCTCTGCGCCAAGCGGCCACCAAGGGATTGCACTCAAGCAGGCGTGTGCTTAAAGGATGGACTCACATCAAGACTGGTTCGCGACATGATCGAGACTAAGGCTTCCGCCGCCCGGCCGCTCTCCCCGCATCTCCAAATTTACCGGCCGATGCTCACCATGATGATGTCGATCGCCCATCGCATCTCCGGTGCGGCGCTTGCGGTGGGCTTCCTGCTGCTGGCCTGGTGGCTGGTGGCGATCAGCTTGGGCCCCGAGCAATACGCCCATGTCTCGAGCTTCTTCGCGAGCATCCCCGGGCGGACGCTGCTCTTCCTCTTCAGCTGGGCCCTCATCCACCACATGCTCGGCGGCATCCGCCACCTGATCTGGGACACGGGACACGGTCTCGACAAGGTCAGCATCGAGATCTTCGCTTGGGCCACCATCATCGGCTCGACCACACTGACCGTCCTTCTTTGGGTCCTGGGCTATTGCCTGAGGGGAGCGTCCTAGCCATGGCGACCCCCCTCGCACGCGTGCGCGGCCTGGGCTCGGCCCATCGCGGCACCGAGACCTTCTGGCGCCAGCGGGTGACGGCCGTCGCCAACGTGCCCCTCGTCCTCTTCCTCATCCTGTCGATCATCACCCATCTCGGCGCCCACTATGCCGACGTCAGGGCCTATTTCGCGCAGCCCCTCGTCGCGCTTGCCATGCTCGCGCTCATGGTCTCGGCCGCGGTCCATATGCGCATCGGGCTGAAAGAGATCATCGAGGATTACGTGCATGGCGGCGCCAAAGTGGTCGCCATCCTGCTCGCCACCTTCTTCGCGGCCGGCGTCGGCTTGGCTTGCGTCGTCGCCATCCTCAAGATCAGTCTCGGATCCTAGTTTCCATGCCTCAAGACGCGACACCACAAGACGCTCCGCCCCACAACGCGGTCCAGGTGAACGGCCGTGCCTATCCCATCATCGACCACGCCTATGACGTGGTGGTGGTCGGCGCCGGCGGCTCAGGCCTTCGCGCCGTGGTGGGCGCCAGCGAGGCGGGCCTGCGCACCGCCTGCATCACCAAGGTGTTCCCCACCCGCTCCCACACCGTGGCCGCGCAAGGCGGCATCGCCGCGGCGCTCGGCAATATGGGCCCCGACGACTGGCGCTGGCACATGTACGACACGGTGAAGGGCTCCGACTGGCTCGGCGATCAGGACGCCATCGAGTATCTCTGCCGCAACGCGCCCGAGGCCGTGTACGAGCTCGAGCATTGGGGCGTGCCCTTCTCCCGCACCGACGACGGCAAGATTCTGCAGCGCGCCTTTGGCGGCATGACCATGGATTTCGGCAAGGGCCCGGCCAAGCGCACCTGCGCCGCCGCCGACCGCACCGGCCACGCCATGCTGCACACCATGTATGGCCAGGCGCTCCGCCACTCCGCCGAGTTCTTCATCGAATATTTCGCCATCGACCTCATCATGGACGAGGACGGGCGCTGTCGCGGCGTCATCGCACTGTCGATGGCCGACGGCACGCTGCACCGGTTCCGCGCGCACCAGGTGATCCTGGCCACTGGCGGCTATGGCCGCGCCTATTTCTCCTGCACCTCCGCCCATATCTGCACCGGCGACGGCAATGCCATGGTGCTGCGCGCCGGGCTCCCGCTCCAGGACATGGAGTTCGTGCAGTTCCACCCGACCGGCGTCTACGGCGCGGGCGTGCTCATCACCGAGGGCGCGCGCGGCGAGGGCGGCTTCTTGCGCAACTCCAAAGGCGAGAAATTCATGGAGCGCTATGCTCCCCACGCCAAGGACCTCGCCTCGCGCGACGTCGTCTCCCGCGCCATCACCATCGAGATCAGGGAGGGCCGTGGCGTTGGTCCCGACAAGGACTACATCCATCTGCACCTGGAGCATCTCGATCCCGATCTTCTCGCCGAGCGGCTGCCGGGCATCACCGACTTGGCGCGCATCTTCGCCGGCGTCGACGTGAAGGAGGGGCCGATCCCGGTGCTGCCCACCTGCCACTACAATATGGGCGGCATCCCCACCAATATGCATGGCGAGGTGATCTCTCCCCGCGACGGCGACCCTGACGCCATCGTGCCAGGGCTCATGGCGCTTGGCGAGGCGGCTTGCGTCTCGGTGCATGGCGCCAATCGCCTCGGCTCGAACTCGCTCATCGACCTCGTCGTGTTCGGCAGGGCCGCGGCGCAGCGCTGCGCGGAGATCGTCAAGAGAGAGACCGCCATCCCCGAGCTGCCCAAGGGCGCCGGCGAAGCGGCCATCGAGAGGCTTGACCGCTTCCGCTATGCGAGCGGCGGCACGCCCACCGCAGAGCTGCGCCTCAAGATGCAGAAGGCCATGCAGAACCATTGCGCCGTGTTCCGCACCAAGAAGGTGCTGAAAGAGGGCGTCGCGGCCATCCGCGCCGTCTGGGACGACGCCGCCGACATCCACGTCACCGACCGCTCGCTGATCTGGAACACCGACCTGATCGAGACCCTCGAATTCGACAATCTGATCTCGCAGTCGGCCGTCACCGTGCAAGGCGCGCTGGCGCGGGAGGAAAGCAGAGGCGCGCATGCGCGCGAGGACTTCCCCAAGCGCGACGACGTCAAGTGGATGAAGCACACACTCTCTTACGCCGATTACGGCACGCACGAGGTAAGCCTCGACTTTCGCCCGGTGCACAGCTTCACGCTGTCCAACGAGATCGCCTATATCGAGCCCAAGGAGCGGGTGTATTAAACATGGTCCAGTTCACGCTTCCCAAGAACTCCAAGGTGAAAAAAGGCAAGGCGTGGAATCCGCCGCCGGCGGGGGCCGAGGAAGGCCGCTGGCGGGAATACCGCATCTACCGCTTCGACCCCGAGACGGCTGAGAACCCGCGTGTCGACACCTATTGGGTGGACATGAACGAATGCGGGCCGATGGTTCTCGACGCGCTCATCTGGATCAAGAACAGCATCGACCCCACGCTCACCTTCCGGAGATCCTGCCGCGAAGGCGTGTGCGGCTCCTGCTCCATGAACATCGCCGGCACCAATACGTTCGCCTGCACCATGCATGCCGACGACGCCAAAGGCGCGATCGCCATCTATCCGCTGCCGCATATGCCGGTCATCAAGGACTTGGTGCCGGACATGACCCAGTTCTACGCCCAGCACCGCTCCATCGAGCCATGGCTCAAGACCGACACGCCGACGCCGCCCAAAGAATGGCGCCAATCGCACGAGGATCGCCAGAAGCTCGACGGCCTCTATGAGTGCATCCTGTGCGCCTGCTGCTCGACCGCCTGCCCGTCTTATTGGTGGAACGGCGACCGCTATCTAGGCCCCGCCATCCTGCTCCAGGCCGAGCGCTGGGTCGAGGACAGCCGCGACGAGCGCACCGGCGAACGCCTCGACGAGCTGGAAGACCCCTTCCGGCTCTATCGCTGCCATACCATCCTCAACTGCACCAAGGCCTGCCCCAAAGGGCTCAACCCCGCCGCGGCCATCGCCTCGCTGAAGCGCAAGATGGTCGAGCGCGCCGAATAACCGTCACCCTCCGCGCCTCGGCGCTATTGCCTAGCTCCTAGATCAGCGCCAGCCAGCCCCAGGGGTTCATTTTGGGCTTGGGAGTCTCTGCTCCCAGCGGCTGCGCCTGTTGCCCCCGCTCATCGATCTCAATAGGGCCTTCCCCTGCCCCCGCCTCAGGCTCATCAGTCTCAGTAACCTCGTCGAGCTTGCGAATGAGGTCTTCGCCGAACTGCTTCAGCGCCGCGCCGACTTGGGTGTCGACAGCCTCACGGACCTGCCGTCGGATATCCTCCATGAAGGCGATCTGCCGCTGCTCGGCTTCGTAGGTCTGCTTCGAGTTGAGGTCCTGCAGCATCTTCTGAACAGACTGACTCTGCTGCATGGCCTCCCCGACGACCGCCTGGATCTTGTCCATGGAATCGGCCACGCGAGGGACGAGGCCTTTCTCGATTGCTTCGATCAGGGCCCCGGCCCGGGAGCCTTCGTCGGACGCATAGGTTAAGCGATCGTTGGCCTTCGAGAAGGCATTGATCAGGTCGAAGATCGACACCAGCTGCTCCCGCTCGGCCGCCGAGTCTCGCGCCTTCTTCGCGATATCGGACAGATCGGAGGTCGGCCTGAGAGACCCGTCGTCGGCGCTCGACTTGGTGTAGTTCTTCCCAAGCCGCTGCATGGCGACTTCGCGGAGCTGAGTAACGTCGCCGATGCGCCCAAGCGCGCGGCGCGCGCTCTGATCCATGATCAACGCGAGCATCAGATGGTCGGAGCTTAGGTCCGTATGGTTCAAGCTACGGGCAATTTGCCGTGCCCGGTTCAAACAGTCCGATGCTGACGTTTCAAAGCCGGGCACCTCGTCCTGGCCGAGCTTCTTCGTCACTTCCCCGCCAAGGCCATCGCCCTGAGCCTCGGCGGACGCTCCGCCGTTTGCCGGTTGAGCGTTGGCTGCCGCGCCGGGTGCGGCTTGTGAAGCTTGACTGTTCTCGGCACGATGCGGCTCGCCGGTTTGCCCCACATTTCCTGAGCTCGTATATCCGTAGCCAGATACCCCTGGATTGCCCATCTCAATGGTCATGTTACGCCCCTCCCGCTGCACTCTCATAAATTGTGAATATATTATATCACAACTATAGGATGTGGAATGGCTCGTCTCAATAGGGTTCACTATTCCGCTGATTCCCGGCAGGCGGCAGCAGGAGCTGGACAGTGATCGACCATATCGGCGTGCCGGTGCGCGATATCGCCCGCGCCACCGCGTTCTATCTGAAGGCGCTGGCGCCGCTTGGGATCTCGATCGTCATGCAGGTCTCGGCCGAGGAGACCGGCCATGGCGCAGCGGTGGGCTTGGGCTCAGGCGGCAAGCCGTTCTTTTGGATCGCCGAGGCGCCGGCGCTGAGCGGCGGCCATCTGCACGTCGCCTTCGCCGCTGAGAACAGGGCGGCGGTCGACGCCTTCTATCGCGCCGCTCTTGCCGCCGGCGCCAAGGACAACGGACCGCCGGGCTTGCGCCCCCATTATCACGCCAATTATTACGGCGCCTTCGTGCTCGACCCCGACGGCAACAATGTCGAGGCCGTGTGCCACGCCCCCGGCCTAACACAGGCCTAGCGCATACCCATCACTGCTTCGGGCAGCGGGGCAGGGAGAAGGTGCAGACCGTGACCTCCGTCGGGCCCTTCGCGGCTTTCTTCTCTCTCTCCGTCACGCTCTTGCCGCTCTGATAGGCGTACGGACTATTGACGTCCTTACTGGCGAAATTGACCTTGGTCAGGTGATCGTTCTCGAAGACGAAGCTCGCCGTGCAGGTCCAGTCCTTGTCGTCCTTCTTGAACCCACCAAGGAAGCCCGGCTTCTTCTCGTCGGGTTTGTCCTTCTTGTCTTTCTCGTCGGATTTCGGCGCCTCCGGCACCGGCCCCGCGCCGCTATAGTGATAGGTGAGAATCTCGGACGTGCCGCCGCTCTTATAGGTGGAGTGGGGCGGCCCGGCGCAGGCGACGATGTCGGCCTTGCTCATGCCGAGATAGGGCGCGGCAGGATCGCCATAGGCGATGTGCTTGAACGTCGCCGCGGGGTTCGCGCAGGACGCGAGCGACAGCGCGGCGGCAAGGGCCGGCAGGAGGGCACGGAGTAGGTGCATCGCCTTACGCTCGTTGTCCCGAAATCCGGCGGCATCATGGCGGGCTAAGCCCGCGACCGGCCATCGATTTTCCCTCTCCCCTTGTGGGAGAGGGCTTTTCGCCGCGATCTTGACGCGAGCGACACTCTTGAGTGGCGCTCTTGCGCAAGTCGCATAGCGGAAAGGGTGAGGGGTATTCATTTCCGACGCGGCTTCGCCGCTTACCCCTCACCGACGGCGCAAAAGCGCCGTCGTGCTCTCCCGCAAGGGGAGAGCGGAAGCAGTTCCTGGGCGCTACAGCGCGCCGACGAAATCCCAGAGCAGCTTCATGTTGAGCACGATCACGATGGCCGCCGTGAGCACGGCGAGCGCCGTCACCCAGCGCGGCGCGATAAGCGCGCCCATCTTGCGCTTGTCGGCGGTGAACATGACCAGCGGCACGATGGCGAAGGGGAGCTGCAGGCTCAAGACCACCTGGCTCAGGATCAGCAGCTTGGCCGTTCCCGCCTCGCCATAGGCGATGGTGACGACGGTCGCCGGCACAATGGCGATGCCGCGCGTCACCAACCGGCGGAGCCAGGGCGGGAGCCGAATATCGAGGAAGCCCTCCATCACGACCTGCCCGGCCATGGTCGCCGTCACCGTGGAGTTCAGCCCGCAGCACAATAGCGCGATGGCGAACAGCGACGGCGCGATCGCCGAGCCGAGCAGCGGCGCCAGGAAATGATACACCTGCCCGAGCTCGGCCACGTCGGTCTGGCCCGTCTTATGAAAGGTCGATGCCGCCAGGATCAGGATCGAGGCGTTGATGGTGAGCGCGAACATGAGCGCGATGGTTGAGTCGGTCGTCGCCAGCGTGATCGCCTCGCGCTTCTCCGGCAGGCTCCGGCCGAAGGCGCGGGTCTGCACGATGCCCGAGTGCAGATAGAGGTTATGCGGCATCACCGTGGCGCCGAGGATGCCGAGCGCGAGATACAGCATATTCGGGTTCTTCACGATCTCGACGGTCGGGGCGAAGCCTAAGATGACCTGGCCCCAATCGGGATCGGCCATGGCGATCTGGATGCCGAAGCACACGGTGATCACCAGCAGCATGGCGACGATGAAGGCCTCGACCCAACGGAAGCCCATCGCCTGCATCCATAGAATGAGAAAAACGTCGAGCGCGGTCAGCAGCACGCCGATCTCGAGCGGAATGCCGAACAGGAGATTGAGCCCGATGGCCGTGCCGATCACCTCGGCGAGATCGGTGGCGCAGATGGCGAACTCGGCCAGCCCCCAGAGCGGCCAGGCCACCCAGCGCGGGAAAGCGTCGCGGCAGGCTTGCGCCAGGTCGCGCCCCGAGGCGATGCCGAGCCGCACGCACAGCGCCTGCAGCAGGATGGCCATGAGGTTGGACAGGAGCGCGATGGAGAGGAGCGCGTAGCCGAATTTCGAGCCGCCGGCGAGAGAGGTCGCCCAGTTGCCCGGGTCCATATAGCCCACGGCGATGAGATAGCCGGGGCCGAGAAAGGCAAGCAGCTTCATCCAGAAGGGGCCCGTGGGCCGCGTCTTGATGGAGCCGAACACTTCCGCGAGCGAAGGCGTGCGTGCCGCCTGCCGCCAGCCCTGGTCACTCATGACGGCGTCACTCGTAACTGCGTCACTTGTGACTGCGTCACTCGTGACCGCGCGGGCTTCGGCATGCGCCGCGGGCGCGCTGCCCGTCTCCGTCTCTGCCCTGAACTGCCTACGCATGAAGGTCTCTCTTGGGGGCGTCGAGCAGGATAGCTCTTATGCTGGACTCCCCGCCCAGAGCAGGATGTCACATGCTGGATATATCTTACATGCGAATAATTTGCAAGTGCAACTATACCGGTTGGAGGGGCATATGCGGGGCCAACGCACTCGGCCAGAGCAGCGATTTGTGCCTGGAAAACAATGGTTCACGGCAACACGGGATCAACGACCTCGCAAGACTGCGTCAAGCCGACGAGAGGCCGCTTTTGACCCTTAGCGGTTATTGGTTTCGCTGTATGCCGCTGCTTAGGAAGCTCGACCTGCCAACGGACGCCCGTTCAACAGACTGGCGTCATCTCGCCCCGGAATCGCAGAATTACTCTCAGTCCTGGCTTATTGTCGACGAGCTCGAGTCGCGCGTGATGCAGCTCGGCGATGGCGGCAACCAGCGGAAGCCCAAGCCCCATGCCCGGTGTGCTTCGGCTGCTTTCCAGCCGGTAGAAGCGCTTGAACACGCTTTCGCGCTCACTTTCTGGAATCCCCGGCCCATTGTCGCCAACTTCGGCGATTGGTCCCTGCTCGCCCTGCTTAAGGGACAGGCTAACCGTCGCGCCATTTGGTGTGTGGCGCAGTGCATTCTCGATGAGATTGACGAACAGCTGCGTAAGGAGCTCTCGATCGCCGCGAACGTGAACGTCTGGATGAACTGACGAAACGAGGGCCTTACCCATGTCCTCGGCAACGGGCGAATAGGTCATGACCAAGCGATCCATGAGAGAAGAAAGATCCAGATGGTTGAAATTTGCTCGACGGGTGCCAGACTCAATCTGTGCAATTCTCAGTAGGGCGTCAAACAACGATAAGGCGGCATCCGCGTCTTGAAGAGCCTGAGTGACCGCCTCCTCGTACTCCTGGACGGACCTTGCCTCGACTCGGGCTGCCTCGAGGCGTTGTTTGAGTCGGCTTAAGGGCGTCCGCAGGTCATGCGCGATGTCATTTGAAACCTGCTTGAGTCCGTCCATGACACCCTGAAGACGATCGAGCATCTCGTTCAGAGTTTGCCCGAGGTGATCGAGTTCATCATCGGTATCGCCGGTTCGGATGCGATCCGAAATGTTTCCCCGCATGATGGCGCGCATAGTCCTGTTGATTTCATCGACGCGGCGCAGAAATCCTTGACTCAGCACGACGCCTCCTGCCAACGCGAACAGTAGTGTCGCTGCCGCCGCCCAGGCAAATGAGTCCGTTATCGCCTCCTGCGCCTCGCCTATGCGCGAAGTATCGGTCGCGATAGTCAAGTAGCTCCCACTAGGAAGCCGATGCCCTAAGGCCATGAGGACGGGGTTGAAATGTTCGCTTATTGCCGGCGCGTCCTCGTGTTCTTCCTCCGTATCCGCCAGCTCGCGCCACCCCTCAAAGGTACCAAGATCCGCAACATTCCCTGCGATCCGGTGTCCTAAAGGATCTAGAAGCCCGTAATAGAAAGGCTGCAGCTTCCCTGAAGCGACGCGTTGCTCAATTTCGGCAGCGAGCCCGTCTGGGCTCTCCCTGGCTTTCGCTTCCAATACCGCCATCTCGTTCTGCAGTGACAGCCGCACTTGCTCGCGCATGGCATTAGTCGCAGTCCAGTAGACGATGCCAAAGAGGATCGCGGTGGACGCGGCAAAGAGGCCTGCATAAGCGGCCGTCAGACGGAAGCTGCTCGTGCGGATGAATCTAGGTGTCTTCACGGAGGCAATAGCCCGATCCACGCACCGTATGGATCAGCGGCTTCTCGAACCCTCGGTCTATCTTGCTGCGCAAGCGACTGATATGCGTCTCGACGACTGTGGTCTGCGGATCAAAATGAAACTCCCACACCTTTTCAAGGAACATAGAGCGGGTAACGACACATCCGGCATGGCGCATCAGGTATTCCAGGAGCTTGAATTCCTGTGGGTGCAGATCGATTCTCTTCCCGGCCCGCGTGACGCTTCGCTTCAAGAGATCCAGTTCTATGTCAGCGACACGCAAGAGCGTTTGGACTTGAGCGTGCTGTGGCCGCCGGGCTAGTGCGTTCACCCGGGCCAGGAGCTCAGCCAAAGCAAACGGCTTGACGAGGTAATCATCACCGCCAGCTTCGAGCCCCTCGACACGATCATCGATGCCGCCAAGCGCAGTTAGAAACAGCACTGGCGTGTTCACGCCCGCCGCGCGGATGGTCTTGACTACCCCGAGCCCGTTTAGGCCCGGCACCATCCGGTCGATGATCATGACGTCATAGGCTCCTCCGGCCGCAAGGAAAAGTCCGTCGCGGCCGTTCTGGGTGTGATCGAGAACGTGTCCGTGCTGGCGCAGGCTCTTACTGATATGCGCGGCAGTGGCAGCGTCGTCCTCGATCAAAAGTATCTTCATGGCTCACACTCTCCGTGAGCACGACCTTAGCCGTTGCCCTACGATAATTGAACCTGCGCTCACCGACATCGGCGAACCTACGACGGGTCAACGCTTTGCCAAAACCCTGCTGATTGTCCCGCTGCGGGAAGGCTTAAGCACAGCGTTGCAGTAATCATGTTCCTCCGATCGGCGCTGAGGACGTACACGCCATCCTCGTTCTTGATCCTTTTTGAAAGTGGCGCTCCGGTCCGCAATTGTGGGGACCGGAGCTTGCGAGCCCTATTCGTTCTCGTGCTCGCCGTGGTCGTCGTGATTTTCGTTCTCGCCATCCTCATGATTAGCATCGCCCGCCATCACTTTGATGACCTTGCCAGAGTCAAGATCTATGAGAACCCTCTGGAGGGTGTTGCCCTTGGCGATCTCGATCTCATAGGCCATGACACCGTCCTGGTTTTCAAGGCCAGTATCAACAGCCTTGCCGCCGGTTTCCTGCTCGGCGGCCGCGATCGCCTGCGAGAGCGAGGTTTTTGCACTTGTCACAGCGCTTAATTCATCTTGTTGGTCTGTTTCATGGCCGTTTTCACCGGCAAAAGCGATGCAAGTGCCCGCGACTGTTGTCAGGGCAAACACGGTGGCCAAAATTGTCCTAGAACCAAACATGGGGTATCTCCAGCAAGTGTGAGGGGGCACGCGGGATGCGTGGCCTTGCCGTGCATATCCTGTCAGATGGCTGATTGGGAGAACCTCACAAGAGCTTTACATTTCTGTAAAGTATGAGGCCGGGAACTGAGTTGCCTGCTAGAGCCAGTCCTTCCGTACTAACCGCCCGCAATCATAGCCGTGACCGAGCGTGCGGTCTTTGGGCCGCTCCGCTCGCCGCCGTGCGGCGTCAACCGTGACCCAGCTGGTCGGGTGCTCAGACTCCTGGTGACCTGTCCGCTAATGGCACAAAGCGGAAGTCGCCGTTGGCGAAAGTTCAGCCTCGAAAGACCGAGAGTCGCCCCGGCTAAGTTGTCCGCTTGAAACTTATCCCCGCACCCCAAACCACCATTATTCTGCATCCACCTCGTCCGCTTAAGGGGCGATCTCATGAGGCGTCGTGAGGCGGGACGAGGTGCGGCGCCCGCGGGCCGGCATGCAAAGCCGGCACCCGGGCGGCGTCGGAGCTCCGCCCGTGCCCATTACGAGGCCCTGCCAGGAGCTGGCTGACGACCGTAAGGTCTATCCAAACGCTACCGTCGTGTTCGAACGGGATGCGGGGCACTTACGGCGAAAGCGCGGCCCGGCGCCGATAAATTGCCGCCCATGGCGCGCCGAGAGGCGCCCGCGTGCCGCAAGGCACGAGCCACAGGATTTGCGCTTTTCGGCGCGCCATCCCCTTATCTCGATGAGGGGTCTACTGATCAAATCCCGGACG
>JBGQMX010000068.1:0-16489 GCA_041500805.1 Methyloceanibacter sp.
AAGAGGCGCTGCTTCAGCCGATAGAGGGGCTCGCGCGCCTCGCCGCCTCTGTTCGAGTCGACCGAGATCACCCACAACCCGGCGGCAAGCTGGACATCGGCGGCGTAGACCCCTTGCGAGACTTCGGCAAGATCGACCGAGCGATCCTCTTTGTCGGTGGCGGGGCGGCTGAGCGTGGCGCCGACGTGCAAACCGGTCACCGGCGCAGCCGTCTTGTCCAGCAAGCTGAGGACAAGCCGTCCCTTCTTGTCGTCGTAATGCACCTCCGTCCGCCAGCCCCGCTCCGCCTGGCGCTCCGCCTCCTTTAGCGTCTCGCCATAATGGAGGCCTTTGCGGTAAGGATCGGTGTCGCCGCCGCTGAATGTCGCCAGGGCGAAATAGACGAAGATCCCATTGGCGATAAGCATCACGCCGAAAAAGCCGATGAGAGCCATCAGCACGTGGCGCCCTTTGAGGCCCTTGCTGCTCTGACTCTCCCTTGTTGTCATCGCTCGGGCCCCTGGAATATCGCCCTGTGCTCGGCCCGTGTGGCGCTGTCGACATCGGTGACGATGAAGGAGAAGTCGGTGGCGGCGTTGGGAAGCGCGGTAACGTCGCTTTTGTCGAGGGCGACATAGACCCTGACCGACTGGAGCTCGTCCGGCGCGACGGCTACGACCGGGTCGGTCTCTTTATCGTGCCCGATGATGCTGAGCGTCGCCCGCGGCAAGCCCTGCAACGCGATTTTGAAGGAGCGGGGCTGATACAGCTTGTTGAGAAGCTTCACGGTGTAGCCGTTGCGCAACCCTCCGTCCGAAAGCTTGACATAGATCGGGTTGCGGTCATGCAGGACGCTGACCTCAAGCTCGGGCCGCAGCAGCAGGGCCGTCAGCATGATCACCCCGACAACGGCCATGAGGGTGGCATAGAGGATGACGCGGGGGCGCAAGGGGTTGATGGGAAGGATTTCGGGCCCCACCGTCTCCAGATTGCGGATGGTGTCGTAGGCGACGAGCCCGCGCGGCCTGCCGACCTTGTCCATGATCTCGTTGCAGGCATCGATGCAGAGCCCACATTGGATGCATTCAAGCTGCGCGCCGTTGCGGATGTCGACGCCAGTCGGGCACACCGCCACGCACTGCCGGCAGTCGATGCAGTCTCCCTTGCCCTCCCAGGACTGCCCCGCCTTGTGGGGTCCGCGCGGCTCGCCCCGCCAGGCGCGATAGGAGATGAGCAGGGAATCGTGGTCGATCATCCCGCCCTGGATGCGCGGCCAGGGGCACATATAGATGCAGACCTGCTCGCGGGCGATGCCGCCAAGCACATAGGTCGTGGCGGTGAAGACGCCGACGAAGACACAAGCCAGCATGGGGGCTTCGAAGCTTACAAGCTGACGCGCGAGCGTCGGCGCGTCGGCGAAATAGAAGACCCAGGCGCCCCCGGTCGCGACCGCGATCAGGAGCCAGGAGAGATGCGTCGCCCCCTTCCGCCAAAGGGTCTCGAACGCCCAGGGCGTCTTGTCGCGGCGCATACGCGCATTGCGGTCCCCCTGGAAGAAGCGCTCGACCGCGATCATCAGGTCGGTCCACACCGTTTGCGGACAGGTATAGCCGCACCACATGCGGCCTGCGATCGTCGTGACGAGGAAAAGCGCAAGCGCCGCCAGCACGAGCAGCCCGGTGATGTAATAGAATTCCTGCGGCCAAATCTCGAGGAAGAAGAAAAAGAAGCGCCGCGAGGGGAAGTCGATCAGCACCGCCTGATTGGGAAGATAGGGCCCGCGGTCCCAGCGAATCCACGGCACGAGGTAATAGATCGAGAGCGTCACCGCCATGACGATCCATTTGATCGTGCGGAACTGGCCATGCGCGCGCTTGGGGTAGATCTTCACCCGCGGGGCATAGAGGGAACCGTCGGTGCGGTTGACCGCGGACGCTTCACTTCGCTCGACCCCCGGTGCCGACTCGAAACTCGTACCGCCGCCATCGCGGCCAAGGGCTGCGCAGGTGGGTACTTTCACGTCCGCTATCAACATCTCAAAGCCTCGGTTACTGGCCGCCGCCCAGCGAATGGACGTAGACGGCAAGCTCTTTGATCGTCTCCGGATCGAGGCGCCCTGCCCAGGCCGGCATCACGCCGCCCCTTCCGCCGCGGATGGTATTGGCGATGGTCGCCTTGTCTCCCGCGTAGAGCCAAAGCTCGTCGGTGAGGTTTGGCGCACCGAGCGCCTGGTTGCCTTTTCCATCATGCCCGTGGCAGGGCGTGCAATTGTCGGCGAAGACCTTGGCGCCGCGCTCGGCTGAGCCCTTATCGTCGGCGCGGCCCGAGAGCGACAGCACATATTCCGCGGCGTCGCCGATCTGCGGCTCCGTCAGGATACCGCTTCGGCCAAACGCGGGCATCTGATTATTCCGCGTTTCCGGATCGTTGGCCCGGATGCCATGCAGGATCGTCTGATGGATATCGGCGAGGCTGCCGTTCCCCCACAGCCAGGAATCGTCGCGTAAGTTGGGATAGCCGAAGGCACCCTGCGCACCGCGGCCGTGACAGGGCGCGCAATTGTCGCCGAAGGCGGCCTCGCCACCGGCAAGCGCAAAGCGCAGGAGCTCGGGGTCGGCGTTGATCGCCACAAGATCGCTTGCGGCGATTTTCTGCCGGTACTCGGCCTGGGCGGCCTTGGCCTCGTCAAGCTGCTCCGCCACCGTCGCGCGCTGGCTGTAGCCGAGATACCCCTTGGTATAGGTCGCCACGAGCGGCCAGGACGGCATGAGCAGCCAATAACCGATCGCCCAGACGATGCAGGCGTAGAACGTCCACAGCCACCATTTGGGCAGCGGCTTGTTCAGCTCCCTGATGCCGTCCCATTCATGGCCGGTCGTTTCGGCGTCAGGTGCCTCGTCGCGCTTGTTGCTGGCCATCGCGCTCAACCGTCTTTCTCTTGGTCGGGGTCGGGATCCTTCTCGAGCGGGAGCCGTGCGGCCTCCTCGAAGGCCTTCTTGTTGCCGGGCCAGAAGGCATAGATCAGGACCCCGGCAAAGAGGGCGACGAAGAAGATGAGTGCTGCGACTTGCGTGATCGAGGCCACTTGCTCGTAGGTCATGGCACGCCTCACCTCAGATTGGGGCCGGCAGCGTCGAACGTCGCGAAGTCGACCAGAGTGCCCAGCATTTGCAGATAGGCGATGACCGCATCGAGCTCAGACACGAAGCTCGGGTCCCCGTCGAATTGCCTGACCTGCGCCTTCGGGTAACGCGCGAGGAAGTCCTTGATGGCCGCGGCGTTGGGATCGACCTGACCCTCGAGATCGGCCTTGGCATCTTTGATCATCTCGTCGCTATAGGGCACGCCTTCCTCGCGCAGCACCGTGAGCCGGTCGGCGATGTCGCCATAGTCGAGAGCGCGTTTGGCGAGGAAGGGATAGCCCGGCATCACCGACTCCGGCACGACGGCGCGAGGGTTGGTCATGTGGGCGATATGCCACTCGTCGGAATATTTGCCGCCGACCCGGGCGAGATCGGGCCCGGTGCGCTTCGACCCCCATTGGAAGGGATGGTCGTACATGCTCTCCGCCGCCAGGCTGTAATGGCCGTAACGCTCGACCTCGTCGCGGAGCGAGCGGATCATCTGGCTGTGGCAGAGGTAGCAGCCCTCACGGATATAGATGTCGCGCCCGGCAAGCTCGAGTGGCGTGTAGGGCCGCATCCCCGAGACCTTCTCGATCGTCGAGCTCAACCAGAACAGCGGCGCGATCTCGACGAGACCGCCGATGGCAACCGTGATGAGGATGCCGATCAGGAGGAGGACCGAGCTCTTCTCCAGGATTTGATGCTTCGACCAGTCCATGCGCCTCTCCCCTACTCGGCCGGAACGGCGCGGAGCTCGGGCGCCGCGGCGATGCGCGGCTGCTCCGCCGCATCGACCGGCTCGTCGCCGCGAATGGTGCGCCAGACGTTGTAGACCATCACCACGGCGCCAAGCAGGAACAGCGAGCCGCCGATCGCCCGGATGACGTAGAAGGGATGCATGGCCGCGACGGTCTCGACGAAGGAATATTCGAGGAAGCCGAGACTATCGTAGGCGCGCCACATCAGGCCCTGCAGGATGCCCGACACCCACATCGAGGTGATGTAGAGAAGGATGCCGAGCGTCGCGATCCAGAAATGCCACTCGACGAGGCGCTGCGAATAAAGCGCCTTGCGATGCCACAGCCACGGCACGAGGCAATAGACCGCGCCGAAGGTGATGAAGGCGACCCAGCCGAGCGCGCCCGAATGCACGTGGCCAATCGTCCAATCGGTGTAGTGCGACAAAGCATTCACCGATTTGATGCTCATGACCGGTCCCTCGAAGGTCGACATACCGTAGAAGGCCACGGAAACGATGAGGAAGCGGATGACGGGGTCGGTCCTGAGCTTGTCCCAGGCCCCGGAAAGGGTCATCAGGCCATTGATCATGCCGCCCCAGGACGGCATCCACAGCATGATGGAGAAGGTCATGCCGAGCGTCTGCGCCCAGTCAGGCAGCGCCGTGTAGTGCAGATGGTGGGGACCCGCCCAGATATAGAGGAAGATCAGCGACCAGAAATGCACGATGGAGAGGCGGTAGGAATAGACCGGCCGCTCGGCGCGCTTGGGCACGAAATAGTACATCATGCCGAGGAAGCCCGCGGTGAGGAAGAAGCCGACCGCGTTGTGGCCGTACCACCATTCCGTCATGGCGTCCTGCACGCCCGAATAGATCACGTAGCTCTTCGAGCCGAGGAACGACACCGGGATCGCCAGGTTGTTGACTATATGCAGCATGGCGATGGTGACGATGAAAGCGAGGTAGAACCAGTTCGCCACATAGATGTGCGGCTCGCGGCGCTTGGCGAGCGTGCCCACGAAGACGAGGAAATAGACCACCCAGACGATGGTCAGCCAAATGTCCACGTACCATTCCGGCTCGGCGTATTCTTTAGACTGGGTGACGCCGAGAATGTAGCCGGTGGCCGCCAGCACGATGAACAGCTGGTAGCCCCAGAACACGAACCAGGGCGACCAGCGCCCGGCCAAACGCGCGCGGCTCGTGCGCTGCACGACATAGAACGACGTGGCGATCAGGGCGTTGCCGCCGAAGGCGAAGATCACCGCCGAGGTGTGCAGAGGCCTTAAGCGTCCGAAGGTTGTCCACGGCAGGTCGAGATTGAGCACGGGAAAGGCGAGCTGCCAGGCGATGTAGTCGCCGACCAGGAAGCCCGCGAGCCCCCAGAACACGGTGGCGATCACGCCGGCGCGGATCACGCCGTCGGCATAGCCCGCCTCAGCCTTAGGCTCCGTCCGCTCGATGACTTGGGTGAGGACATAGAGGAAGGCGAGGCCTGCCGCGCCGAACAGCAGACACCCGTGAAACGCGATGACGGAATCCTTGCCCGCGAAAGCAAGGACCAGGCCGACAAGGGCGCAAAGCCCTGCCGCCACGAGGGTGGTAAAATCCGAAAAGGCCTTCCACTCTTCGCGCTGTAGCATTGCCGCCATGGTTCGATCCCCTCTCCGAGAGCACCTTGGCCAAGGCGCCCCGAACTACCTTGACCGGGATCAAAGGATTGGGATTTGCAGCCGTCCGGCTCGCGCTCGATTCGCCGACGCGGCAGCGACGCCCTTGTGCCCTTGAAACGGCCTCGCTAAGATTACCTGGCGGGGGCATGTCTTGAAGGTCTCGCCTTGCCTACCCCGAAAATCACCGTCTTTCAATCCTGCGGCGTAGCAATCGCCGTCCTCTTGTCGCTAGCGGTCTCGATTAAGACGCTGCGCGCAGAGCAAGTGCCCTGCATCGCCGCTTCGTCGGCGCGGGAAAAGCCGCAAGTTCTGCCGCCAGGGCCCCCACCCGGCCTCCGCGCGGGCGGTCAGGATGACTTGGCCGCGCTCCGGCCTAAGCCCGCCTGTCCTGAAGGACAGGTCCCGGACGTCAAGGGGATCGACCCAAATGGACCGGGGCACATGAAGAAGGGCAATCCCTTGCTGCGGCCAGGCGCACGCACGCCGGCTCAGGATCGGAGCGCAGTTACGCTGAGCCCTTTCTTGTCGTTCGAGGAAGTCTACGGGCCGGGGCAAAAGCCCTTCAGGATGAACTCCACCGGCTCCTGCGACGGGATCAGCTATGAGCCGGGCGCCGGTTGCTACTACTATGCCTCAGCCGCGTTGCGGAAAACCGTGTATGGCGGCGGCATGGTCTTGTCGATTCACCGCCCTGAATATGTGCGCGTCGGCGGAAGAGGTCACTCGCTCGCCGAGCTGTCGATCCAGGGGGGCGGGAACGACGGCGACATTGTCGAGGTCGGCTGGAACGTCTCCACCGACGACTACGGTGACGCCAACCCGCATCTGTTCGTGTTCCATTGGATCGGCGGAGCCGGCACCTGCTACGACGCCTGTGGCTGGCAGCAGGTCAGCAACGTCTATTTTCCCGGCCAGAGCTTGAGCACGCTTGTCGGCAAGCAGGTGTCGATCGGCTATGCCCTGATCAACGGCGATTGGTGGGCCTGGTTCGACAATCAATGGCTCGGCTATTTCCCGGGCTCCCAGTGGAGCACTCCTTTCGACAAAGCCTCGCTGACCCAGTGGTTCGGCGAGGTCGTCTCCGACAACGGCGTTCCGCCCCAGACGCAGATGGGCGCGGGAGCCTTTCCGGCAAGGGCGGAGGCCGCCCGCATGTTCGGACTTTGCAGTATCCTCGAGAATGGGGGAGCGTGCCTTTCGAGCGAGGACTATTTCATCGTCGTTGCTCCCCCCCAGGCCAGCAGATATTACGGAATCACGCGCACTGACGCCTCGACCATCCGCTACGGAGGTCCCGGAAAGTAAGGATCGGCCGTTCTCAACTTCCTCTCGCCGTCCTTGAGGCTTATGATCTTGAAGTCATCGGAAGGCGGCGTCATGCGACTCTTCCTTGGCATGATCTTTGGGGCCTGGCTCACCATCGGGGGCGTCTACGTCGCCGATTCAAGGGCAGACGGCGTCGAGCGGCGCCCCATGGTGAACTGGGACGTGGTGGGCGAGATGCTGAACGATCTCACCACGGATATGCGGAAGGTGTGGCACGACTTCACGCGCCAGATGACAGGACCGCCTTGAGCCGGCCCCTGCCCTAAGGCAGAGGCGGCATTCTTGGCCCTTCGGCTTCGATGACAGCAATCTCGCCTCGGTTGAGAAAAACCCGCTCACTTGGTGCCGCCGTCGGCTCGTTTTCCTTCGCTGGCGCCTTTTCGTTCGGGCCTTTCGGGTGCGAGCTCGATTTTTCCGACGAGGCCGACCCGACCATGTTCATGCCCGTGAGGAAGGCCGCTCCACTGCCGATGACGGAAGCAAGCGCAAAGAACAGCAAGACCCGCCGCAAGCTCGCCCGTTCCAGCGCCTCCATGCTCACGGTCCTGTTGATGTAAGCGAGAAACGAGCTGAGCAGAGCGGCAATGGCGCCCCCGCTGAAGAACATCATGGCGGCCGCGAATTTGGGATCGACCGTCGACTCAGGCGCCCTCGCCAAGACGGCAAGCAGCACAAGGGACGCGGCTCCATTGAGCAGGACGAGAAAGGATAGGGCGCGGCCGGCGAACCGGTTTCGCTCCCTTTCGACAAAAACGGGGTCGAAGCGCGGATCGGACTGGCGGATCTGGTCTTGCGGCATGCTGCCCATCATCATCCCCGTTGCGGTCGCATTATGACGAGGACCGGAAGCGACCACCGGCCAAACTCGAGGTTCCTGCCGGCTCATTGCGCCTCATTGCAGCTGGCGGAGACGGAGTCAATCTTAAACCCGTCCCGCCTTGTCCCGCATAGCCCAAAAATCTTTTCTGCCCAAGCCTATTTCGTCTTGAAGCGTCCCGCGCCGTCCCCCTATATAGCATCACAGATTGTTGGTAGGAAGGATGGTTCGCCCAATGGCACGCAATACGCCGCTTAAGGTTTCATCCCTTACGAAAGAGGGCTTCCACCGCGACCACGGCGACGGCGCCGCCCGAGGTTTGTACGTCCAAGTGACCAAGGGTGCCAAGGGGCCGCTGCGCTCATGGATTTACAGGTACGTCTCGCCTGTAACCGGGAAATCGCGTTGGATGGGCCTCGGGCCGTGCGACGTGATCGACCTTTCCGAGGCCCGCGACCTTGCCAGGGCCGCACGGCGACTCGTCAAGCTCGGCGCTGATCCGATTGAGCATCGGCGCGCGACGGTTGCGGCCGAGCGGGGGGCAGCGCTCAAGGAAGCGGCCAGCCAGATGACGTTTGAGCAATGCGCCGAATCCTATCTTGCCGAGCATCTTGCGAGCTTCCGAAACGTGAAGCACCGCAACCAATGGCGCACTAGCCTTGAGCGGGCTAACGATGCTTTCGGTCGGATCAACGTCGCCGAAATCGATACACCGACACTTGTGAAATTCCTTGAGCCGATCTGGCGTGAGACAGCCGAGACGGGCTCGCGCATCCGCGGCCGAATCGAAAAGGTGCTTGACTGGGCTAAAGCTCGGGGCTTCCGCGATGGCGAGAACCCGGCAAGATGGCGTGGTCACCTTGAGCACCTGCTACGCGCAAGGCCGAAGGCCGAGCATCATTCGGCCATGCCCTTTGATCAGTTGCCGGATTTCATGGGCAAGCTACGCGAGCGCGAGTCGATCAGCGCGAAAGCGCTCGAATTTTGCATCCTGACGGCAACGAGGTCGGGTGAGGTCCGAGGGGCGACGTGGGACGAAATCGACCCTAAGACCGCCACCTGGACAATCCCGGCAAGCAGGATGAAGGCCGACCGCGAGCACACAGTGCCCTTGAGTGATCGCGCTGTGGCGATCCTTGAAGCCATGCCCCGGTGTGGCGCTTACCTGTTCCCCGGCGCGCGTGAGGGCAGGCCGCAAAGCGATATGGCGATGACCGAGCTTCTCCGTGGAATGGACGGCAACGGCTACCGCGTGCATGGCTTCCGCAGCTCGTTCCGGGATTGGGCGGGCGACATGACAGCGGTAGACCGCGAAACGATAGAGCACGCGCTCGCGCATCAACTTCCGGACAAAACCGAGCGCTCATATCGGCGAGCCTCTGCACTCAACAAGCGGCGCTTGCTAATGGAAAGCTGGGCGGCGTATTGCGAAGCGACGCCAATCAAGTCGGGTGAGGTTGTCCCTATGCGTGCGTGACCGCCCGCGTTTGACTTGAAGCGTCCGCTTGTGGCAATTATGTAATCAGCGCGGCAGTGCCGTGCCCTCGCCCTACAATGCCTGAGGCAGAGTTGGGCTTCGCGCCAGAGGCGCACCCCCCCTTAAAATGCACCAACGCCAGGGGCGTTCGGCGCTCCGTTTTCGGAGACACCGATGCCGATTGTCTTTGTCCGCATTCGCGAGGCGCAGAGGCGCCTCGGGCTCGGCCGCAGCACCGTATACAGACTGATCAAGGAAGGCCAGCTCGGGCCCTTCGTTAAGATCATCCCCGGCGATGTTCGCTCCCCGAGCGCCCTGCTTGACGAGCACGTCACCGGTTACCAGGAGAAAGTAATTGCGCTGGCGGTGAGCGCGTCATGATCCACAAAACAGAAACCGCCGCCCCGGCTGTAACCGGGAGCGGCGGCAAAGATCAGGGCGATGCAAACCCACAGGCGTCTTACACCAGCAAGGATGCTCAACGCAAGAGGTGGGCCGTGGAATACGCATTCGCACAAAGGGTCGGATCATCGCCGGCCAAATTCGTTCTCGCCGCTGTCGCGTGGTACGCGAACAGTGAGGGCATCGCTTGGCCGAGCATCGAAACGCTGGCGGCTAAGGTTGACCTCAGCACAAGCATGGTGAAGCGCCACCTGACTACGCTTAAGCGGAAAGGGCTGCTCGTTCGCACCATGCAGAACGGGCGCAAGGTGTTCAAGCTGCCCGGCTTCAAAGCATGGGCTGAGGCTGAAGCCGACAAGGTGGTCAGCCTGGATAGGCGCATCTATGCGCCTCAGAAAGGCGCATCCATGCGTCAAAAAAAGGCGCATCAATGCGCCCATAACAAGAATGAAGAACAGATATATGAACAGGGCGCTTCTAAAGAAGCGCCCGTGAGTCAGAGTCTAGAATCTCCTCTGAGTAACACGCGCGCCTCTGAGGGCGCGCGCTTAGACGAGTTCGGTCACTACATCGACGAGAACGGCACCATGTACGACGCTGAGGGCAACTGGGTGTCGGACGAGATACCCTGCTAAAGGAGGGAAAATGGGCGAAGCTTTGATCGAAGCAAAGGGCCTTGTCGCCCATGGCGCATGGCTATCGTGGCTCAAAGATCATTGCGACCTATCGGAGCGAATTTCAAACTGAGACACTACCAAGGTGTGAGGCGATGAGTGCAAGGAAGCAACGGCCATGTCCTGGTGATCCCATCAAGCCAGGTATGAGCCAAAGGGACATTGCAGCGACCGGCCTACTGTCTCGCCGCCAGATACAAACCGCCCTCTCAACGCGCGGGCGCCCATTTAGGAGAGAGTGGCGCCAGCGCCTTGGTAATCCCCCGAGGATTGCCGCGTAAGGTGATCGCAATGAAACCAAAAACCGGTCACGAGCTTCGCGAGGCTAGGCGGGTAGCAGCGCTCCGCTACGAGGGGATCGCGGCCATGTACGTGCCGGAAGGCTACACGGTCGAATACCGCAAGAGCTTGACCGGCTGTCACTATGGCGAGCGAAAACTAATCCAGGCGCCTAGGCCGATCACGCGCAAGGCGCTGTATATTTTTCTGCACGAGTGTGGCCACGCGCAACTTCATTCTCACAATGGCAGGACCCCACGCCACGTTGAGGAAATGGAAGCGGAGAAGTGGGCGCACGCCAAAATGCGCGAGCATGGCGTGCCGGTTCCTCATTCCATGACAGCAAGAGCGAAGACCTACGTGGCTCGCAAGATCAGACAGGCGCGGCGCGCTGGCGCAAAGCATATCGACAAGAGGGCAGAGGCATTCGCAAAGAAGCCACGGTGAACCCCCATTCCAGCCCCTTTTTCTCCGCCGCTCGCTTTGGTGGCGGAGCGATGCTCCGCCTTGCACGTGGCGTGAACTTATTGATACGCTTGACATTCTTGGCGGTGAGGTTTATTTGACCAACGGCACTACCAACAAAAACAACATGACCCTTGCGCCCGAAATAGCATCACCCTCACCCTCACCTTACCCCCGCTTGCGCTCCGGAACAGTACGGCTTGACGGCCGCACGAGGCAAGCCAAGCGGCTCAAGGCGCTAATCGACACCTACGCCGATGCTCTTGGTGGCTGGTCCAACCTCGATCAGGTGAAGCGGAGACAGGTCGAGCAGGCCGCGACGCTCACCATGATTGCCGAGATGGCGCAGGAAAGGTTCCTGCAAGGTTCGGAATTGGCGACGGCCGAAGATTTGGTCCGCTGTGTAAACGCTGCTGATCGCGCCGTCGCTCGCATCAAGCCTGCAGCGCCCAAGGGGCCCTCTCTTGACGAGTACCTCGCCGGCAAGCGGAGCGAGCCATGCTCGTAAAGACCACACTCAGGGAAGCCTTGAGCGATCCTCGCCTTCTTGGTCGGGCCATTGAGGGCCCAAGCTGGCATGTGTGGCGCACGCTCTTACTCGCCGCGATGGGCGAGGCGCTTACCCCGGCCGAGCTTGAAACCTTCCGCGCCGTGACCGGGCGGGAGACGGCGCCGACAGAGCGCTGTGAGGAGCTTATTGCTATTATCGGAAGACGCGGTGGGAAGAGTCGGGCGTTCTCTGTTTTGGCGGTCTACCTTAGCACCCTTTGCGATTTCAGCGACGTGCTCGCCCCAGGCGAGGTCGGGCTGCTGTTGCTGATCGCGCCGGATCAACGGCAAGCCGGGGTTATTCACGCCTATGTCAGCGGCGCGTTGGAACAGAGCGAATTATTGCGGCATCTGCTCGTCTCGCGGACGAGTACAGCGCTTCGCCTCAGCAACAACGTCCAGATCGAAACACGAGCAGCGAGCTTTCGCCGACTCCGGGGTGTGACGTGCATCGCGTGTATCGCGGATGAATCGTGTTTCTGGCAAAGCGAAAGCAGCGCGAATCCCGACTATGAAATTTTAAACTCGGTCCGGCCGTCGCTGGCAACGACGCAAGGCCCGCTCGTTATTTGCAGTACACCCTACGCCAAGACAGGGGCCACATGGGAAGCGTACAGCAGGGATTTCGGTCCCCAAGGTGACGCTGCCATCCTGGTCGCGACAGGCCCCTCACTGACTTGGAATCCCTCGCTCGATCCACGTGTAGTCGAGAGGGCCTATGCGCGTGATCCTGTTGCTGCCGCTGCCGAGTTTGGCGGGGAGTGGCGCAGTGACATCTCAGCGTTCATCGCGCGCGAAGCGGTGATGCAGTGCGTTGATACCGGCGTCCAGGAACGGCCCTTCTGTCAGGGCGTCAAGTATCGCGCCTTTGTCGATCCTTCGGGCGGCTCAAATGACTCGATGACTCTTGCAATTTCGCATGTCGAGGGCGAGCGTATCCTGCTCGATCTTGTCCGGGAGGTGCGTCCGCCCTTCTCGCCCGAGTCAGTGGTCGCCGAGTTTTGCGAGACGCTTGCGGCCTATAAGATTCGCGAGGTCCGGGGCGATAGATATGGCGGCCTTTGGCCGAGCGAGCAATTCAAGAAGCGTGCCGTGACATATGTGCCGTCCGACAAAACCGCATCGCAAATCTTCGCCGAGCTTCTACCTTTGCTTAACGCCGGTCGCGTCGGGTTGCTCGATAACAAGCGGCTGATCGACCAGCTCGTGGCGCTCGAGCGGAGAACGTCTTTCGGCGGCAAGGATAGCATCGGGCATGCGGACCATCGCAACGCACATGATGACGTCGCCAACGCCGCGGCGGGATCGATTCTACTAACAACAGCGAAGCGAGGCGTTGCCCACGTCTTTGACTATAGCGGCCGGCCGTTGCGGTGCGACCGCGAGCGCGAACCGTTGCGCGTTCGATGGACCACGATCAGCGAAAAACATGCGCCCGCTATTCGATGGTGAGCGCCGGCAGCACAGTCTTGTGCCGGCAAACCGGCCATGTTGCGTGGGTCGCGGTTCGGCTACGCGATGACGGTATGTGGGAACTGAGAACGAAAGAGATTGACCGTTTCGGCCAGTCTCGCTTCATCGGCCGGACTGCCGGGGCTGGCGATCTTCACGAGGTCACGCCCGCGCCGACATTCGCCTATGGCGACGTGATCTGGCACGACCGCGCTGCCCACAAGGTCCGTGCCGATCTTGGCTATGCCGTGGAACTAATCGTCACGGAAACGCGCTTTGTGACCGCCGGGGGTGAATATCTGACCATCGCGTCAGGAAATATTATGACGATCCGCAAGGCCGATATTGTTTTGGAGTCCATGAAATGAAAAACTTTGAACCGCCGATAAGCTTGAAAAGCGCCGTGGCCTTCTTGGAGAAGAGTCGCGATCCGAAAGTCACAGATGCCGTGTTCGACACCATGGTCGAATGCGCCCGTGGAATCACTGAAAGCTCATCGCGGATCGAGTCGACCGTCGAGGCGATCATGAAAAATCAAATGCAGCCAGAGGTAAAGCGTGCCGCCGATGCCAAGGCCGCTACCTTCAAACTGTTCGAGCGTGAAGCCGCAAAGATCGACTCCGCGCGCGACCGGACGGAACGTGCCATCTTGCAGCTCGATCAATCAACAGCTCCAGTAGCGCCCCGGGACGCTGTTGCCGCCCTGCTTCACCAAGAAATCAGGCAGGCGCTATTTGCCATGAAGTCCGAAGATCGGCACGCCGCCGTCGTTGCTGCCATCAAAGGCGGTGATGACACGTTCGCCAGCGCTGCACTATCAAACCATACGGCCTTGACAGGTCTCGGGGTGGCGGAGCGTGATGCGCTCGCCGATCTTCGCCGTCGCACGATGTTTGCCGATGAGGTTGCGCGGGCCGAAAGACTCCGCGCCGGGCTCAACGAGCTTGATCGATTGGCGGCCATGTTCGGCGGGTGGAGCTTGGGGTTGTTTGCCGAGAAAGACGGCGCAATCGCCGCGGCCGAGCGGAGCGCAGAGCTTGCCAAAGAAGCGCTCGCCGGGCTTGTCGCATAATGATCACCAGGCGCGCCTCACGCTCTGCCGGCACTCGGCGCGCCACCGCCGGTGCTCCTTGGTCGGAGACACCTGGCTCGGCGCGGGGGCAGGGCTCCCGCGCCATCAATCCCCCCACGCGCGTTCCCCGGTCCGGGCAACGTGCACGGCAAGGACTCGGGGGTGGTGGCCCATCCCCGAGTCCTGTTAGGTCACACGCCAGCGCGCGTCCTCCCCACCGCAACGCGCGGGCGCAGGGCGGCGGGGTGTTCCATGATTCACCCCGTCGCCCGCTTATTCCGCTGAAAGGTAATCGAGGTCCGCCTTGCGATGAGGAGGGCGCCGGAAAAGCTTTTAGGGGCTAAAAGCTCTCGCGGACCACATGACGTTTGACCCAAATGATGTTGACCACACCAAATCAGACCGACTCAACTGATCTCGCCGAGAAGCTTGCCGATCTTCGCGCCGAGCATCGCTATGCGGTCAACTCGGGCGAGCGGGGCGACGCCTATCGTTTGTCGAAAGAGCTTCGCGAGATAGAGGAGCGGATTCAGTATGCCTCAGCCCTACTGCCCATCGGAGCGTGACGATTTGAAGCTCCCGCTGGCGCGGAAATTTTATGCGCTGTATTTGATTGCGAGCGGCTATTCGGCGGAAGCTTTGTGCGAGCGATACGCGTGCAGCCCCGGTGCACTGCATGACCTTGCCCGGCGACATGGCGTGCAGCGCCCAGACTTGGAGATCGCCGAAGCTCGGGCCGCGGGTGTGCCGGTTATTCCACGAACTTAGCAGACATCGCGCTGCATCGAGATATTCATTCGGCGTGTACCATTCATTTTCGCCCGGTGCCTTGGGTGCCGCGTACTGTAGGCTCAGTGAACTTGGCAGCCTTGGCTGGATCTGGATTTGCGTTCTGACGAGTAGGCTTGCTTGGCTCGTCTGCGCCATTGGGCGCACCTGCGTCGTCAAACGCCTTGTTTTCTGCGGCCTCTTTTTTGCCTGCTGCGCCTTTAGGCGCATTGCCGCGCGAGTTGCCTTGATCGCGAGTGGCCGATGCATTTGCATCAACGGCAGAATCCAATGCCTTGGTTTTAGCAGTGCCGCTCTTGTCGCCCGATGCATTTGCATCACGTGAAACTGTTGCTTGATTCACCCCCAACGCCTTAGCCGTCGCCAGCGTCATCGGCAGCGGCGGTGCGACCAAGCGGGAGGTCAGTCTCCCTCTTGCTCTGATATTTCCCCGTCGCCGCCTCGATCTGCTTGAGCAGCGATTGTGGGGCCTTTCTGAAATGCGCCGGCCTTGGGTAAGGCTTGGCCGGTGTCGCAGTATCCCCCAAGTCAACAGCCCTGTACGGGGCTGTATTGGCCCCACAACACCCTCATGAATAATCTTCACGTGGCATGAAGTGCTTGACGTTATTCAAGCGGCGTGAATAATCAAGAGGTACCGGTGCCGCTTGATCGGAGGAACCCATGATCGACCTGCACAAACTGATTCAAGACCTACTCGAATCCTGTGTCCTTGGCGCTGGCCACGAGGATGCTGCCGGCGACATTCGCCGCGCGGTTATCGGCTATCGGAACGGCCTAGCCGTGACGGCCGATGGGCGGACCTGGAAAATCGTTGTTGGTAGATCGGATGGTGAATAGGCAAAACATCTGATTTTTGGCTCATTTCTGCGGAAAACTGGCGGAGACGGAGGGATTCGAACCCTCGATACGGCTTTTGACCGTATAACGGTTTAGCAAACCGCCGCCTTCAGCCTCTCGGCCACGTCTCCCCAGAAGAAGATCAAGCACTTAGCACAGAAAAGCACGCTTGCTAACCAGCCGACTGGCACCGGCTTGGCACCGAGCCTCTCGACCAGCGTTCGGCTCACGTTCTCAATGCCCTCCCGATTGCAGCGGCGGCCTTAGTATCCATCTCGGCAAAAAGATGGGCGTAAGTCGTCAGCGTCACAACAGGCGATCC
Source organism: Methyloceanibacter sp. (assembly GCA_041500805.1). Taxonomy (GTDB): domain Bacteria; phylum Pseudomonadota; class Alphaproteobacteria; order Rhizobiales; family Methyloligellaceae; genus Methyloceanibacter. The sequence continues at coordinate 15,981 of JBGQMX010000068.1, forward strand.
GTGGCCCAAACGTCGGCTCACTGTCAAGACGTCAACCCCGCTTGCTATGAGGGCTGAGGCGTGACTATGCCGCACGGCATGGAATGTCACTCTCGGCAGATTCAGCGCCGCCGCTACCCGTCGTCAATCGCGGCTCAAATTGTCTGGCGACAAGGGGCCACCCTCGATGGTGCTGAAAACCAAAGTGGCTGGTTCCGGCCTTCCCTCCCCTAGTGCGATCCCCATTTCGAGTTGCTGGCGGCGGTGAGCCCGCAGCGAATCAAGCGCGCTCGGAGGCAGCGAGATGGAGCGACGGCGGTGCAGTGACAAGGGCGCGCTCCAGCCGCACGCGCACCCCTGGACGACTGGCGCAGTCGCCGCAGACCCTCTAAGAGTCGGTTTCGAAAGTCATGAAGCACGCGCGATGCGGCGGACAAGGAGCATGACGGAGGCGGCGTAGAGGAATGCGCGTGCCGAGTCGATGGTCGCCTCGAAGTCCTTTGCCAGGCGCCGATTGCGCCCGATCCAGG
>JBGQMX010000069.1:0-16460 GCA_041500805.1 Methyloceanibacter sp.
AACCGTCGACGGTCTCTGGGACACCGTCGGTCGCCTCATTGATCTCTTCGAGCCCGAGGAATGCGCCAACTACTTCGCCGCCGCTGGATACAATCCGGATTAAGGCGAATCCGCTCTAGTGCCGATCCACTCACGAAAGGCAGAGAGATCATTGAAATTATAGTCAAGAAAGCTAACGAGCGGTGCGTCAATTGTTTTGTCCGATGCTTCTGGTTTCTTCTCCGCGACGGTGACATAGCTTTGCCTCGGTAATATTTCCGATTGTAACAACGGCGCTGGCAATCACTTCGTGCTCGGTATCGTGCGGCGGTTGCCATCTTTTGCGGATGCCACCTCCGCCCCCGTCCAGAGCTTCCTAGCCTTGCCGATGTTGTCGCCAAGCGCGGCGATCAGCTCACGCGCCTCGGCGACGCTCGGCACGTCGAGCGCAACGATCAGCTGCTTCTTGCCGGCTGTCATACGTCGAGTTGATTACAGCGTTTTGCACTCCTTGGTCGATGCTCGAATTTGCGACGCGTCTTTGAGCGTGCCCCAAAAGGCCTTGTCCGGAGGCGCGGCACAGCCGCACTTCCCGCTGGTCTGCCCTGCATTTGCCGAGCACCAGCACGCCTTGTCGCTGATATAGCAAACCAATCCGAGGCTCTTGAGCTTGTGGGTGTATCTGAGAGTTCCCGCCTCGGCTGTTCCGATTGCGGCGGCCAGCGTCGACACCAATCCGACGAGCACGAGTCTGGTCAGCATCATGACTTCCTTTGTGTTAGCCGACATTCCCCAGATGAACTCTGGAACGGCGTAGACGGTAGCAGACGGCGGGGTTCCCATAGGCCACAAGCGGGCTCCGCAGTGCTCCCGGCGTTTCCGTCGTAAAATGGCGAGCCTTGTCATCCCCCCCCATTCGCCGCGCGGCGATACTAGCGCAGCGATAGAAAGACCGAAAGGACAACCAGATGGAGAAAAAGGGGTGGAATAGCGAGTCCTTGATCGGGCCCCCGTCCGGCTCAGCCGGCGCCCTTTTTGGTGTATCGTAGCTAAGCTTTCCTCGGTTCAAGACCGCGGGGCGGCGCGGCTTCGAGCGAAGGCTCGGCCCGTCACAGATAAAGCGGCCGTGACGACCTAATGGGATCTGCATCGGCGGGCTTGAATAGGGAGCCCAATTGGTTTGCCGACGCCGATAGGCTGGGCACATCGGTTGTTGGCGTTGCTTCGTCGGGGGTCCGCTTCCGACCCAAAGCAGACATATGCGACCCCCATAGGTCGATCCTCGGCCAACCTAACGCGTTCTGCAATGGTCTTGAGGAGAATCAAGGCGCCGCAGGCGGCCGCGTCTTTAAGATTTGGATCACAAGACATGAAAAAGAGCGCAAATTGTTAGCGGCCTGCTGGCCCTATATCCTCAGCCTAAAGGATTAGCGCGGCGCGCTGCGCGCAATCTTGACGCCGTGCAGAAGCGCATGGTCGTGGGCATGATTACCCTTGAGGACTGCGTGGCCTTTTGCGGCCTCACCGAAGAGGAGGTGCTCGCCATCGCTGAGCATGAGCATATACCCGAAATCGCGGCTGCCGCGCTTGCTGAGTATCTAATGGACCAAGAGCGTGGCACGGAAAAAATTCGTGACATGATTGTCGATGACATCCGCGCTAGCCAAGCGCGTAACGATAGGCAGCATGTTCTGACACTTCTCCATGTGCTCCACCATTTCTTGAGAACGCATGTGGAGGCCCGGCCCGAACAGCATCCTTGGAGCGGCCGGTTCTGACCCTAGTTCGCAAGTTATTACCTCGGCGCTGGGGCCGGATCCATGCGCTTTTTGACCGAGCTCCGTGCCAAGCGTTGGATCGGATCGCCGGGTCCGCTCTGGCAGGTGGCGCCAATCGCTACGGGGGGCCAGTCGTCGTGTTGGCCCTGAGAGCAGACTGAGCAGCCACCAAATCTGACTGGTCGCTTGAGACTAATGTGGTGCAAAGCTCACATTCGAGTAGAGTCGCGGATAGCACAAAAACCTTACAGCCTCGCAGAGCTGTTCGTGCCAGCATGAAAGCTTTCACCGCCTCATTTTTCGCGCACCTCTTTGGGGCGTTGCTCTCGCTTGTTCTTGTCCCATGCTCTGGGATCGCGGGACCAGAGACGCCTAGCGGACCTTTCCCTTCGCTCTATTCTAAAGCCGACGTCTTCGTGGCGTCGATACAGGCTGCCCAAGGCGTCCCAGTCTTTCATCGCCGGGTGTCTGGCCTGACCGTCCCACATCACCTCGTGGCAGCCGACCTGATCGCGCGAGCCTTCCGCGTTGCAGAGGGAAATCATTACGACAAGATCGTCATCTTGTTTCCGGACCACTTCATGAAAACGAGGCGTCCCTTTGCCACGACGCGCCGGCCATTCGAGACGGTTTTCGGCAGGGTGCAGGTCAGCGAAGGCGACGCCTCGCGCCTTCTCGCCGATCCCCGCATGGTCGAGGAGTCGGGCCTTTTCGCGAAGGACCACGGCATCGGCGCGGTCCTGCCTTATGTGCGGCACTTCTTTCCCGACACACCGATCGTTCCCATCGCCGTCTCGATCAAGTCCACGCGCGATGACTGGGAGCGTCTCGTCGCTGACCTTGACCCCGTGATCACGGCCAACACGCTTATCGTCCAATCGACGGACTTCTCGCATTATCTCAGCCATCACGAGGCCATTCAGCGCGATCAGGAGGTCTTGAACATCATTGCCGCTGACGATCTCGATGCCGTGGCAAAGCTCAGGCAACCCGCGCATCTCGATTCGCGTGGCTCCCAGTACATGCAGATGCGGCTTCAGGCGAAGCACTTTCACTCGCGGCCGCTCGTGATGTTCAATTCGAATTCGCAAGCCTACTCCGACCGAACCGAGCCGGAGACGACCAGCTATATCATCCAGATCTACCCCGCAGCAGGGGACGCCGGCCTGATCGATCCTCCTGATCCGTCCGCCGCCGAGGCCTACTGCTTCGCGGGCGATACGTTTTTCGGCAGATACATGCTGAAGCTGCTCTCGCATACCGAGGTCGCCGAGCGCCTGCGCAAGGAGTTGCAGACTAGGCTCGCCGGCTGCCCCCTGATCGTTAACCTCGAGGGCGTCGTCGTCGACAAGATGCCCGGTAAGCTCGGGCCGCTCACTTTGGCGATGCCCCAGGATCTCGTCTTGGACTGGCTCAAGTCTGCGAATGTCGTGGCGGTCAGCGTCGCCAATAACCATGCGAAGGACCTCGGGGAGGAGGCCTTTGCGAAGATGGTCACGACGCTTCAGGCGAGCGGTCTCAAAGTTCTACGCCATGGCGATATTGTGGATCTTGGCCGTTTTCGGCTCGTCGCCCTCACCGACATCGACAACAATGTGAAGCCGTTCGAGAACCGCGTCAGTGAAGCGGATCTGCGAGGCATCGGGCGTTCCGACGCTCTCCCCCCGCTCGTCGCCTATCTGCATTGGGGGACGGAATTTCAAACCGCCCCGGACCAGAGGCAAATTGTGCTTGCTGACGATCTGCGACGCAATGGCGTGTCGCTGATCGTCGGCGCACATTCCCACCGCGTCCTCGCGCATTTGGAGGCGCTCGCCGAAGGCCAGTCCGCGGTCGCCTATTCTCTTGGGAACTTCCTCTTCGACCAGTCTCACGACCGCGCGTCAGGATCGATCCTAGAAGTGCGTTTTTTCCCGCAAGGTACTTTTTTCGCGCGGCTCGTGCCGATGCCGAACTTGTATGATATGGCGCATCAGCGCACTTGGGATGCCCGCGAGGCCGGTCAATAGAGCTGGACCGCGCGCGGCTTGAACATGAGCAGGTCGACGGGTGGCGTCGAGACTGTGCTGCCATCGGCCAACTGGAGCACGATCCTGAACAGATGATGCGAAGACTTCTCGGCATCGAGGGTTAAGGCGAAACGCTTGTTCTGCTGGGCTCCGAGGCGCTCACGATAGCTGAACGGAATCCGGTAATCCTTCCGGTCGAGCGCAAGCTTGATCACGGGCAGTTTGCGGTTGACCGCTTCAGGCGCCCCGTATTCGGCGACAGGTCCGATCACGAAGTCGAGCACGGGAAGCTTGACCGAGATCGGCGACTGCCTTTGCTGCGGGCTGCCCCGGTCGTCAGTCCAGCTATAGTCGATCACACCCGAAACTTGCGTGTACACGTGCGTGTATTCGGCGAACATCGCTCCGCCCAGCTGGCCGAATAGCCCCGATTGCACCAGATTGGCCAAGCAGTTCGGAATTTCGTCCTCGGAAGGGCAAGGGAAATGGCCGTCCGTCACCCCGGAGACGTTTAAACCCGAGGCGAGAAAGCCTGGCAAAGTGGAAACCTCCTTCGACTGGTCAAAAGTCCCGGCATCGATGACAAAAGTCTGGCCTCCAGGCTCCTTGCCGAAATAGTAGGTGATCTTCGCGTTCTGCACGGGTCCCCAACCCTCATTGAGGAAGGCGAAAGTGGGGTCGAGCTTCGCCTCCGCCATGAAATAGTCGATGGAGGAGATCTCGAGGTAGGGCTCCCGATCCGTGGCACTCTCCGCGACGTCAATATAACCGCCGACGATCTGCGCGGCGCGGTCGCCGTCGTTGATGAGGTCGACGACCAGGAACACGGGGCCGAATTGATTGGGATCGAGGGTGAAGGCCTCGCCGTCGGCCGTGATGGTGCCGTCGCCCTTCCAACGCGCCATGATCTTCGGTGCGTCGAGCCTTATCTCGACCGTGCCCGACGCGTCCGTCTGATCGTAGACGAAGGATTCGAGCTCACCGCCGCCCTTCTTGAACTCGTTGTTCTTCGCCCGGTCGATATAGAGGCTCATCGTGATCGGGCCTGAGACTTGCGCGACCTCCTTGGGCTGGCCGGACCTTACACGGCCGAGCGGCAAGCTCGGTCCGAGTAGGGAGAGTGTCGGCCAGCCGGGCCCGGCCGCCGCAACCGCGCCGTCCGCCTTACTCTTTCGGGCGCTGCCGTCGATGATCTGACCGTTGGCGCCGATGTACTTTCCGCTGCCGTCAGGTTCGCCTTCGACGAAATTTCCCTGATATCGCTCGCCGGTCTCGAATTCGATTGAGCCGAACCCGTGCATGCGTCCAGATTTCCACGCTCCTTCGTAGGTAAGGCCTGAGCGCATGGAGAGTGTCCCCCATCCGTCGGGGAGGCCATCCTTAAGGCTACCCTTATAGGTGCTAAAGCGGCTCGCGCGGTCGTAAGGCGACGCCCCCTTTCGGTACCAGATCAACTCGCCCGCACCGCTGATGGCGCCAGTCTGCTTGCTGCTCTCTGTCTCGGGCAGCCAGTGGAATTCAAGGCCGAGCTCGGGATGCGGATCGAAGACACGGAAGCTTCGGCGGACGAGCTTGGCCGCGCCTGCATCCCAGACGATTTCGGTCTTTTCCTGCCATTGCCCAGCTGGCTCAGTGGCATTGGCCGGCTGAGCCAAGAAGGCGCAAATCGTAGCCGGGATAAAGAGCCGCCAGGGGGTGCAGACTTGAATCATGTCCACCATCCGCGAGAGGTTTAGCAGCCAGCTCATTGTGTGTATCACCAATGCTGTTTGTGTGCGATGAGGGGCGAGGTTGGTCAGGCTCGATTTATACTTGGATTTCGCACAAGTCTGACTGACGATGGGGCGAGCGCATGGCCCGGGTTTTCGTCTCCCATTCCAGCCGCGACAGTGCTGTCGCCGCTGAGATCAAGGCCTGGCTGTCCAAACAGGGCTTTGACAACGTCTTTCTCGATATCGACAAGCACTCCGGCATTCCACCCGGAGCGAATTGGGAACGAAAACTTTATCAAGAGATCGACAGCTCCCACGCCGTCATCCTGATCCTCACCTCCAATTGGCTCGACAGCAAATGGTGCTTTGTCGAGTTTGCTCAGGCGCGTGCGCTCGGCAAGGCGATCTTCCCGGTCATTGTCGCTCCGGGCGGCGAGCAATTCATCGCGCCCGACATCCAGTATCTTGATCTGCGCAGCGACCGCCAGGGCGGCCTTACCCGGCTCGCGCACGAGCTCACCGAGATTGCGCTGAACACGCAAGGCGGCTTCGACTGGGACATCCACCGCCCGCCCTATCCCGGCCTCCTGTCGTTCGAGGCCGAGGATGCAGCCGTCTTCTTCGGCCGCGACGACGATATCCGCAGACTTATCGAGCGGCTGAATGCGAGGAGAGTGCAGGGCGGGCCTAAGCTCATCGCTGTGCTCGGCGCCTCCGGCTCGGGAAAATCCTCGCTGCTCCGGGCCGGCGTCCTGCCGCGGCTCGCGCGTGACAAGCGCAATTGGATCGTGCTGCCGCCATTTCGCCCCAGGCTCGACCCGATGGTGGAGCTCGCGCGCGCAGCGACCGAGCAGCTTGGCAGCCTCGAGGAATGGAAGAGCTGGCGCGAGCGCCTCACCTCAGAGACGCATGCGCGCGAGCTCGAGGCCATCGCCGAGACGTTTCGCGTCAAAGCGGGCGCGCGGGACGCCCAGATCCTCATCACCATCGACCAGGCGGAAGAGATCTTCACCGTCACGCCTCCGGAGCAAGCGCGGCAATTCTGGCGGCTGCTCAAGACCGCAACGGAGGAGGGCTCCCCCTTCCTGACGCTGATGGCATTGCGTTCGGAATATCTCGGCATGCTGCAGACGGCGGCAGAAGGCGTTGTCCGATTCGAGGAGTTCTCGCTCGGGCCGATGCCGCTTGCGCGCGTGCCTCGGATCATCGAGGGGCCCGCGCGCGTTGCAGGCTTAAGAGTCGAGGAAGGCTTGATTTCCGCCGCTGTCGCCGATGCTGGCACAGATGACGCGCTCCCGCTGCTGGCCTTCACACTCCGCGAACTCTACGACCGCCATGGTGCCGAGCACGACGGGCAGCATCCGGGGGAACGCCAGCTTCTGCTCGCCCATTACCGGGAGCTCGGCGACCCAGCCGCCGGCCTCAACCCGCTCGAGAACTCCGTCCGCAAGCGCGCCGACGAGGTGATCGCCGCCATCAATCCCACTGCGGAGGAGCTAGCGGCGCTGCGGGATGCCTTCGTCGGCCCCTTGGTGCGCGTCAACGATAAGGGCGAATATGTTCGACATCCGGCCCGCTTTGGCGATCTTCCCCCTAAGGCCCAGCCGATCCTCAAGCAGCTCACCGACGCGCGACTCCTCGTCACCCGCGACGACAGGGGTCACAACATGGTCGAGGTCGCCCATGAGGCGCTGCTCAGGAAATGGCAACGGCTCCGCGCGTGGCTCGATGAGGAACGCGAGTTCCTGATCGGCAAATCCCGCCTCGAAGCGGCCCACGCCGATTGGGAGAAGGCGTCCGAAGCCGACAAGCCCAGTGCGCTGCTGCAAGGCCTCGCCCTGAGCCGCGCAAGTCAATGGCTGCTTGATCATCCTCATGCGCTGAGCGAGGCCGAGCAGCGCTTCATCAAGGCGAGCCAGGAGCGAGCGCGCGCCGAAAAGCGCCGCCGCACGCGTAATCGGGTCGCGTTGATTGCGGCGGCCCTGCTCGTGGTCGCGGGCGCCGGGGTGATCTGGATGCAGGTTGAGGCGGCGAGGCGCGAGAGTGAGGCTTTGCAGCGGGGCGTCGAGGCGACACGCCTTGCCTACCAAGCGGGCGGTTTCCTGCGGGCGAACGACCTTGCCAATGCGGTGACGACTGCGCTTAGAGCCGAACAGACACTGTCCACGCCAGAGACGCGATCAGCTCTGCTGCAAAGCCTGCTCGCCCTTTCGCCGCATCTTGTCTCAAGCCTGAGCGTCAAGGATCTGCGGCCCTTCGTTCTTGCAACGGTGCCGGGCTCCGAGGAAATCTTGATTGGCGGTCTGAACGGCTCCATCGAAAGCTGGCGGCCAATGGGGCACGAGATCTCCCGCTCCGTCGCAAGCTTCCAGCCGCAAGACGCGACAGTCCCTATCAAGCCCGCCGTACAGGCGCTTGCATCGACCAAGCAGCAAGGCGCGATGGCGCTGCTGAGCGATGGCCGGCTGATCTTCTTCGATCCAAATAACGGGCGCGAGCTCGCCAAGCCTGCAACGCTTGCCGAGGACATCGGCAAAGCGGCGATCGGAGGGAACGGGCGGTTGATTGTCGCCGCCTCTCAAGCCACAGGCGAGGTGAGCGCATTTTCATGCAAGCCCAAGTCCGGGACGGAGCCGAGCCTGCAATGCACCCAGACGCGCATCGCAACCGGCTTTGCCGATGCCATGGCCGTCAGCGAAAGTGCTGATCTTGCCGCCGTGGCGCTTGAACAGGACGGGCTCATGCTGGTGAGGCTCGACCAGTCGCCGCCGGCAAGCCAGAAGATCGATTTGCCTAACAATCCGCGCATCAAGTCCCTCGCCTTCGACGGCAGAGGCGAGCATCTCGCGGTCGGGACGATGTCCGGAGAAATGTTTGTCCTCGACCTCAAGGGAAGCCGTATTGCGCTGCCAACGCAGGCATCGAGCATCACCGCGCTCGCCTTCGATTCCACCGCCTCGCGGCTTGCCACCTCCTGCGACGGTTTCGCAGTTTGCATTTGGAAGCTCCCGCCGGCGGGCGGGGGCAGCGGCGAAGCGGAGCTTCTCGTCAAGCTCGTTGGGCACAAAAACACGGTTCTTGCGCTTGCCTTCGGACCGGGAGTGGATTCCATCGTCTCGGCGGACGAGGACGAGGCAGTCAAGGCCTGGACCATCGACGCCGTCGACCATGTGTCGTTTGCGTTGCTCGCGCCGGACAAGGTTGAGCTCACCGATCTCGATGTCTCCTCCGACCGCAGATGGCTTGCGGCCGGCAACCTCGACGGCAGGATCTGGCTCTGGGACCTCAAATCTCTTGCCTTCGTGCGGGCGCTTCCGCCTTTGCGCCCTGCCGAGATCCGCTCCTTGCAATGGCACCCGAGCAAACCATTGCTGGCTCAAACCGACAAAGTCGGCTGGCTTGCGATCAGGTCCTTGAGGGACGATCAGCCGCCAGATGAGATCAAAATCGACAGCAGCGGCAATCCGGTCGACGTGGTGCGCTGGCTGTCAGGCGGAGACTCGGTCGCCGTCGGGCTTTTCGACGGGGAGGTGATGGAATGGCGTCCCGGCGGCAAGCCTGTTGCCTTCGATGCCCGACATCCCGATGCCGTGCAAGGGCTCGCCGTCGAGCCGCGCACCAACCGGCTCTACTCCAGCGACTCGTTGGGCAATCTCTGGGCCTGGGATCTCAACAGGCGCAAGTGGCTCCTTGACCTGCCGCCGGTCGGAGCGGCTCAGGATGTCATCGACCTTAGCGAGGAAGGGCGGATCGCGCTGACGGCGGGCAATGGCGACAAGGTCACGCTCTACGATCTCGAGAAGGCCCGCAAATTTCTCCTGCTCGGCATCGGCGCGCAATCCGAGGGTGCAGGCTTCAGCCCCGACGGCAAGCTCATCGCCGCGGTCGACACCGAGGGGAAGCTCCACGTCTGGTCCTTCGCCAACCGGGACGACAGCGAGGTGTTCGCGTTCGTGAAAGTGTATCCGGATGAGTTCCGCGGCCAAGCTTCGGAAGCTACACATCTCAGGCGCTTGGCATGGCTCCCAGAGCTTTCCGCGATCGCCATTGCGTCCTCTCGCGGCGAGGTGGAGCTTGTCTCCTACGACGTTCAGGCCTGGATCCACAGGGCGCAAACCGTGTTTTTGTGGAAATAGTCGCAGCTACGCGAGGGAACTTCGCCACGGCTGCATTGCGGCTGCAGTTTCCTGCTTCAACCCCACTTCGCTGGATTTATTTGGACTACACCCAGTCCAGATTTGCCAGCGCCAACCATGCCGAGAGAGTCGCGCACTCTCGCGTGCTGGAGTAGACTCCAGCGTGCCAGCGTCGATCGTTGAGACACGGCGATGAATGGCTTCGTAAAGCCAAGGTCGGGAGTTCAAATCTCTCCAGCGGCACCACTCGCAAAAGAGAGGCAGGCACACGACCAGGATGTCGCTGTCGGCATCGGCGCTGCGGGCAAAGGCATGGCTGTGGCTCGCGGCCGTGATCGTCATCGCCGGTGCCGCGGTCGCGGGCCCTCGCCTCTATCGCACCGCTCTGGTCGGCTCCGGATTCACGGCTGAGATCCTGTGCTCGGCGGTGTTCGTTTCGCACCGCGACGAGCAGGCCGTCCTTGCCGAGGACCTGAAGGGTCCAGGCTACGAGCTTCTCAGCTTTTTCCGCGAGAGGATCGAGCGCGACAGAAAACGCGTGACTGCGTCCTTCCATGGCATAGCCTCGCAGACGGCCATCTTCCGCGACGGGCTCGGTTGCACGCGCATCGACGGCAAGAGCGAAGAGGAGCTCAGGGCCGAAGCCGCCGACCTGTTTCTGCTGCCGCAGCCAGCGCCCGAAAGCGAAGCGCTCTGGCCGGAAGGCGAGCGCGTCGAACTTGACGCGCCCGCTCAAGGCGTCGATGGGCCTGCGCTCAAGGCGGCGCTTGACGCAGCCTTCACCGAGCCCGACTCCGCTCATCCCCGCCGCACGCGGGCCTTGGTCGTGGTGCATCGAGGGCGCATCGTCGCCGAACGTTATGCGCCGGGCTTCGATGCCGCCATGCCGTTGATCGGTTGGTCGATGACTAAGGCCGCGCTCAGCGCGCTGGTAGGGCTCAGGGTCAAAGACGGCAAGCTCGCCGTCACCGACAAGTCATTGCTGCCGGAATGGCTAAGGGGAGGCGACCCGCGCCGCGAGATCTCCCTCGACGATCTCCTCCGCATGTCGAGCGGGCTCGCCTTCGACGAGACTTATGACGATCCGCTGGCCGATGTGGCGCAGATGCTGTTCGTGGCGGGCGACATGGCACGGTTCGCCGCCGCGAAGAAGCTGGTCGTTTTTCCCGGTACTGAGTGGCACTATTCGGGTGGCTCGTCGGTGATCGTCGCCCGCATCCTGCGCGAGACTTTTCCGACCGAGCGGGACTATCTCCGCTATCCGCGCGAGCGCCTGTTTCAGCCGCTCGGCATGAGAAGCGCGACCCTTGAGCTGGACGCCGCCGGTACCCTTCGTGGGGTCGTCGTTCCTGTACGCCTCAGCGCGCGACTGGGCACGTCTTGGCCTCCTGTTCCTTCAGGATGGCGTGTGGCAGGGACGGCGCCTCTTGCCGGAAGATTGGGTCGTCTACAGTCGCGGGCCGGCGCGAACCTTGCCCGACGGAAGCTACGGCGCCCATCTCTGGCTGAGATTGCCGGAGTCCGAGGGACTCGGCGTTCCGCCGATGCCTGAGGACGCCTATTACTTTCTCGGCCACGACGAGCAGATCGTGGCCATTGTGCCGTCGCGCGATCTTATCATCGTGCGCCTTGGCCTCACGCGGCGAGGGGGCGACTGGGACCATGCGCGAGACCTCGCACCCATCGTGCAGGCCTTTCCCCTGTCGCAACCCTAGCGCAGGACGTAACGGCGGCGTTACTTGAAAAGCTTCAGCGACTCCTCGGCCAGCACGCCGCCGGTAAGGGCGATGTCGGCGAAGGGCGTCTTGGCGGCGATGTCGGCGTCGGTGATCATGATCTGGCCGATCTTGGTCGCGAGCTCGGCGATCGATGCCCCATAGACCAACCGCGCGATCCCGCACCAGACGATCGCCCCCATGCACATCGGGCAGGATTCGCCCGAGGCGTAGAGCGTGGTCCCCTTCAGCTTCTCGATGCCATGCTCGGCTAGGAATCTTCTAATGGCGACCATCTCGGCATGGGCGGTTGGATCCTGCTGCTGATTCCAAAGATTGCGGCCGCGGGCGAGCACCTCACCCTCGCCCACGATGACGGCGCCGAACGGGTAAGGGTAGTCGCCGAGGGCCGCCTCCTCGAGGGCGAGGCGCATGAAGCCCTCGTCGGCTTCAGTTGCCGGCGCCTCGATGCTCTTGCCGAAGCCGGGCGTTGCGATCGGGAGCGCCAGGGCACCGACCGCGCCGGCCATCAGATGGCGCCGGCTCACGCCGTGGCAGCGTGGCGTCAGGTCGTCCATGTTACGGGCCTCCAACCAATTTGCGCCGGCTCAGCCTGCGTCGCTAGAACGTGATGACGCTTAAGCGCGCGCGCTGCTACAGTCGCCGCTCTCCCTTACCTCTCAATGAACACGGGTGTCCCACAGATGTCGTTGTCCATGTACCAGGCCTCCGTCCCGGCCTTCCTGCAGATGCTGAAGAACCTCTCCGCCATCCTCGACAAGGCGGAAGCCTTTGCCGCCGAGCACAAGATCGAGCCTGAGGTCTTGCTGAGCTGGCGGCTCACCCCCGACATGTTCCCGTTCGTGCGCCAGGTTCAGATCGCGGCCGATTTCGCCAAGGGCACCACGGCGCGGCTCGCCGGCGCCGAGGTCCCGAAATATGCCGACGACGAGAAGACCTTTGCCGAGCTCAAGGCCCGCATCGCCAAGACGGTGAAATTCGTGCAAGGCTTCAGCGCGAAGGACATTGACGGCTCGGAGGGTCGCGACATTACGCTCTCCGTTGGCGGCCAGGAGATGCACTTCAAGGGCGAGCCCTATCTCGTGCATTTCTCGCTCCCCAACTTCTATTTCCACGCGACCGCCGCTTACGCGATCCTGCGGCTCTGTGGGGTCGACGTCGGCAAGCGCGACTTTCTCGGGGTGATCTGACGGCGCCCGTTGAAGCGGCCTCAGGTCGCGGTGCCGGTTCCGCTCGAGCCGCGAAATTGGAAGGTCATCAGCAGGCCGGAGACGAAGCCGCCTACATGCGCCATATAGGCGACGCCGCCCGCGCTTTCGTCGGTAGAGGCGATGGTGCCGACGCCGCTCACGAGCTGCAAGGCGATCCACAGGCCGAGAACGACGAAGGCCGGCATGGCGACGATCTGCCGCCCCAGAAGGACGTTCACCCGCGCTTGCGGGAACATGAGGATATAGGCCCCGAGCACGCCGGCGATCGCGCCCGACGCGCCGACATTGGGCACGCCCGATTCCGGGGAGACGGCATATTGCGAAAACGTCGCGGCGATGCCGGCCAGCAAGTAGAAGATCAAGAATTTGAGATGACCGAACCGGTCTTCGACATTGTCCCCGAAGATCCACAGAAACAGCATGTTACCGAAAAGGTGTAGCCAGCCGCCATGCATGAACATCGCGGAGAAGATCGTCACCGCGTTGGTCTCTGGGTGCTCCGAAAATCGTGCCGGAATGAAGGCCCAGTCATTGATGAATTGATCGCCGCCACTAAGCTCGATCAGGAAGAACAGGATGTTGAGGCCGATCAGCACGAAGGTGACGACCGGAACGGTTCTCCGCTGAGAATTGTCGTCGCCGACGGGGAACATGAGGGGCCTTCGCTTCGTTCGGAAACCGGTTGCGCGATCATAGCCAAGGGCGGCCGGAAGTCTATCGGCCCTGGGCCGCATCGCTTCCGAGGGGAGGCTTCTCGGCAACGGTCGGCGGCGAATGGCCTCAGGGCACGCAATTGAGGGTGGCCGAGGCGGCGCTGGAGGACTACCTTTAGGGGGCTACGAGGGATGTGTGAGATGGGCGGACGGTCCTTAGTCGCGGGCCTTAGCGCTACGGCCCGGGCTTTCATATTTGCCGTATCAGTTGTAGGGGCAGCTTGCGCCGAGGACGGTCCGGCAGGACCGCAGCCGGCCGATGCGGCCCCCGCGAGGCCGAGCGCTGTCGAGCGCGCGCCGGCGGGCGAGACCGATAAGTCCACCGCCACCGCCGCGGTGCAACCAAGCGATACCGATCAGAAGCCAGCGGACACCGCGGCCACGCCCACGGGCGAGGGCGAGCCACAACCTGGGGATGGCGCCGCACCTCCAGACGAAGCCGGGCAAGACCCTGCCGGCGCCTCGCCCCCCAGCGATGGCGCGCAAGAACCCTCCGACACCGCCACCCCGGCGCCCGGCGATAGTGACCAGAAGCCTGACGCCGCCACCACGCCTCCGAGCGATACGGCCGCCCCGCCGGTCGTTGCCGAGCAAGCTCCGGCGGACCCCATTGTGGCGGCCATCCGCGCGAAGCTCGCGGAGCCTGGGCTCCGCAAGAACGCGGCTTCAGAGGATCTCGCCGCGCTTGAGCACTTCTATGCCGAGCGGAGCGGCCCTCCGCTCTGGATCACGGGCATGGGCTTCTCGGCGCGGGCCCAGGCCGTCATCAGCGAGATCCAAAACGCCGACGATTGGGGCCTCGCCTCTGACGCTTTCGACCTTCCGGCCGCTAGCGACTTGCCGGCGACCATGGAGGCCCAGGCCACCGACGAGATCAAGCTGGGATTGGCCATCCTGAAATATGCGCGCTATGCGCGCGGTGGTCGCATCTCCCCCGCACGCATCAGCGTCCTGTTCGACCAGAAGCCGGCAGTTCGCGCTCCGAAGACCGTGCTGACCGAGATCGCCGCTTCTGCCACCCCGGACGCCTATCTGAGGTCGCTGCACCCGCAGCAGCAGCAGTTCGAGCGGCTCCGCCAGGCGCTGGTCAAGGCGCGCGGACGGAAGCCTGCCAACGAGGGCGGCATTCAGCGGCTGATCATCAACATGGAGCGCTGGCGCTGGATGCCCGCCGAGCTTGGCTCCACCTATGTGTGGGACAACATCCCCGAGTTCATCGGCCGCGTGGTGAAGAACGGCAAGACCATCTACACGACGAAGGTCGTGGTCGGGCTGCCTAAATATGCCACGCCCATCTTCTCAGCCGACATGCGCTCCATCGTGTTCAATCCGGAATGGGTGGTGCCCGAGACGATCAAGCTCGAGGACCTTCAGCCCGCGTTGCGCGGGAACGGGTTCCTGGGCGCGCCTGACACCTCGATCCTGCGCGATCACGAGCTGACGGTCAGCTATCAGGGGAAGCCCGTCGATGCTGAGCAGGTGGACTGGAGCCACGCCAACATCCTCCAATACACCTTCACCCAGCCGCCGGGACCCGACAATGTGTTGGGCACCCTCAAGTTCAACTTCCCCAACAAGCACGCCATCTACATGCACGATACCATACAGCCCGAGTTCTTCGACGAGACGGTACGGATGGCGAGCCATGGCTGCATCCGCGTGTACGAGCCTGCTCGCCTCGCTGCACTCCTGCTCGCCGAGGACAAGGGCTGGTCGGCGCAGCAGGTGACGGACATGCTCGCCAAGGGCAACAACAGCGTGGTTTCGCTGAGCCGCAAGGTGCCGGTCCACGTCACATATTTCACCGCGACGGTCGACGAGAAGGGCAAGATCCAGAGCTTTGACGACATTTATGGGCTCGACAGCAAAATGGCCTCTGCGCTGTTCGGCAAGGCGACCAAGTTCGATGCGCCCACAACAGAGGCGGCGGCGAGCGGGGGCCGGAAGCGGAGCGCCTGGAACTCAGGTAAAGGCGGCCTCACCGACGCGATAACCGGCCTTTTCGGAAATTAGAGCATGATCCGGAAAAGTGGGAACCGGTTTTCCGAAAAGATCATGCTCCAACAAAAAAGCTGGCCAGCGCTACGTCACCGGCGCTGAGGCCGTCGTCTCGGCCTTTGCGACCGCCGCAAGGATCGCGCGCGCGAGCTCCGTGAGCGAAGGATCGCGTGCCCCCATCATCAGCACGAGATCGCCGGCGCGAGCCTCTTCGGCGATGCGCGCCACGAGCCACTCCCGCGAGGGGGCGAACTCGGCCTTAGTCCCATGCTCCGCGATCTCGGCCACGATGTCGGCCGCCGAGAAGTCGCGCGTGGCGGTTCCGCCCGCGTAGAACACTTCGAGCATCCACAGGCGGTCTCCGGGCGCAAGCTCGCGGCCGAACGTGGTGACGAAATCGCGGCGCAGGAAGCGGGTCGGGCCATAGCCATGCGGCTGGTAGATGGCGAGCACGCGTTTTGCGCGGAGCCGCGCGGTCCTGATCGCCGCCGCGATCTTCTCGGCATTGTGCGCGAAGTCGTCCACCACCTCGATGCCGCGCGCTTTGCCCATCGTCTGGAACCGCCGCCCGATGCCTTTGAATCCCCTGAGCGGCGCGACCATGTCCTCCAAAGGCACGCCGACGGCGCGGCAGGCGGCGATCGCCCCGAGCGCGTTGGCGACATTATGCGCGCCCGGCACCGGCAGCTCGAAGGCGATGTCCGCGACCCGGAAGCGGCTTCCGGCAGGGCCGAGCTCGACATCCTCGCCGCGTATGTCCGCCCGCGCGCTTTGGCCGAAGCGGAGCGCACCTCCGGCGAAGGGGTCGAGATTCTCCGCATCCCCCACGACCAGCGTCTCGCGGGCCCGCGCGCGCAACGTCGCGAACATCGCGGCGACCTCGGCCATCTCCTTGTGGTCGCGCTGCAAATTGAGGATCACGCCGATGGCGGGCGCATAGCGCACGAGCGAGCCGTCGCTCTCGTCAGCCTCGACCACGAGAAGGTCTGAGCTCCCGGCGAGCGCGTTGCCCGGCAGACCTTGTGCCACAAGCTCGGGCAGATCGCCGCCGGTGATAACGGAGGGCTCGCGGCCGGCGCCGCGCAGGATGTCGAACACCATCGCCGTCACTGTTGACTTGCCGCTCGTTCCGGTCACGGCGATGGAGCGATGGCAGGCGACGAAATGCGCGAGCAGCTCCGAGCGATG
>JBGQMX010000070.1:0-16390 GCA_041500805.1 Methyloceanibacter sp.
ACACCGTCGGTCGCCTCATTGATCTCTTCGAGCCCGAGGAATGCGCAAACTACTTCGCCGCCGCTGGATACAATCCGGATTAAGGCGAATCCGCTCTAGCCGAGACGAACTCCAGGTTGAACACTAAAAATGACAGCGGGAATGAGTTCTGGCGCCCATTCTTTCAAGCCAAGGGGGCAGCGGCAAGCCGATTTCGTCCGGCCCTTCTTGGGCTGCCCGTTCACGAGGGCAGCGACGCTTGGTCTTGCGCGGACGCTAGTGGAATTTGCGGATGTCGACGAAGCGGCCGGCGATCGCCGCTGCTGCCGCCATCACCGGGGAGACGAGGTGGGTGCGGCCGAGCCGCCCCTGGCGTCCCTCGAAATTGCGGTTCGAGGTCGAGGCGCAGCGCTCTCGGGGGCTAAGCTGATCGGGGTTCATGCCGAGGCACATGGAGCAGCCTGGCTCGCGCCAATCGAAGCCCGCCGCCTTGAAGATCTTGTCCAGCCCTTCGGCTTCCGCCTGCTCCTTCACCAGCCCTGAGCCCGGCACGATCATGGCGCGGATATTGGCGTTGACTTGGCGCCCCGCCACCACCTTGGCGATGGCGCGCAAGTCTTCGATGCGGCCATTGGTGCAAGAGCCGATGAAGACGCGGTCGAGCGTGATGTCGGTGATCTTCTCACCGCCCTTGAGGCCCATATAGTCCAGGGACCGCTCGGCGGCGCGGCGCTTGCTCTCGTCGGCGATCTCGGCGGGGACCGGCACGCGCCCCGAGATCGAGACCACCTGCTCGGGGCTTGTGCCCCAGGTGACGAGCGGCGGCAGGCGCTCGGCATGGAGGGTGACCTCGCGGTCGAACTCGGCCTCCGCATCGGAGTAGAGCCGCTCCCAGTCGCGCACCGCCAGCTCGAAGGCGCCGGCCTTGGGCGCGCGGGGGCGGCCCTTGACGTAGTCGAAGGTGGTCTGATCGGGTGCGATCAGCCCGGCGCGGGCGCCGCCCTCGATCGACATGTTGCAGACCGTCATGCGCCCTTCCATGGAGAGCGCCTCGATCGCTTCGCCGGCATATTCGATGACGTGGCTGGTGCCGCCGGCCGTGCCGATCTCGCCGATGATGGCGAGGATGATGTCCTTGGCGGTGACGCCTTCGGGCAGCTTGCCCTCGACGCGCACGCGCATGTTCTTGGCCTTCGTCTGAATGAGCGTCTGGGTGGCGAGCACGTGCTCCACCTCGCTCGTGCCGATGCCGTGGGCGAGCGCGCCGAAGGCGCCATGGGTGGAGGTGTGGCTGTCGCCGCAGACGATGGTGGTGCCCGGCAGCGTGAAGCCCTGCTCGGGCCCCACCACATGGACGATGCCCTGGCGGCGGTCGCGCTCGTTATAGTACTCGATGCCGAACAGCCTCGCGTTCTCGGCGAGCGTGGCGATCTGCAGCGCCGACTCGGGGTCGTCGATGCCTTTGGAGCGGTCGGTGGTGGGCACGTTGTGGTCGACCACGGCGAGCGTCTTCTCCGGGCTGCGCACCTTGCGCCCCGCCATGCGCAGGCCTTCGAAGGCTTGCGGGCTCGTCACCTCATGGATGAGGTGACGGTCGATATAGAGCAGGCAGGTGCCGTCAGGTGCCTCGTGCACCAGATGGGAGTCCCAGATCTTGTCGTAGAGGGTGCGGGGCTTAGTCATTGTCGGGTTTTGTCGTGTCTCGAATTTCTACACGTCAGATAGCGTCTCTCCGGCCGGTTTACAAATCCTCAGCCGCCGCCACAAACTCTATACCTCCCCTTGATGGGGAGGTCGGCGCGCTTAAGCGCCGGGTGGGGTGAAAGTGTCGGGGCAACGCGTTGTTAGCGGGGGCTGCCCCCCACCCCGGCGCCGCCCTTCTCGATGCGCTACCGCTTCGCTACTTGAGCGCGATGGCGTCGCCACCCTTCCCACGAGGGGGAGGGATGGAGTCCGTGGCTGGGCCCTCGCGACCCGCTACTTCTTGGGCTTCTTGTCGGGCTTCGACTTGGCGGGCTTGGCGGCTTTGGGGGCCTTTTCGGCCGCCTTGGCCTTTGGCTTGGCCTCGGTCTCTTCGCCTTCCTCGCCCTCTTCCTCGGGCGCGGCGGGGACCTCGCCGGCCGTCGTCTCGGCCATGAGCTCGACGGCGCGCGCCGTCCAGTCCTCGTTCTCGATCTGGCCGTTGAGTTTCAGCGCCTCGTCGAGCTTGATGATCTCGTCATCGGAGAGATTGGCGATCTGCTCGAACTTGATCAGCCCGAGCTTGTTCAGCTTCTTCTCCAGCTCCGGATTGATGCCCTGGATGAGCTTCAGATCGTCGGGCGTGCCCTTGGGCTTGGTGAAGCCCTTGAAGGCTTCTTTCTTCTTGCCCCTGACATCCTGACGCTCGGGGATGCGGGCCGACTTGCCGCGCCGGCCACGCAGATAATAGAGCTTGGCGCGGCGCACGCGGCCCCGGCGCACCACCTCGATGGAATCGATCAGCGGCGAATGCACGGGGAAGACGCGCTCGACGCCCTCGCCATAGGAGATCTTGCGGACCGTGAAATTCTCGTTCACCCCGCCGCCGGCGCGCCCGATGCACACGCCCTCATAGGCCTGCACGCGGGTGCGCTCTCCCTCGACCACCTTGACATTGACGCGCACCGTGTCGCCGGGACCGAATTCGGGGATCTTGCGCTTCTTGGTGAGCGCCGCAACCTGCTCTTTTTCGAGCTGCTCGATGATGTTCATGGCCGATACCTTTCACCGGGCGCCTGCCTTGGCCGGGATGGCCCGTAGCGAACGCCATTCTTTTTGATTGATCCCTGGAGTTGATTTGCGGCCGGGAAGCTCGCGGGGTTTCCTAGCGCAAGGTGTCGCTTCTGTCGACAAGCAATTCCAACGAACGGCCGTCACTTCTTCCGCTTCAGGCTGCCTATATAGGCGACGACGTTGCGCAGGTCGTCGGGCTTTAGGATGATGTTGGGCATGGTCGGGTGGGAGCTTTGTAGCCAGACGGAAAGTGCAAGCTCGGTCATGCCGGGCGTGTCAGCCACGCGTTGGAAGGTGGGAGCCTGCAGCAGTGGCGAGATCTGCTCGTTGGGCAGGACGGCGTGACAGGCAGCACAAACCTGTTTGGCGTAGGCCGCGCCCGCATTAACATCGCCCTCCTGCGCGGCGGCCTCTGACGCAACAGCAAGCAGCATCGCCGCCGCGAGCACCATCACAGCTCTCATGCCCAGCACCTCCTCTGATTGTTTTAACTCCCGTAGGTAGCACCCGGCGCGGCCGGTGTCCTGATCCCAATCAAAATTTGCTCTTGCCGTGGCGCGCCCACAGATCGGGGCGCCGCGCCTTGGTAACGGCTTCCGCCTGCTCGCGGCGCCATTTGGCGATCTTCTCGTGGTCGCCCGAGAGCAGCACCTCGGGGATGGCGCGGCCTTCCCACTCCCGCGGGCGCGTGTAATGCGGGTATTCGAGGAGGGCGCCCGCGAAGCTCTCCTCGGCAAGCGAGCCTTCGTTGCCGGCGACGCCGGGAAGGAGCCGCACGACAGCATCGATCAGCACTTGTGCGGCAAGCTCGCCGCCTGAGAGCACATAGTCGCCGATCGAGATCTCCTCGACGTTGCGCGCCTCGAGCACGCGCTCGTCGATGCCCTCGAAGCGGCCGCAGAGCAGGATCGCGCCTTGACCTTGCGCCAGCTCCCGCGCGCGGGCTTGGGTGAGCGGCGTGCCGCGCGGCGAGAGATAGAGGGTGGGAGCTCCAGCCGGCATGGACGCACGGGCGGCATCGATGGAAGCGGCGGCAATGTCGGCGCGCATCACCATGCCCGCGCCACCCCCTGACGGCGTGTCGTCGACCGAGCGGTGCTTGTCGGTGGCGAAGTCCCTGATGTCGATGGTGGCGAGCGCCCATTTGCCGTCGGCCAGCGCCTTGCCGGCGAGACTCAAGCCCAACGGCCCGGGGAACATCTCGGGGAAGAGGGTGAGGACTGTGGCGCGCCAGGGCATCGGTCGGTCTCTGCCTATTACTGCAAGGCCAATAACACGGGTCATTCCGGCGAAAGCCGGAATCCAGCGGCCGAATCTCCGAGCTTGCTGCCCTGGATCCCGGCTTGCGCCGGGATGACGCGGCGCTCTACTCGAGCAGCTCGGGCGGGACGAGGGTGAGGCGGCCGGCCGCGATGTCGACCTCCGGCACGGTGTCCTCGGTGAAGGGCACGATGATGCTCTCGCCGCCGGCAGCAGGGCGGACCTCGATGAGATCGCCGGCGCCGAAATTCAGGACCGCAACCACGGTGCCGAGCGCCGCGCCGTCTTTGCCGACCACGGCGAGCCCGACCAGGTCGGCGTGGTACCACTCGTCCTCTTGGCGCGCGGGCAGGCGGGAGCGCGGGACATAGAGCCTGGTGCGGGTCAGCGCCTGGGCGCCCTCGCGTGTCGTCACGCCCCTGACGCGGGCGATCAGCGCCTTCGGCGTGACGCGCAGGCTCTCGAGCTCGACGAGGCGCCCTTGCTCGTCCTCGAGCGCGCCGTAAGCGGTGAGATCGGCCGGCTCTTGTGTGTAGGAGCGGATGCGCACCTCGCCCTTCAGCCCTTGCGCCGCGCCGATCTCGCCGAGCAACACCCGCTCGTCCTTCTCCACCAAAATTATTCCGCGGCGGGCTGCTCGGGCTCAGGCTCGGGCTCGGGCGGCGGCGGCGGCGCTGCGGCAGCTTCGGCGGCGGCCTTCTTTGCCTCGGCGGCGGCCTTGGCCTTATCGGCTTCCGCGACCTTCTTCGCCTCTTCGCGCTCGATGCGCTTCTTGCCGGGCTCGCCTTTGCTCGGGTTCGAGCGCGCGTCGCGCTTCCGCATCCCGGCAGCGTCGAGGAACCGGAGCACACGGTCGGTCGGCAGGGCGCCGACGCCGAGCCAATGGGTCACCCGCGCCTCGACGAGCTTGACGCGGTCGGCCGAGTCCTTGGGCAGGAGCGGATCATAGGTGCCGATCTTCTCGATATAGCGCCCGTCGCGCGGGCACCGCGAATCGGCGACGACGATGCGGTAATAGGGCCGCTTCTTGGCGCCGGCCCGCGCCAGTCTGATCTTCAGTGACATGTCTCGTCCTTCTCCTTGATTACGGGATTCACCGTAGTCGTCATCGCTTTTTCGATCCGGGGAGGCCGGGAAGGCCGCGAGGCAGTCCAGGCATGCCGCTCAAGCCCGGGAAGCCGCCCGGGGGCAACCCAGGAAAATTCGGCGGCGGCGGAAGGCTGCCTTGCGGAAGACCCTCACCAGCAGGCATCTCTGCCGGCATCTCGGGCGGCGGTCCTCCGCCGAACATTTGGCTGAAGATGCCGCGCTTCTTGCCCATCGCCTTCATCATGTCGGCCATCTGCCGGTGCATCTTCACAAGGCGATTGATCTCCTGCAGGCTCGTGCCAGAGCCCGACGCCACGCGCTTCTTGCGCGAGGCATTGAGCAGCTTCGGGTTCTTGCGCTCGGCGCGGGTCATCGAGCCGATCATCGCCTGCTGGCGCTTGAGGATGCTCTCGTCGATATTGGCGGCGTCGAGCTGCTTCTTCACCTTGCCGATGCCGGGCAGCATGGATAGCACGCTGCCCATGCCGCCGAGCTTCTGCATCTGCTTTAGCTGCTCGGCGAGATCCTCGAGGTCGAAGGCGCCCTTCTTGACCTTGCGGGCTATGGCTTCGGCCTTGTCGAGCTCGACCGTCTCCATCGCCTTCTCGACCAGGCCGACCACGTCGCCCATACCGAGGATGCGCCCGGCGATACGGTCAGGATGAAAGTCCTCGAGCGCGTCGAGCTTCTCGCCTGTGCCGATCAGCTTGATCGGCTTGCCGGTGACGGCGCGCATGGAGAGCGCAGCACCTCCGCGCCCATCGCCGTCGACGCGGGTCAGCACGATGCCGGTCAGCGCCACGCGGGCGTCGAAGCTCTTGGCGAGGTTGACGGCGTCCTGGCCGGTCAGCGCGTCGGCCACGAGCAGCGTCTCATGCGGCTTTGAAATCCTCTCGATCTCGGCCGTCTCTTCCATCAGCTCTTCGTCGATATGGGTGCGGCCGGCAGTGTCGAGCAAGAGCACGTCGAAGCCGCCGCGCTTGGCGGTCTCGATCGCGCGCTTGGCGATTGTGGTAGGGCCTTCGCCGGCGACGATGGGCAGCGTGGCAACGCCCGTCTGCTCGCCCAGCACGCGGAGCTGCTCCTGCGCCGCCGGACGGCGCGTATCGAGCGAGGCCATCAGCACTTTCTGCTTGTCGCGGGCCTCGAGCCGCTTGCCGAGCTTGGCTGCGGTCGTCGTCTTGCCCGAGCCTTGCAGGCCGACCAGCATCATCACCACGGGCGGCGTGGCGGCGAGGTCGATGCCTTGTGCGTCATGCCCGAGCATGCGCACGAGCTCGTCATGGACGATCTTGATGACCATCTGGCCGGGGGCGATGGCGCGCACCACCTGCTGGCCGACCGCCTTCTCCTTCACGCGCTCGATGAAGTCGCGCACCACGTCGAGCGCCACGTCGGCCTCGAGCAGCGCGCGGCGGACCTCGCGCATGGCCTCGCTGACGTCGGCCTCGGTCAGCGCGCCCTTACGGGTGAGCTTGTCGAGGATGGCGCCAAGGCGCTCGGCTAGGGTCTCGAACATCAGTTTCCTTCTTCCTCCATGGTGAGGAGGCCGCATGGCGGCCGTCTCGAACCATGAAGCGCTGACCTCACCTTTCGAGACGGGCCTTTGGCCCTCCTCAGGGTGAGGACTTATGCAAACGCAAAACGCACCCGCGGGCGCATCGCGCTGGCGGGTGTTGACCCCCCTGCCTCCTGGACCAATGGTGCCATGTGCAGGGCGGCGGCTCGTGTTACGGAGCTGCCTTGAATTTCGGCCGGAATGTCGGCTGCCGGCGCCGCCAAGTCAAGCGCTCGCGCAAGGAAACCACTTGCAGCTTGCGTCGCGCGCCTGCCAAGAAGATTTGCGGCCGAGACGGGAGTTGAGGGCGGTGAAGGTCAAAACGATCGGGATTGCTCTTCCTCTGATCCTCCTTCCGAGCGCCGCCTTTGCCAATGTGATCTTCCCGGCCCTGATCCTGAGCGACCGGCTCCTGGCGTGGTGGATCATCTTGCTTACCATCCTCATCGAGGCGGGCTTCGTGATGCTCGCCTTCCGGCTCACGCCACTTAACGCCCTGTTCGCCTCGCTTGCGGCTAACGCGGCCTCGGCCGTCGTCGGTGTTTTGACGCTGCCTTATGCCGGTCTCTACACCGAGGCCGCCATCAACAAAGCCGGGCTCACCACGGAGATGGGATGGGCGTTCAGCCCGCAGGACTGGGCGGTCGCCTTCCTGGTCGGACTTGCCATCAACCTCGTGATCGAACTCGCGGTCTATCGCTTAGGATATCGGCTGAAGCTCGGAACGCGTCAGGTGGTGCTGATAACGGTCGCCAATGTCATCACGGTCGGCATGGCCCTCCTGAGCATCGCGTTCATTCCCTCCCACCTTTACTGACTCCCCCGTCGGCGAAATAGTTGCCGTGGAAGTGGAAGGGGATGGCGTGCGGGGCTTCGGCGCGCGCCTTCTCCATTAACGTCGCGGCGTCGAGCACGAGCAGGAAGGACTGATCCTTCGCGATGTCCAGTACGACCGACAGGAGCACGCCGTCGTCTTCCGCTTTTGCCGACGGGGCGGGAACGAACACAGGCTCGCCCGGATAGACCCCATCTTCGTACCAGTCCATGACCTCGCCAGTCTCGACATCGACCTTGACGATGGAGTCGAGAAAGTCCCCGGGAGACCGGATGCCCGTTCCCCAGACAAAGCGATAGGGCTTGCCGGCGTGAGCTTCATAGTTGATGCGGGGCAATTCCAGCGAAACGGGTGCAAGGGTCTCGCGCGTGACCCGCGCGTCGGCGCCGAGCCCCATGCGAAAGCGCGTGAGCACGCCCGTCGCATCGAGCGGCGTGCCGGCGCGGAGCCGCGCGAGATAAAGCTGATCGATGATGGTGGCATCGGGATAGGCGATCACGTCGATGACGAGACCGTCCTTGTCCTCGAAGGCGTTGACGTGATGGAAGGCGAAGGCGGCCTCGCCGCGGGCGGTCGCCACTTCCTGTCCGGTCTCCTTGTCGACCACATGGAACCGGAGACCGCGCTCCGGCTCCCAGCGATAATTCTGGATGAAGGGCTTGCCTGAGAGCTTCAGAGCGAGAGCGCCGACGGTCAGAGGAAACTCGACCAGCACGAGATAGCGCTCGGTCATGGCGAAGCTGTGCATGTAGGCGGGGCGATCGACCGGGAGCTCAGCCACCTGCTTCTGGCTGCCGTCATCCGCCACGCTGAACAGGCGATAGCGGCTCTCCATGCCGAACTCGATCATGTAGCTGTAGTGGCGCTTCCGCGCCGCATCGTAATGCGGATGCGCGATCGAGACTTGGCCGCGGAGTGGCGGCTCATAGTCGAGCACGCCGAGGGTTGCGAGCGTGTCGGGGGAAAAGCGGAGCGGCATTGTCGTCTCGGTGAAGGCGACGGTCTCCCCGCCAAGCCCCACGACATTGACGTTGCAATTGTCGGTGAGCTTGGGATCGAAGATTGCAGCCACGCGGCCGAACAGGGTGCGGCACGGATCGGTGGCGAATTCGGCGTAAGAGATCTTGCCGGTCTCTTCGGCGGCGGTGAATGCCTTGCTTCGGAGGAAGCGGTTGGCGTAGCGCACGCGGCCTTGTGCGAAGCCGAAGCGATGCAGCATGGCGAGCCCGTCGAACCAGTGATTGTAGGTCCGCGTGCCCACCTCGAATTTGGAGGGCCCGGTGCGCAGCAGCGCGCCTTCGAGCCAGGCGGGCAGCTCGCCACGGACGGTCAGCGGAACGGGGTCGATGATCTCGCGCGTCAGCGAGCGGAATCCGGCGCCGTAGGGGAAGGAGGTCTTGTCCAGCATCGGCATCCTCGCTTCAAGGCGCGGAGCTTAGGGGGAGTTCCTTAAGACCGGCTCAAGACGGACGGCGAGATCGAGCAGGGCCTCGTCGCCGCCTTGCCAGCCGATAAAGGAGAGGCCGACCGGGCAGCCGGCGGCCTCGGCGGCGGGAATCGAGATTTGCGGCAGGCCGGCATGGCCGGCAAGACAGGTGCTTTGCAGCGTGAGAGTGCGGAATTCCGCGGTCGAGGCCCCATCGGGGATGTCGCGCTCGGGCGGCAGCGTCGGCGTGGTCGGCAGCACGATCACTGTTCCCGGCTGAGCGATCCCGCGCATGCGCTTGGATATCTCGGCACGAACTTCGCGCGCTGCTTCGACCTCGGCAAAGGTGATGGAGGCCGCCATCTCGAAGCGCTCCTTGATGCCGGGCCCGAGGTCGACATTGTGGGACTGGACGAAAGGCAGAAGCGTCGATTGGATCTCGAAGCCCTGGATGAGACGGAAGGCATCGCGCCAGTCGTCGATATCGTTTCCGGCGACGATCTTCCGCTCGGCTTGCGGCAGCGAGCGGCCGATCCTCGAGAACACCTCCCAGAGCGCTGCGTCCTTGCTCACCTCGGCGCGCGAGAAGATGTCCTCGGCGAGGATGAGCCGTTTGACATCCGCGTCCACACGCGGGCCTTCGAGCAGCACATGACCGATCTTGCGGAAGAGCTCAGCCTCGCGCGCGAGAAAGCCGATCGTGTCGTAGCTCGGCGCCATGGGGGTGGCGCCGGCAACATCGATGCGCCCGAAACTTGGCCTGAGGCCATAGAGCCCGGAGAAGGAGGCCGGCACGCGGATCGAGCCGCCGGTGTCGCTGCCGAGGGCAAAGTCGCACATGGAGGCCGCCACCGCCGCCGCGGACCCGCAGGAGGAGCCGCCCGTCACGTGCTTCGGCGCGCGCGTGTTCACCGGCGTGCCGTAATGGGCGTTGGTGCCGAGCACGCTGTAGAAGAACTCGTCGCAGATGGTGATGCCGGTCAAGGTCGCGCCCGCCTCGAGCAGGCGCCTGATCACGGGCGCCGTCGCCTTCGCGGGCGTCGCATGGGCGTAGAAATCGGGATTGCCGTTGGAGACCTTGTGGCCTTCGATGGCGAACAGGTCCTTGACCATGAAGGTGAGGCCAGCAAGCGGCCCCGATTTCGCACCGACCAGGGGCTCCTTCAGGGTGTGGGGGACGAGCGCGCCGACGGGGTCGTTGGAAGGGACGGAGATCATGGTGCTCTCGCTTGCGATGTTTTGATGGCGCCGGTGAACTTTGGCAAGGAAGGCCATATAACAGCCTCGGCGAACCCTCAATGCTTGAAAGCGGCAGAAGCCTGTGGGAGCGGATAAAACAAAAGTGCGGAGCCTGCCGCGGGCGGTGTGGGCGCTGGGACTCACCTCCCTGTTCATGGACGTCTCATCGGAGCTGATCCACGGGCTCTTGCCGGTGTTCCTCGTCGTCAATCTTGGCGCAAGTGCTGCGGTGCTCGGCCTCGTGGAGGGAGTTGCTGAGGCGACGGCGCAAATCACCCGCGTCTTCTCAGGCTGGCTCTCCGACCGGCTCGGGAAGCGGAAAGCGCTTGCCGTCGCCGGCTATGGCCTTGCCGCCATCACCAAGCCGCTGTTCCCGCTTGCGAACTCAATCGGCCTCGTGCTCGTTGCCCGCTTCCTTGACCGCATCGGCAAGGGCATCCGCGGCGCGCCCCGCGATGCGCTCATCGCCGACGTAACGCCTGCTGACAAAAGAGGCGCGGCTTTTGGCTTGCGCCAGTCCCTCGACACGGTGGGCGCTACCATCGGCCCGGCAATGGCGATCGGCCTCATGTATCTCTTCAACGATGACATCCGCGCCGTTCTCTGGTTCGCGGTGATACCGGCGGCGATCGCCGTCGGCATTCTCGTGTTCGGCGTTAAAGAACCTGCGCGCCCCCCAGGACACGCTCATATCCCGATCCGAGCAAAGGAAATCGCGTTGCTCGGCCGTTCCTATTGGCTCGTGGTCGCGGCAGGTGCCATCTTCACGTTGGCGCGGTTCAGCGAGGCCTTCCTGGTCATTCGCGCCCACGATGGAGGTCTGGCCACCGCCTGGACCCCGGCGGTCATTGCCGTCATGAGCCTCGTCTTCGCGGCGAGCGCCTATCCGGCAGGACGGTTGCAGGACAGGATCGGAGCCAAACCCCTCCTCCTGCTCGGCCTGCTCGTGCTCATCGCAGCGGACCTCTTCCTTGCTTTCGAGCAGACGCTCTTGGGCACCTTCCTCGGCATCGCCCTATGGGGACTGCATATGGGACTGACCCAGGGCGTGCTCGCCGCTCTCGTTGCGGCGTCGGCGCCGTCACGCTTGCGCGGAACGGCCTTCGGTCTGTTCGGCCTCGTCATCGGGCTCTTCGCTCTCATCGCCAGCGTGCTCGCCGGTGTGCTGTGGACGGCGATCGGACCCGCCGCAACTTTTGCCGCCGGCGCCGGATTTGCCGTCGCAGCCTGCCTTGCCTTCCTCGTGCTGCGCGAGGACCGGGCAGCGCCCGCTTGAATCTGGCCCATCCGCTCCTTTCATTGTTCCCATCGGCCAAGTGTCACGGCTAAGAAAGGTCCCATGACCGGCACCGGAACCATAGGCTTCCGCAAGATGAACGGGCTCGGCAACGATTTCGTCGTGCTCGATGCGCGGTCTCATGCGCTCAGGCTTGAACCCGGCACGGTGCAAGCGATCGCCGACCGGAAAGAGGGCATCGGCTGCGATCAGATCATCGCGCTCGAGCCGTCGCGCAAGGCCGATGTGTTCATGCGCATCTGGAACGCCGATGGCGGGGAGGTCGGCGCCTGCGGGAACGCGGCGCGCTGCGTGGCGGCGCTGGTCGCCGCCGAGCGCGGAGAGCCCAAGGTCAGCATCGAGACCGAGAGCGCGGTGCTCGGCGCGGTGGTCAATGGCGACGGCAGCGTCACCGTCGATATGGGCAGCCCACGCTTTGCCTGGGACGAGATCCCGCTGTCAGAGCCCTTTCACGATACGCGGCGGATCGAGTTGCAGGTGGGGCCCATCGACGATCCCGTGCTGCATACGGCGTCGGTGGTAAATGTCGGCAACCCGCATTGCCTTTTCTTCGTGGATGACGTGGCCGCTCACGACCTTGCCCGTTTCGGGCCGATGCTCGAGCACCATCCGCTCTTCCCCGAGCGCGCCAATATCTCGCTTGTTCAGGTCACCGGCCCCCACGCACTGAAAGTTCGGACCTGGGAGCGGGGGGCTGGGCTCACGCGGGCCTGTGGCACCGCGGCCTGCGCTGCTGCCGTCGCTGCCGCGCGTCTCAAGCTCGTGGGCCGCAAGGTGAGGGTCAGCTTGCCCGGCGGCGATCTCACCATCGAGTGGCGGGAGAGCGACGGCCATATCCTCATGACCGGTCCCTATGCGCTCGACTTCGAGGGCACGCTGCCCGCCGCGCTCTTCCTGCCGGGCCCCGTTTGAGTGCGTCATCCTGCCGGGTTGGGGGGTGCTGCACTGCAACTTTCATGTTAGAAGCCGCCAATGTCGGATATCGAGATCATCACTTTCGGCTGCCGGCTCAATGCCTATGAGTCGGAGGTCATGCTCGAGCATGCTAACGCCGCTGGCCTCAGCGACGCGGTGATCGTCAACACCTGCGCGGTGACGACGGAAGCTGTGCGCCAGGCGCGGCAGGCGATCCGTAAAGCACGCCGGATGCGTCCCTACGCCAAGATCGTGGTGACGGGATGCGCGGCGCAGATCGACCCGGCGCGTTTCGCTGCCATGGACGAGGTCGATCACGTCCTCGGCAATCAGGAGAAGATGCAAGGCTCGACCTTCCAAGGTCTTGGTGTCGAAGACACCGAGCGGGTCGTGGTCAACGACATCATGTCGGTGCGCGAGACTGCCGGTCACCTGATCGAAGGCTTCGGCAACCACGCCCGCGCCTATGTGCAGATCCAGAACGGCTGCGACCATCGCTGCACGTTCTGCGTGATCCCGTTCGGCCGCGGGCCGTCGCGCTCGGTGCCGGCCGGCGAGGTGGTGGCGCAGGTGCGGCGGCTCGCTGAGAACGGCTATGCCGAGATCGTGCTCACCGGCGTCGATATCACCGCCTACGGCGCCGATCTTCCCGGCGCGATCACGCTCGGCAAGCTCGTGCGCAAGGTGCTGGCGCTGGTGCCGGAGCTGCCGCGGCTGAGACTCTCCTCCATCGATTCCGTCGAGGCCGACCCTGCGCTGCTTGCGGCCATCGCCCAGGAGGAGCGGCTGATGCCGCATCTGCATCTGTCGCTGCAATCGGGGGACGACCTGACGCTGAAACGCATGAAGCGGCGGCACGCCCGCGCCGACTCCGTTGCGTTCTGCGAGGCGGTGCGCCGCGTCCGCCCCGATATGGTGTTCGGCGCCGACCTCATCGCGGGTTTTCCTACCGAGACCGAAGCGATGTTCAGGAACTCGCTGTCGCTCGTCGACGATTGCGGGTTGACCTTCCTGCATGTGTTTCCCTATTCGGCGCGGGAGGGGACGCCGGCTCGGCTTATGCCGCAGGTTCATGGGGCTACCATCGCGCGGCGCGCGAGCGAGCTCCGCGCCAAGGGCCTGGCCGCGCTCAAGACGCATTTGGCTGGCGCCAAGGGGCGCCGCATCCAGGTGCTGATGGAGAATGACGGCCACGGCCGCTCCGCCGATTTCACCCCGGTGCGGCTCGCTGCGGAAGACGGCGCCGGAGCGCTGGTCGATGCCGTGGTGAGCGGCGATGACGGGGCCGCTCTGCTCGCGGTGGTGACGCCATGAGCGAAAGCAACAAGCCGTCTTTCTTCGAGCGGCTGCTCGGTCGCGGTGCCGACAAGCCGAAGCCGGCAGAGCCCACGCCGCCTGCCAAGAAGGAGCCGCCGTCGGATGCGCCCAAGCGCAAGCCGCCGGAGAAGACCCCTGCCAAAGAGGAGCCGGAGCGGGAGCGGCTGCCAAAGACGGCCGAGGCCAAGTCCGCGCCGCGCAGAAAGCCCCATCCTGCGCCGGCCGTGAACGAAACCGAGGCAAAGCCCAAGGCGTCTCTCCCCCTTGAGCCGAAGCGGAGCTGGTTTGCCGAGCTCCGCCACGGCCTGTCCCGCACCTCCAATGCGCTTTCCGACAATATCGCGAGCGCGCTCACCAAGCGGAAGCTCGACGAGGAGACGCTCGATCGGCTCGAAGAGGTGCTGATCAAGGCCGATCTCGGCGTCGCCATGGCGGTCCGCATGCGCGCGGCCATCGCGAAGGGCCGCTACGAGAAGGGACTGACCCCTGAGGCGGTGCGCGAGGTCCTCGCCGCCGAGATCGCAAGCGTGCTCGCGCCGGTAGCGCAGCCTTTTGCTCTCTCGACAGCCCGGCCCCATGTCTTCCTTGTGGTCGGTGTGAACGGCACGGGCAAGACCACGACCATCGGCAAAATGGCGCATCAGTTCAGGCGCGCAGGCATGAGCGTCATGCTCGCCGCCGCCGATACCTTCCGCGCCGCGGCCATCGATCAGCTCAAAGTGTGGGGCAGCCGCGTGGGCGCCGAGGTGGTTGCCAAGGACGCCGGCTCAGACCCCGCCGGCGTCGCCTATGAGGCGCTTGAGCGGGCGCGCATCGAGGCTTGCGACGTGCTCCTCATCGACACTGCCGGGCGCCTGCAGAACAAGACCGACCTCATGGCCGAGCTCGCCAAGATCGTGCGCGTGTTGAAGAAGCTCGATGCAAGCGCTCCCCACGGCGTCATTCTCGTGCTCGACGCCACCACCGGGCAGAACGCTCTCAATCAGGTGCAGATCTTCCAGGAGATCGCAGGTGTCACGGGTCTCGTCGTGACCAAGCTCGACGGCACCGCGCGCGGCGGCATCCTCGTGGCAATAGCCGAGCGCTTCGCGCTTCCCATCAACGCCATCGGCATCGGCGAAGGTCTCGAGGACTTCGAGCCGTTCGATGCCGGTGACTTCGCCCGCGCCATCGCCGGGGTTGGAAGCGAGAATGAAGCAGCAGCCTGAACCCAAGACCGCGCCGGCAAAGGAAGCCGCGACCGGTCCTGCGCTATGGTCCAAGCTCGCCATCGAGCTTGGATCTTTGCTCGTCTTTTTCGCAGGCAATGCCGCGGCCGGTATCTATGTAGGCACCGCAGCCTTCATGGTGGCGACGCTGGTCTCGCTCGGCGCCGCGTGGCTCCTCTATCACAAGCTTCCCGTGATGCCGCTTCTGACCGGCGTCATCGTGCTCGTCTTCGGCGGGCTTACGCTCTATCTCCGCGACGATACTTTCATCAAGCTCAAGCCGACCATCGTCTATTCGATGTTCGCGCTGCTGCTCGCCGGAGGCTTGCTGCTGAAGAAGCCCGTGCTCGAGCTCCTGTTCGGCAGCGTGTTCAATCTCACCGAGGAAGGCTGGCGCAAGCTCACCTTGCGCTGGGCCCTGTTCTTCGTCGCCATGGCCGTGCTCAACGAGTTCGTCTGGCGCAATGTCTCGACCAACGTTTGGGTGAGCTTCAAGGCCTTCGGTTTCCTGCCGCTGACCTTCCTCTTCGCGCTCGCACAGGTGAAGCTGATGCAGCGCCATGGCGAGCCTGAAGATGGGGGAACGACCCCCGAGAAGGAGAAGCAGGCCTAATCCGTGGTTAAGACTAACCAAGGACAGGGCGGCACTCCCGACTTGCAAGGGAAAAGAGCCATACCAACATATTGCGCCGCGGGATCAGAAGCCCTATAGGCTGGTTTATTGCAACCTCTCGTTTGCTGTTCGTGCTTTCGGGTTGTACAAGGGTAACGAAGCGCACTGAGATACAAGGGTAGCTAGTCAGAGATACACGCCTTGCGCGAATCAAGGCGAGCCGGGGACCATGGCTAAAGCAGGGAACCAGCTCAATCGCTCGGCCATGCATTTGCTGCACCGCGCGGGCCAATGTGCGGCGGACATCTTCTCGTCCGAAGCGCGCATCAGCGGGCTGACGCCTCGCCAATTTGCCGTGCTCATGGTGGTCGCGGAGGAGGAGGGGCTCACCCAGACCGATCTCGTGGACCGGACGGGCATCGACCGGTCGACGCTTGCCGACATTGTCGGGCGGCTGCTCGGCCGGGGGCTGATCCAGCGCCGCCGGGCCAAGGAGGACGCAAGGGCCTACGCCATCAAGCTCACGCCGCAAGGGGCCAAAGCTTTGCGCGAGGCGCAGCCCGCCGCCGCCGCCGCCGATACGCGGCTGCTTGGCAGTCTTTCACCCAGCAAGCGGCAAGATTTCCTCGACTCCCTCAATCTAATCGTCACCGCCGTCCGCAAGTAGCTCGCGCTGGCCGCAGCTTCATCCCTCCCCCTCGTGGGGAGGGCCGATGACGCCTTAGGCGGCGTCGGGGTGGGGGGATTTTGCGGCGCGAGGACTCACCCCACCCGGCGCGCTAGAGCGGATTCGCCTTAATCCGGATTGTATCCAGCGGCGGCGAAGTAGTTGGCGCATTCCTCGGGCTCGAAGAGATCAATGAGGCGACCGACGGTGTCCCAGAGACCGTCGACGGTTCG
>JBGQMX010000071.1:0-16045 GCA_041500805.1 Methyloceanibacter sp.
GTTTGTGCAGTTCCATCCGACCGCCATCAATATCGGCCGCGATCCCGCCCCGCTCGCCACCGAGGCGCTCAGAGGCGAAGGCGCGCTGCTGATCAATGCGCGCGGCGAGCGCTTCATGCGCGCCGTCCACGCCGATGCCGAGCTCGGCCCCCGCGACGTGGTGGCGCGCGCCGTCTATCGCGAGGTCGCAAGCGGGCGCGGCGCCTTCCTCGATTGCCGTCCCCTTGGGGCAACGCTCGCGGAGCATTTCCCTACCGTGTTCGCCGCGTGTCGGGCAGCGGGTATCGATCCCACGCGCGAGCCGATCCCCGTGGCGCCGGCGGCGCACTACCACATGGGCGGCATCCTCACCGACGCACAAGGGCGCAGCACGGTCGATGGGTTGTGGGCCTGCGGCGAGGTGGCCTCGACGGGGGCGCATGGCGCGAACCGGCTTGCCTCCAACTCGCTGCTCGAAGCCGTGGTGTTCGGCGCCCGCGTCGCCCGCGACATTGCCGGCACCGTCTCCTCCGCCAATCTCAAGGCGATCCGGCCAAACGAGGCTGAGGCGCCTCACGCGGGGGAAGCTGGCAGCGAGAACACGCGCGCCGAGCAGATGCTCCGCCGCACCATGGCGGCAGAGGTCGCCGTCATTCGCGATGAGAAATCGCTGACAGCAGCACTTCAGGTTATCGGCGTGCTCGAGCGTGAGACAAAGGGCGACCGGCGCCTCGCCAACATGCTCACCACCGCCAAGTTGATCACGGCGGCGGCGCTCGTGCGCAAGGAGAGCCGTGGTGCGCACTTCCGCAGCGACTATCCCGTGCCCGACGCGAGGCTCGCGCGGCGGAGCTTCCTCACACTCGCACAGGCCGAGGAGATCGCGCGCGAGGCGGGCGACACGCGCCAGGCCCCGCGCCGGCGAGCCGCCGCGTCGCGCCACGCTGCGCTCCATGCATGAGGGAGGCTCCCCCGTCGCGCTGAAGCTGCCGCCGCTTCTCGTTGAGCGGGCCGTCGCGGCTGCGCTCGATGAGGATCTCGGAAGCGCCGGCGACATTACCACCGACGCCGTCATTCCGGCCGGCGCGCAAGGCAGAGCGCGGATCGTGGCGCGCAGAGCGGGCGTCGTCGCCGGCCTCGACCTCGCCGAGGCCGCCTTCAGGGCGCTCGACCCCGAGGCCAAGTTCACGCGGATCGTCGAGGACGGGGGCAAGGTCGAAGCCTCCGGCACGATGGCGCGGATCTCTGCCAGGACGCGGGCGCTCCTGACAGGCGAGCGGACCGCGCTCAACTTCGTCAACCGCTTGAGCGGCATCGCCACGCTGACTGCCGCCTATGTCACAGCGGTCGAGGGCACGGGCGCCAGGATCGCCTGCACGCGCAAGACCACGCCCTCCTTGCGCGCGTTGGAGAAATACGCGGTGAGGGCCGGCGGTGGCATCAACCACCGCTTCGGCCTCTACGACGCGGTCCTGGTGAAGGACAATCATATCGCCGCTTCCGGCGGTCTTGCCAACGCGCTCACGGCGCTTCGGGCGCGGACCGGGCATCTCGTCAGGGTCGAGGTCGAGGTCGACACGCTCGATCAGCTGGAGGAAGCGCTGCGCTTCCCCATCGATGCGGCGCTTCTCGACAATATGGATGTCGCGACGCTGAAACAGGCGGTCGCTTTGGTGAACAAGCGCGTCGTGACCGAGGCTTCGGGCGGCGTGACGCTAGAGAATGTTCGGGAGATCGCGTTGACCGGCGTCGAGGTGATCTCGGTCGGCGCGCTTACTCACGCGGCCCGTAGCCTAGACTCATCGCTTGAGTGGGAGGCGTAGAGCTGCCGGCGACCGCCGAGACGAGAGAGAGCGTCGGGGTCAGGGTGAGGCTCGACGCTTCCGCGGGGGCCGTCGAAGGATCGCTCGGTGCGACGTCGGTAGAAGCGGCGGCTCTGCCCTCGGCGGCGGAAGCCTCAACCAGATAAGGCTGCTCGTTGCGCTTCTTGTAGAAGATGTGGCGGCCGATCTTGTCGACCTTGCTCATGTCGCCGACCCAGCTCGGGCTCACGTAATTGGCGTGGTAGTAGGTCGAATAGCCGACCTCGGGAAGCCACAGCTCTCCGGCGGTGATTTTCTTGGCGATGTCCTGGGCAAGCGCCCATTGATCGTCATTGCGCGGGTTGTCGGTGTGGCCGTCACAGGTGAAGGAGAACTGACAGCCCGGGTGCATCTGCCCCTGATAGACGACGCCGCACACGGTCTCCGGGAAGAGCGGGCTTCTCACCCGATTGAGGATCACCTGGGCGACCGCGATCTGGCCGCGTACCGGCTCGCCGCGCGCCTCGAAATAGATGGCAGTGGCAAGGCAGCGGCGCTCGCGCGTCTCGAACTCGGCCTGGCTCTCGCCCTTATATCTGAAGTTCAAACCGTCGGTGCTCGGGTGGTAGGCGATCTCTTCAGCCGACGGCTTGAAGCCGTCCACGTCGAAGCTCGACATGAAGGGCGAGGTGGCCACCGCGTTCATGAACATCGAGCCGCCGGGGGCGCTCCCAGAGCCTTTCAGCGCCACGTTGGTGATGGTCGGCTTGAGCCGGTCGCCCTTTCCGCCGCGGCTCACTTCGCCTCGATTTGAAAGGGCCCCGGTCACGCCCAGGTCGCCCATCAGGCTCGCGGCGATGAGCTGCTTGCCGGCAGAGGTGACGGTGTTGGCTACGAGATATTGGTCGGCCCTGGGGCCTTTGCCGCCGGTGCGGAAGAGCTGTGCGGCCTCGCGCGGCAGGCGTTGCGGGGGATTGTAGGCATCGGGTCCCCGTGTCTGAGGAAAGGCCGACCCGTGACCTGAGAGGAAAAGCTCGATTTGAAAGGCGACCGGATTGCCCGGCACCGCGGCGACGTAGCCCAAACCGATCAGCGGAAGCGGCACGAGCGCAGCTATGGTGTGCCACACCCGACGAGGCAAACGTCCGCCCATTGTCCCTCCAGGTTACCCACCGTAACCTTGCGGGAAAATCCGCCCGACGCGCCGGCCGGTCTCCCCCGCATTTGCCCCACTTGCGCAGGCGATAAGCCTAACGCGTCAGAGCGTCCCCGTATTCAACTAGGCAAAGTGGTGGGAAAACAGCAGCTTAACGTCTAAGTCCCCCACCGGTTCTTCGCCCGGTTTCCCGTCTATTATCTTAACCCTGACCGATAAATTAGGGCAAATTGTGGTGAACGGCAACTGGTCTCTATTTCCTACGAGAACGCCTAATTATCGGTTACCGCCCGTCCCAAAGCGGCTTGGGCCGCGGCAAGCCGCGCGACGGGCACCCGATAGGGCGAGCAGGACACGTAGTTCAGCCCGATTCTCTCGCAGAAACCAATGGTTTCCGGGTCCCCACCATGCTCGCCGCAAATCCCCATCTTGAGGTCGGGGCGCGCCTGCCGCCCGCGCTCGACGGCGATCTGCATCAGCTCGCCCACAGCCTTGTCGAGAGTCACGAAGGGATCGTCGTGGATGATTCCCTTGTCGGCATACTCGCCCAAGAATCGCCCGGCGTCGTCGCGACTCAAGCCGAAAGTGGTCTGGGTCAAGTCATTGGTGCCGAAGGAGAAGAAGTCTGCGCTCCGGCCGATCTCGCCGGCCAGCAAACAAGCGCGCGGCAGCTCGACCATGGTGCCCACCGAATAGGCGACGCTCGTCCCCCGCTCCTTCTCGACCGCGCGGGCGGTCGCCGCGATGCGCTCCTTGACGAGGTCGAGCTCGCCCTTGGCGGCGACGAGCGGCACCATGATCTCCGGCATGACGCGGGAATGGAGCGCCTTGCCCGCCTCGATCGCCGCCTCGAAGATGGCGCGGGCCTGCATCTCGACGATCTCGGGATAGCTCACGAGCAGTCTCGCGCCGCGCTGGCCGAGCATGGGGTTGAACTCGCTCAAGGCGGCAACGCGGCGCTTCAGCCTTGTCACGCTCACGCCCATGCTGGCGGCAACCTCGCCGATGACCTCCTCGCTATGGGGCAGGAACTCATGCAGCGGCGGATCGAGCAGGCGGATGGTCACCGGCAGCCCGGCCATGATCTCGAACAGCTCGATGAAATCCTGGCGCTGCGCCGGCAACAGCTTGGCGAGCGCGCGGCGCCGCCCCTCCTGGTCCTCGGCGAGGATCATCTCGCGCATGGCGAGGATGCGGCTCTCCTCGAAGAACATGTGCTCGGTGCGGCAGAGCCCGATGCCTTCGGCGCCGAAGGCGCGCGCCTGGCGCGCATCGGCCGGCGTATCGGCATTGGCGCGGATTCGCATGCGGCGGAAGCCGTCGGCCCATTTCATCAGAGTGGCGAAGTCCTCCGACAGCTTTGGCTGGCGCATCGGCACGCGCCCCCTGATGATCTGGCCGGTCGAGCCGTCGATGGTGACCACGTCGCCCTTGTGCAGAAGCACGCCTCCGGCGGCGAGCGTCTCGCGCTCGAGATCGATGACGACCGCGGAGGCGCCGACGACGCAAGGCCGCCCCATACCGCGCGCCACCACCGCCGCGTGGCTCGTCATGCCGCCCCGCGTGGTGAGGATGCCCGCGGCGGCATGCATGCCCTGCACGTCCTCGGGCGAGGTCTCGACGCGGGCGAGAATCACGGTGTGGCCTTGCGCCTTGAGATGCACGGCCTCGTCGGCATCGAAGACGAGCTCGCCGGAGGCGGCTCCCGGCGAGGCCGGCAATCCCTTGGCAAGGACCAACCGCTCGGCGTTGGGGTCGAGCGTCGGATGCAGGAGCTGGTCGAGCTGGGCGGCATTGATGCTCCTCACAGCCTGCTCGCGGCCGATCAGTCCCTCCTCCGCCATATCGACGGCGATCTTCAGCGCGGCTTGCGTCGAGCGCTTGCCCGCGCGGGTCTGCAGCATGAAGAGCTTGCCTTCCTGCACGGTGAACTCGATGTCCTGGAGGTCGTGGAAATGCGCTTCGAGCCTTGAGCAGGCTGCCGCAAGCTCGGCGAACACATCGGGCATCAGTCCCTCGAGGGAGGGCTTGCTCGAGCCCGACAGGCGCCGCGCCGCCTCGGTCAAGGGTTGCGGCGTGCGCATGCCCGACACCACGTCCTCGCCTTGCGCATTGACCAGGAACTCGCCGTAAAGCTCATGAGCGCCGGTCGAAGGGTTGCGGGTGAAGACGACGCCGGTCGCGCTTTTCTCGCCCCGATTGCCGAACACCATGGCCTGGATGGTGACCGCCGTGCCCCAATCGTCGGGAATGTCGTGCAGCCGCCGATAGGCGATGGCGCGCGCGTTCTGCCAGGAGCCGAACACGGCGGCGATCGCGCCCCACAGCTGGGCGGGGAGATCTTGCGGGAAGGGCTCGCCGAGCTCGGTCTCGACGAGGGCTTTGAAGCGGGTCACGATATGCGCCCAATCCTCCGGGCCGAGCTCCGTGTCATACTCCAATCCTTTGAGATTTTTGTAGTTCTCCAGGATCTCCTCGAACAGCTCGTGGTCGAGGCCGAGCACCACGTCGGCGTACATCTGGATGAAGCGGCGATAGGTGTCGTAGGCGAATCTTCGGTCGGCCGAGCGCCGCGCCAGCCCCTCGACGGTCTGATCGTTGAGGCCGAGATTGAGCACGGTGTCCATCATGCCGGGCATCGAGGCGCGGGAGCCCGAGCGGACCGAAACGAGCAGCGGGTTCTCAACATCGCCGAATCTCGCGCCGGTAATCCTGCCAACGGCATCGAGCGCGTCGCCCACCATCGGCTTCAGCTCTTCGGGGAGCTTGCGGCCAAGCTCGTAATAGACGGAGCAGACCTCGGTCGAGATGGTGAAGCCGGGCGGCACGGCAAGCCCGAGCCGCGACATCTCGGCAAGGTAGGCCCCCTTGCCGCCGAGGAGATCACGCAGCTCGGCAGAGCCGTCGGCTCTCCCGGCGCCGAAAGTATAGACCCATTTCGGCGCGGTCTTCGGGGCCGGCTCTACGCTCGTCATTGCTTGGTCCATGCTTTCGCCAAAGAGCGCTACCATTTGAAACCCAAGGCGGGACCGCCCTTTTAGCCGTCCCCCGGCCTTCACACAAACAGCTCGCAGCGGAAAGGTTTAAGGGCGACGGGCCTTCGGCGCGCGCAATTTGCGGTCGGCGATGAAATCGCCGGTGCCGATCAGCCTGGCGCGAGGCGCTTGCTTCAAGGCATAGGCCCAGGCCTCGATGGTAGCGCCCTGCTCAAGGCTGACCTCAATGACGATGCGGTGGAGCAAGCCCGCCGCCTCCGGCCACTCCGCCTCTTCACCGTCGTCGCGAGTGAGCCCCTCATATTTGTCGAGGTCGGCGAGGAGCCTCGGGTTCGGCCCGAGCACGAAGACGTCCCCGATCACGCGGTACTTCTGTTCAAGCCCGAAGATGGCGCCGGGATAATGACCGAAATCATAGAGAGAGCCGGGCGCGCTTCCCTTGCCGATATGCTTGGCCGCCACTCTCAGCCGGTGCGCCATAGGGTGCGCGCTCCCCGCTCTCAGCGTGCCATAGACGAAGAGGTGGTTTGGCTCAATCATTCCGGCAGCTTGATCCAGCCATCCTCATCCAAGGCCCAATGCGGATTGAAGGCGACCTCCCAGACATGGCCGTCGGGATCGGCGAAATAGCCTTCATAGCCACCCCAGAAGGTCTTGGCCGCAGGCTTCAAGATGCGCGCGCCGGCGGCTGCGGCCTTTGCCATTAGCGCATCGACGTCGCCTTCGCTCGCGACATTTTGCGCGACCACCATCCCGCCATTGCCGGTCCAGAGCTCGTTCGCCTTGGCATCGTTCCGCTGCGCCTCTCGGCCCCATAGCGCCAGCGCCACGCCGCCGGCTTGGAAGAAGCTCACGGCTTCCTGGCTCGCCTTCTTGGAGCGCGCGAAGCCGAGAGTCTCATAAAAGGCGGTGGCCTTGGCGACGTCGGCGACACCCAAGGTGATAAGGCTAATATGGGCTGACATAAGCGATGCTTTCGTTAACGTCGCCGGGCTCGACCCAGCAATCCATTCCAGTGGCGCTTCACCCCGCTGAGATGCAACGGCATGGATGCCCGGATCAAGTCCGGGCATGACGAAGGAAGGGCGCGGAACTACCCCTCGATCTTGGAGAAGTCGGCAACGGTCAACGTCGTGGCGCGGATGCGGTTGAGGAGGCGCAGGCGGTTCTCGCGAAGATCGGCTTCGCTCGCATTGACCGTGACATGGTCGAAGAATTCATCGACCGGCGCGCGGAGCTTGGCCATCGCCGCCATGGCCGCGGCGAAGTCCTCGCGCGCGACCGCAGCGGCGGCAGCTTTCTCGACCTCGTCTACTGCTTTCGCCAGGGCTTTTTCTTCGAGTCGTTTGAAGAGCTTGGGATCGGGCGGCTGATCGTAGGTCGCACCGTCCTTCTTCTCCTCGATGCGCAGGATGTTGATGGCGCGCTTGGTGCCGATGAGGAGATTGGCGCCGTCCTCGGTGTCGAGGAAGCGGCCGAGCGCCTCGACGCGGCGCACGATCATGAGCAGGTCGTCCTGGCCGCCGAGAGCAAACACGGCATCGATGAGGTCGTGCCGTGCCCCCTGCTCGCGCAGATGCACCTTGAGGCGATCAGCGAAGAAGGAGAGGAGTTCATCAATAAGAGGTCCAACAGTCTGCCATTCAGCACCTGTGAAGCGGCTGACGTAAGCGGCCGCAATTTTTTCTGCGACTTCGCGTTTGACCGGTGCGAGCCTTTCAGCCTTTTCTGCACGCTCCATCAGCTCATAAAGGTGGATGTAATCGTCTTCACCCCCTTTCGACGCCTCTAACTCCGCCAGGTGCTCGCTTGCAGCTTCATGAGACGCGAGGAACTTCTCTACAAGCGCCTTGCGATATTCCCCCGCTTCCTTGTCGATTACATATTCGCGCTGCCAATAAATCAGATCGCGCAGCTCAAGCTTAATCTCATTCTCGAGCACGATGCGGATGACGCCGAGAGCGGCGCGGCGGAGCGCGTAAGGGTCCTTGGAGCCGGTCGGCTTCTCGTCGATCGCCCAGAAGCCCACCAGCATGTCGAGCTTGTCGGCGAGCGCCACGGCGATCGCCACGGGCTCGCGCGGCACCTCATCCGACGGTCCCAACGGCTTGTAATGAGCGGCGATGGCGTCAGCCACCGCAGGCGTTTCCTTTTGCTCCAGGGCGTAGTAGCGGCCCATCACCCCTTGCAGCTCGGGGAACTCACCGACCATCTGGGTCACGAGATCGGCCTTGGCGAGGATGGCGGCGCGCTCGGCAAGGTCGGGGTCGGCGCCGACGAGCGGTGCAAGGTCACGCGCGAGCCGCCACACCCTCTGCACCCGCTCATATTGCGTGCCGAGCTTCTCGTGGAAGACAATCTCCTTCAGCTTCGGCACGCGCTCTTCGAGTGAAACCTTGCGGTCCTGGTCGAAGAAGAATTTGGCGTCGGCGAGCCGCGCGCGGATCACCCGCTCATTGCCGGCCACGATAGACTTGCCGCCGTCAGCCGTTTCGAGATTGGCGACCAATATGAATCGGTTGGCGAGCGCCCCTCCCCCTTCAACGGAGGGAATTTCTTTGCGCAGCGAGAAGCATTTCTGGTGGGCCTTCATCGAGGTGGTCAGCACCTCCGGCGGCACGTCGAGGAACATCTCGTCGAACGACCCCATGAGCACCACCGGCCATTCGGTGAGCCCGGCATTCTCGGCGAGCAGCGCCTCGTCCGCGACGAGCTCAAGGCCCTCCTTGGCGGCAAGCTTCCTCGCGCTCTCGAGAATAATCGAGGCACGCTCGGCGCTGTCGAGGATCACTTTGGCTTCACGCAGTTTCTCGGCGTAGTCCTTGAAGCTCTTCACAGCGAAGGGCTCGGGCGCCATGAAGCGGTGCCCGCGCGTCTCCTTGCCGCTTCGCAAGCCATCGATCTCGAAATCGACCACCTTGCCGTCGAGCAAGCACAGGATCGAATGGAGCGGCCGCACCCAGCGAAGCCTCCCCTCGCCCCAGCGCATGGATTTCGACCAGGGAAAGCCACGCACGATCTCGGGCACAATCCCGGCGACGACCTCTGCCGTGGGGCGGCCGGGCCTTTCCAGCAGCGCCACGTAGAAGCTGCCCTTCTTGTCGTCACGCCTCTCAGCCTGATCGACCGAGCCGAGCCCGGCCGATTTGAGGAAGCCCTCGATGGCGGGCTCAGGGGCATCGAGCCGCGGGCCTTTCCGCTCCTCCCTGATGTCGGGCGAACGCGCAGGCAGTCCCTCGACCACCACCGTCAAGCGGCGCGGCGTGGCGAAGGTCTTTATCTCCTTGAATTCCAGCCCCGCCCCTTTCAGCTTCTCGCCGAGCAGCCGCGCAAGATCCTCCCTGGCGCGGCCTTGCATGCGCGCGGGGATCTCTTCGGAGAACAGCTCAAGGAGAAGC
This sequence comes from Methyloceanibacter sp., assembly GCA_041500805.1. GTDB lineage: Bacteria > Pseudomonadota > Alphaproteobacteria > Rhizobiales > Methyloligellaceae > Methyloceanibacter. The sequence goes on from JBGQMX010000071.1 coordinate 9,332, forward strand.
TCAGCCATGGGCAGGGCCGCCCGCCTCGGTCTTGAGCCAAGCCGCGCAACACGCCTTGGCGAGCTCGCGCACGCGCAAAATATAGGCCTGCCGCTCGGTCACCGAGATCACGCCGCGGGCATCGAGCAGATTGAAGATATGCGAGGCCTTGATCGCCTGGTCGTAAGCCGGCAGCACCATCAGATGGCGCTCGCCTAAGTCGCCCTTGGCGAGCAGCGATTTGCACTCGGTCTCGGCGTCGCGGAAATGGTCGAGCAGGATGGCCGTATCGGCGTGCTCGAAATTGAACCGCGAATATTCCTGCTCGGCTTGCAGGAACACGTCGCCATAGGTGACCTTGTCCTTGCCCGCCCGGCCATTGAAGTTGAGGTCGAAGACGCGGTCGACGCCCTGCACATACATGGCAAGCCGCTCGAGCCCATAGGTGAGCTCGCCCGTCACGGAATTGCAATCGAAGCCGCCGACCTGCTGGAAGTAAGTGAATTGCGTCACCTCCATGCCGTCGCACCACACCTCCCAGCCGAGCCCCCAGGCGCCGAGGGTCGGGCTCTCCCAATCGTCCTCGACGAAGCGGATGTCGTGGTTCAAGGGGTCAATGCCGATGGCGGTGAGGCTGTCGAGATAGAGCTGCTGGATATCGGGGGGAGACGGCTTCAGGGTCACCTGGAACTGGTAATAATGCTGGAGCCGGTTCGGGTTCTCGCCATAGCGGCCGTCCTTGGGGCGCCGCGACGGCTGCACATAGGCCGCACGCCAGGGCTTAGGCCCGAGCGAGCGCAAGGCGGTGGCTGGGTGAAAGGTCGCAGCCCCCATCTCCATGTCGTAAGGCTGCAGGATCACGCAGCCCTGATCGGCCCAAAAGCGCTCGAGCTTCAGGATCAGGTCCTGGAAGGACAGGGTCGTAGACCCCCCTTTTTTGGGGGGCTTCCCGCTATCGTTCCGTCGAGCATCCATGAAAGCGCCTCGGCGAGCCTCGGGGACGGCACGCGCATTTATGCGCATACGAATAACAAGGAAAGCCATAGGTAATCGGAGATGACAATGGCCGGCGGGTTAGTGCCTCGCGCCCGAAGCGTCTAGAACATCCGCTTCGGTCGATAGATGCCGGTCGCGGGGTCTCGCTCCAAAGGCACGATACTTTCAGCCTCGCGCCGGTCCATGGCCTCTTGGGCGGCGCGAAGCTCGGCAACAATACGCCGCCGCTCTTGGGAGTACCAGCGCCGACCGGCGAGGAAGAGGCCGGCACCGGCGAGAAGAAAAAGGATCTGGGGCATCTTAAAATCCGAAGCGCGACCAGAGCGCGCGGGTCTCGACCGCCGAGATGACATCGGCGGCAAGCCCGCCCGTCAAGAAGCCGAAGTCGAAGCCTCCATCTTGCGCAAATATGCTCCGCTTGCGGCGGAACCACGAGGTCGAGGGCGTCATGAGCTTGAAGCGCACGTCGTCGCCGTAAATCGCGCGCATCTTGCTGCGGAGGTCGGCGAGCCCGTCGATGAGACCGAGCTCGAGCGCCTTCTTGCCCGACCAGAACTCGCCGGTGAACAGGGTCTCGCCGGACGCCGCAATCTTGGCGCCCCGCCGCTCCTTGACGAGATCGATGAAGGCCGCGTGCACGTCAAGTTGGATAGCTTTGACGCGCTCCACGTCCTCGGGCTTCTCGGGCAGGAACGGGTCGAGCGTGTCTTTGTTGGCGCCGGCGGTGATGACCCGCCGCTCAACGCCGATCTTGGCGATCAGCTCGTGCACGCCGAAACTTGCCGTGATCACGCCGATGGAGCCCACGATCGAGCTGGCGTCGGCATAGATCTCGTCGCCGGCCAGCGCCAAGAGATAGCCGCCCGAGGCGGCAAGGTCCTCGGCGAAGACATAGACCTTGAGCCCCTTCTCCGCGGCAAGCGCCCTGATGCGCCGATAGATCAGCATCGACTGCACGGCGGAGCCGCCGGGAGAGTTGATCTGGATGGCGACGGCCTTGGCGCCGCGCATGGAGAAGGCCTTCTCGATGGCGGCAGCGCTGGTCGAGAGCGAGAGACCGGGCTTGAGCGGGGTGACCACGCCGATCGCCCCGCTGAATCTGAGCACGGGGACCAAGGGTGCGCGCCAAGATGCTGGAAGATAGCTCTTCCAGCCCGTCCGGTCGGCCGTGCCCACCTCGTCCAAGAGATTGTCCATGGGACTTATACGTACAGCGGCAAAGGGTTAAATCAAGGCAGTCTGGCGATTTCTGTCCCAATAACGGCCAGATCGGGGCGGCCCATAAGCCTTTGGTTAACGCAAGTCTTGGACCGCCATCGGACAGTCCGAATTCGTTGCTATACTTTAGCTTGAAGGTTGGGGAACACCCACCTCGGCGGCGCGTTTTCCACCTGAAGAAGCGTCGCTCGAATCTCCTAGGAGGACTCAGATGAGCAAGCTTGCGACTTTTGTCGTGGCATTGGGGGCCCTGGTGCTCGCCCTTGTCACATTCTCCCCGAACTCCGCGGAAGCCGGATGGCGGCGCGGCTGGGGCTGGGGTGGACCCGGCGTGCACGTTTATGTCGGTCCCCGCTATGGCTATTGGGGCCCCCGCTATTATCGTCCCTACGCCTACGGCTACGGTTATCCCTACGGCTATTACCCCTATTGGCGGAGGGGCTATTACCGCGGCTGGTACTAGACACGCGCGTCTCCAAGGCGCCTTTGTCGGATTGCAAAGGGCCATTCCCGAGACCGGGAGTGGCCTTTTGGCGTTTCCGGGGCCTTTTGCCTGAACGCCAGATGAACGGCCCCGTCAGCTTTAGTTCAGGCCCCGCCAGCTAGAACGGGACGATGCCCGAGGGACTTGGCTCAAACCACACAGGCGCCAACCGGCGCCGCTAGCTGGAGACCGAACCCTACAATGTTGAAAAAGACCCTTCTTGCCGCAGCCGCCCTGTCATTCCTGGCGCTCGGCGCAACCTCCCCGGCCAACGCCTACAACAACAACTATAATCACGGCTACAATCAGAACTACAACCACAACTACAATCAGGACTACAACGACAACCACTACACGAATAACAATTATCGACGCTATCAGAATCAATACAGCTACAGGAAGTACCACTACTACAGACCCTACCCGTGGTGGCTCCAGTATTACGGCTGGAACTACGGGCGGCAGTGGTAAGCGAGCTGCGAAACGACGATACCGACCGCTTCACCTGCTTGGCGGTCTGGCGCAACGTCAAGGCCGGCATCTAGCTGGACCTTGCAAGCCCGAGGTCTCTCCTCACGCTCGGGCGAAACGAGGGCCGCTGCCTCTCCCCTCCGGGCGGCGGCCCTTCGTTTATCCAATCCCAAGCTCCAAGCCCTCCCCTCCCCGCAGCACGGCCTCGGCCTCTACCGTGTAGCTACCGTCAGGCTCATGCAGGACGAGCCCAGGCAGGAGGGAAACCCCGCCGCGGCGGCTCCCTTTCCGCCCTTTAAGGATGACGCGGGTGGCGGCTTCACCTCGCCGCGGGAACAGGGGAAAGACGGCGATGTCACCGAACCGGCGTTCGAGCAGCTTGAGCAGCATGGTGAGGCTGTCGGGCCGGTGGATGAGCGTCAGAAAGCCCTTAGGCGCAGCCATTGCGGCAAGGAAGCGCACCCAATCTTCGAGCGCGCCGTCCCCCATGACATGGGCGAAGGCGCGGCCAGGGTCCGGCGCCGGCCGCACCGTACCCTCGACGTGGTAGGGCGGGTTGGCGATCACCTGGTCGTAGCCCTCGCGCACCAGCCCCTTCGCGGCGAGCGTCTCGGCGGGGACCGCGACATCCGCCTCGATCACCTTGAATCTGGCGGCAACGCCATTGCGAGCAGCGTTGTCGGCAGCGAACGCGCAGAGGCCGGCATCGGCCTCCACGGCGGTCACCTCGAGGTCAGGGATGCGGGCGAGCAGGCATAGCCCCGCCACGCCGACGCCCGCACCGGCATCGAGCACGCGATCGCCCGGCCGCGCCGGGACGGCAGAGGCGAGCCATACGGCGTCGCTTCCGGCACGATGGCCTTGCTCCGGCTGCAACACGGAAATGCGGCCGCCGAGGAAATCGTCCAGGGTCGCTCCGCCTCTTGCTCGCGTCACGGATGGATGCTCCGGGTCAGCCCTTTTTTTCTTCGGAGATGACATGGCCGATGCCGGCCTCAATGAGAATGCTGCGCGCCTGCCCAATCCGCTCGCTCTCCACCAGAACGCGCCGGGGAAAGGCCCCGATCGAGCCCTCCAACACGCTCATATTGCTGTCGGCAATCATGAAGACGATCCCCTCCTCTTCCAGCAGCGCGCTGACATAGGACAGGAGCACAGGGTCGTTTGAGCGCAACAATTCCTTCATTGCAAAGCCCGTGTCCTTTAGCCTCAAGCCGGAGCGCCTTGACCTTCGTGGGTGACCGCCGACAATATCCGGAAAAGGCCCCTTCGGCCGATCTTAGGAGAACGTCCCTTGGGAGTTGTCGTCAAGCTTGCCGGCGCGCGCGATCCGACAGCGAGCCTTGCGCCGCTCGTGGCGCTTGTCGAGGAGGACATGGGCCATGTCAACCGGATCATCCTCGACCGCGCTCGTTCCAATGTAGAGCTGATCCCCGAGCTTGCCCGGCATCTGATCAATTCCGGCGGCAAGCGCTTACGTCCCATGCTCACGCTCGCCGCGGCGCGGCTGTGCGGCTATGCGGGGGATGGCCATGTGCGGCTCGCGGCGAGCGTGGAGTTCATGCATACCGCGACGCTCCTGCATGACGACGTGGTCGATGAGAGCAATCTCCGCCGGGGCAAGACCGCGGCGCGGCTCCTATGGGGCAACGAGGCGAGCGTGCTGGTCGGCGACTTCCTGCTCGGCCAGGCCTTCAAGATGATGGTCGACGTGGGCTCGCTCGGCGCGCTGCGCATCCTGTCGGATGCTGCCGCGATCATCGCCGAAGGCGAGGTGATGCAGCTCATCACCGCCAAGAACACCGAGACCACCGAGGACGACTATCTCGCCGTGATCGACGCCAAGACCGCGGCGCTGTTCGCGGCGGCGGCGGAGGTTGGCGCGGTGATCGCTAGCCGGCCGAAATCGGAAGCCGCGGCCTTGCGCTCTTATGGCCGCAATCTCGGGCTTGCCTTCCAGCTCGTCGACGATGCGCTCGATTATTCGGGCGAGCAATCGATGCTCGGCAAGAGCGTCGGTGACGATTTCCGCGAGGGCAAGATCACATTGCCCGTGGTGCTCTGCTACCGCCGCGGCAATGCGGGCGAGCGCGACTTCTGGCAGCGGACGCTGCAGCAAGGCGATATCGGCGAGGCCGACCTTGCCGAGGCAATGGGCCTGATGAAGCGCCACAACGCGCTGAGCGACACCATGGAGCGGGCGCGCCACTATGGCGCCATCGCCCGCGACGCCCTTGCCATTTTTCCCGATTGCGAGGCGAAGGCAGCTTTGCTCGAGGCCATCGAGTTCTGCGTCGACCGTCCGTTCTAGTCGACCGCTCTAAGCGCCTGCCCCCAGCGTGCTCGCGGCAAGCCACCAATCGGGATGGGCGGCGCCAAGCGCGGCACCTTGCCGTTCGGCCTCCGCGGCGGTGGCAAACAAGGCAAAGCAGGTCGGCCCGCTTCCCGAAAGCCGCGTGAGGCGGACGCCTTCCAGCCCCGCGAGAGCAGCGAGCACCTGCTTGATGGCAGGCGCCAGGCGCATGGCCGGCGCCTCCAGATCGTTGCCGCGCGGTGCAAGATAGTCGAGCAGCCACTCTAAGCTTCCGGCGAAGCCGGGCGGCTCCGGCTCATTTGCGGGCGCTGCCGCCAAAGGCTCGGCGTTGAGCGCGGCATAGACCGCTGCCGTCGCCAGGGGGAGGCCTGGATTGGCGAGAAGCACGCCGCAAGACGGGAAGCCGCGCACAAAGCTGACCTTCTCGCCGCGGCCGGTCATCAGCGCCGGGCGGCTCTTGAGGCAGACGCTCACGTCGGAGCCGAGCCTCGGCGCAATCCCGGCCAGATCCGCCTCGCTCAGTGCGCCCCCATTGGCGCGTCCGATCAGCCGCAAGGCGGCCGCCGCATCGGCCGAGCCGCCGCCGAGGCCGGCGGCGACGGGAAGCGCCTTGACCAGAAGGAAGCGGCCGAGCTTAAGCCCGGGATGGATGGCGCTCGCGGCTCGCGCGGCTTTGACGATGAGATTGTCGCCGCTCAAGGCGCCGGCGAAGGGGCCTTCGACTTCGAGCCCAAGCGGGGCCGAAGGATCGAGCTCGACGATGTCGCCAATATTGGCAAAGGCGACGAGGCTGCGCAGCTCGTGAAATCCGTCGGCCCGGCGCCCCAGGACCTCAAGCGTCAGGTTGAGCTTCGCCCACGCCGTATCACGGAGCGTTGTCATGCTCCGCTCCCCCGGGTTTGGCCAAGGCCGCCGTCCTATTGCTGCGTCTTCTGGCCCGCCTCGATGGTCCGGTCTTGCGCCGATTTGGTCTCGGCGGTCTCGGTCAGGCCGGACTCGACCTTCTGCTTGAGCGCGACGGCCTGCGCGTCGTCAGGCTTCAGCGTGAGGGCCTGCTGCCACTGATATTTCGCCTCGAGCTTCCGCCCCACGCGCCAATAGGCGTCGCCGAGGTGGTCGTTGATGACGGGATAGTCGGGCTTGAGCTCGACGGCGCGCTCGAGCTGCTCGACGGCGGCGGGCAGATTGCCGAGCCTGAAATAGGCCCAGCCGAGGCTGTCGACATAATAGCCGTCGTCAGGCTTGAGCTTCA
>JBGQMX010000072.1:0-15800 GCA_041500805.1 Methyloceanibacter sp.
AATTGCATCATCATCTGCTCGATCGAGAACCTCGATCCGATGGGCGTGCATACCGGCGATTCCATCACGGTGGCGCCTGCCCTGACGCTTACCGACAAGGAATATCAGATCATGCGCAACGCCTCGATCGCGGTGTTGCGCGAGATCGGGGTCGAGACCGGCGGCTCCAATGTGCAATTCGCGGTGAACCCTGCCGACGGGCGCCTCGTCATCATCGAGATGAACCCGCGCGTGTCGCGCTCCTCGGCGCTTGCCTCCAAGGCGACCGGCTTTCCCATCGCCAAGATCGCGGCTAAGCTGGCGATAGGTTACACGCTGGACGAGCTTGAGAACGACATTACCGGAGGGGCGACGCCGGCAAGCTTCGAGCCCACCATCGACTATGTGGTGACCAAGATCCCGCGCTTCGCCTTCGAGAAGTTCCCGGGCGCCAAGCCCGTGCTCACCACCTCCATGAAATCGGTGGGAGAGGTCATGGCCATCGGCCGCACCTTTCCGGAGTCGCTGCAGAAGGCGCTCCGCTCCATGGAGACCGGCCTCACCGGCCTCGACGACATCGCTTTCGAAGGGATCGGCCAGGGCGACGACAAGAATGTGATCCGGGCGGCGCTGGGCACCCCTTCCCCGGACCGCCTCCTAAAAGTGGCCCAGGCGCTCAGGCTCGGCTTCGGCGAGGCGCAGATCTTCGAGGCCTGCGCCATCGACCCGTGGTTCATCCGCCAGCTGCAGGACATCGTCGATTGCGAGGAGCGCGTCCGCCAGCACGGATTGCCGCACAGCGCCGCCCAGTTCCGCGTGCTGAAAGCGATGGGGTTCTCCGACGAGCGGCTGGCGAGGCTTGCCGGTCTCGAGGCGAGCGAGGTTTCGGCGAGGCGCCGGGCGCTCGACGTGCACCCCGTCTATAAGCGCATCGACACCTGCGCGGCGGAGTTCGCCTCGCCCACGGCCTATATGTACTCGACCTACGAGGCGGGGTTCGCAGGGCCCCCCGTCTGCGAGGCGCGTCCCTCAGCGGCAGAGAAGATCATCATTCTTGGCGGCGGCCCCAACCGCATCGGCCAGGGCATCGAGTTCGATTATTGCTGCTGCCATGCGGCCTACGCGCTTTCCGCTGCGGGCTACGAGACCATCATGGTCAATTGCAATCCAGAGACGGTCTCGACCGACTACGACACCTCCGACCGGCTCTATTTCGAGCCGCTGACGGAAGAGGACGTGCTCGAGATCGTGCGCACCGAGTCCGCGAACGGGAGAGTGAAGGGCGTCATCGTGCAGTTCGGCGGGCAGACGCCGCTCAAGCTCGCCCAGGCACTCGAGAACGCATCGGTCCCGATCCTCGGCACCTCCCCCGACGCCATCGACTTGGCGGAAGACCGCAACCGGTTCAAGGCCCTGATCGAGCGGCTGGGGCTGAGGCAGCCGCGCAGCGGCATCGCCCGGTCGGCCGAGCAGGCCAAGGCGATTGCTATCGAGCTCGGCTTTCCACTCGTGATCCGCCCGTCTTACGTGCTCGGCGGCAGGGCCATGGAGATCGTGCATGACGAGGCGCAGCTTGCCCGCTACATCGCCGAAGCCGTGGTGGTCTCGGGAAAGAGCCCCGTGCTGCTCGACTCTTACTTGCGCGACGCCATCGAGGTCGACGTCGACGCCATTGCCGACGGCAAGGACGTCTTCATCTGCGGCGTGATGGAGCATATCGAGGAGGCGGGCGTGCATTCGGGCGACAGTGCCTGCTCGCTCCCGCCCCATTCGCTGAAGGCGGAAATCATCGCCGACATGGAGCGGCAGACGGTGGAGCTTGCCCACGCACTGAACGTGGTGGGGCTGATGAACGTCCAGTTCGCCATCCAGAACGACGATATCTACATCCTCGAGGTCAATCCGCGCGCCTCCCGCACCGTGCCTTTCGTCGCCAAGGTGATCGGGCTCGCCATCGCCGGCATCGCGGCCGAGGTCATGGCCGGCAAGCCGCTCGCCTCATTCGGGCTCACGCGGCCGAAGCTCGACCATGTCGCCGTGAAGGAGGCGGTGTTCCCCTTCGCGCGCTTCCCCGGCGTCGATCCCGTGCTCGGGCCCGAGATGCGCTCGACCGGCGAGGTGATGGGCATCGACCGCGACTACGCCATCGCCTTTGCCAAGAGCCAGCTCGGCGGCGGCTCGAAGCTGCCGCTGTCCGGCACGGTGTTCGTCTCGGTCAAGGACAGTGACAAGGAGAAGGTGGTGGCGCCGATCCGCGCCCTTGCCGAGATGGGCTTCCGGGTCATCGCCACCCGTGGCACCAAGCGGCATCTCGACGCCCACGGCATCCCATGCGAACGGGTCAACAAGGTGCTGGAGGGGCGCCCGCACATTGTCGACGCCATCACCAATGGCGAGGTCGACATCGTGTTCAACACCACCGAAGGCGCCAAGGCGCTCGCCGATTCCTTCTCCATCCGCCGGTCGGCCTTGATCTACCACATCCCATATTATACGACGCTGGCCGGCGCGCTGGCCGTGACCGAGGCCATCAAGGCGCTCCGGGCTGGAAGCCTCAAGGTCGCTCCCCTGCAAAGCTATGTCGGCAAGAGCAGCAAAGAGTTCGCTTGAGACCGCTTGCAGATCGGTCAAAATCAACAGATTCTTGACTTAGACCGGGCAATTCCTGGACATTAGCTCAGGGGGGGCCCAAGGAGCCTTGATGGACATGGACAAAGTGCCGATGACCGCGGAGGGCTTTGCTGCGCTTGAGGCTGAGATTAAACATCTCAAGACCGTCGAGCGCCCGCGAATCATCAAGCAGATTGCGGAGGCGCGCACCCATGGCGACCTCTCGGAAAACGCCGAATATCACGCCGCCAAGGATGCGCAGGGTATCACCGAGGCCCGGATGGCCGACCTGGAGGACAAACTCTCCCGCGCCGACATCATCGACACCGCCAAGCTCAAGGGCGATCACGTGATGTTCGGGGCGACCGTCACCCTGCAAGACGAGGATACCGGCGAGAAGGCCAAATACCGCATCGTCGGCGAGATCGAAGCCGACGTGAAGCAGGGGAGGATCTCGATCACCTCTCCCCTTGCCCGCGCTCTTCTCGGCAAGCGCAAGAAAGACGTCGTCGAGGTGCCGACCCCGGGCGGCGGCAAGTCCTACCAGGTGCTCAAGGTCGAGTACAAATAGGCTCGCGAACCTTATTGCATCCTCAAATTTTCCCGTCGCTGCCGTTAACCGGCGACCCAGCGATGCGGCCTGCAGGGCGCGCTCAAGGAGCAGACCTTTGGGATGCCGCCAACGCCATGCTAAGGATGCCAAGGGGCGGGCGACGTCGGATAGGAAGTCATGCTTAAGGTCATGCCATTCATCTTGTGCGGCGGAGCGGGCACCCGGCTTTGGCCCCTGTCGCGCGAGGCATACCCTAAGCAGTTTCATCGGCTTACCGGACCCGAGACGCTGTTCCAGCAGACCTGCCGCAGGCTCTCGGGCCCGCTCTTCGGGGACCTTTTCGTCCTCTCCAATTACCGCCACCGTTTTCTCGTCGCCGAGCAGCTCGAGGAGATCGGCGCGCCGGCGAGAAACCTCGTGCTCGAGCCGGTTAGCCGCAACACCGCGCCTGCCGCCTGCATCGCCGCGCTGATCGCTTCGCGCGCGGACGCCGACGCGCTCGTGCTGCTCGCGCCGTCGGACCACATGATCGCCGATCCGGGCGCCTTTGCCCGGGCCGTCGAGATCGGCGTGGCCGCAGCAGAGGCAGGCGGGCTCGTCACCTTCGGGGTCGAGCCCGACTGCCCGCATACGGGCTATGGCTATATCGAGACGGAGGAGGGCGAAGGCGTCGACCGCAAAGTGAAGCGCTTCGTGGAGAAGCCGTCGCTCAAAGCCGCCGAGGAATATCTCGAGAGCGGCGCGTTCTATTGGAACGCTGGCATCTTTCTGTTCAAGGCCGCGACCATGCTCGATCTGCTCGAGATGCACGCGCCGCAAATCCTCGAGGCTTGCCGCACGTCGCTCGATGCGGCGACTGAGGACCTCACCTTCCGCGTGCTGAACGGCGCCTATGCGCAAGCCCCCGCCATCTCGCTCGACTACGCCGTTGCCGAGAAAGCCGGCAACATGCGCTGCGTGCCGCTCAAGACGTCGTGGAGCGATGTCGGCTCATGGGAGGCCCTGTGGAACTTCATGGACAAGGACGCCACCGGCAACGTGGTCAAGGGCCATGGCCAGATCATCCTCGAAGACACGCGCAACAGCCTTGCCTTCAGCGACCATGCCTGCGTCGCCCTGGTCGGCGTGGAGAACCTCGTGGTGGTCGCCATGGAGGACGCCGTGCTCGTCGCCTCGAAGGACCACGCCGAATCCATCAAGCGGGTGGTCGACTATCTTAAAGGGAACGGGGGCGACCTCACGCTCCAGCACAATCGCGTCTATCGCCCTTGGGGCTGGTATCAGGGCCTGAACCGCGGCGAGCGCTATCAGGTCAAATGCATCATGGTGAAGCCCGGGGGCAAGCTGTCGCTGCAGAGCCACCATCACCGTTCGGAGCATTGGGTCGTGGTCACCGGGACCGTGGAGGTGACGCGCGGTGACGAGGTCGAGATGCTGAGCGAGAACGAATCGACCTACATCCCCGTCGGCAAGAAGCACCGCCTCGCCAATCCCGGCAAGATCCCGGCCTTCCTTATCGAGGTGCAGTCGGGAGCCTATCTCGACGAGGATGATATCGTCAGATTCGACGACATCTATCAGCGCAGCTCGAACGAGTAGCGCTTGCCCGCCGCCAGCTAAGCGATAGCATCGAGGCCTTTCGCCTTGCGCCAAACGGTACTTTGCGTTCCGCAAAGGCCGGCCGGGAGGAGGGTCAGCTAGAGGCTCAGCCGGACGAGCGTGGCGAGATCGGCAATGGCAAAGCGCGCATTGGTGCCGCCGATATCGGCAACGAGGGCGCGGGCCGGCGACGTGGCGGCTTGGTGCATGTCGAGGCGGACAGTGTTGAGCTGCGGGCCTCGGGTTCGTACCCCATTTTGTGCGGGATCGCGAGACGAGAGCCGCGGTCTCCTCCCAACTACTTCCTATCAAATGGTGGAAGCAGGCTCAGCCGGGACCGGCTTCAGGCGAGCCGCACCCGCGCCATGCGATCGCTGAAGCCGCATCAGCCCCACGATGATGGCGACGGTCAGGAGATAGGCAACGAGCTGGGCCCCACTCGGCCGATCGGTGTAACCGATCAGCGTATGCAGCAAGCGTCCGAGCACGCTGTCGTCCGAGAGCAGCCAGGAGGTGTCCCAAACAGTGGAGGTGAGCGCCTCGATATAGCCGGCCTGCTGGAGGAAGGCGGCCGCCTGCGCGGCGAGGCCTGCCGCGAGCAGCGTGATGAGGCCCGAGGTGAAGGAGAAAAGATACCGGGCGGGAACGGTGAGGAGCCCGAGATACATGAGCGCCGACACGCCTGCGCCCGCGAGCAGACCGAGCACGCCACCGGCCAGCATGCCAAGCCCTGAGGTCCCACCCGATGCGGCAATGCCATAGAGGAACAGGACGACCTCCGACCCCTCCCGCAGCACGGCCACGCCGCACACGATCGCCAAGGCGGCGAGCGGCTCTTGACCTGAGGCGACCGCCTGACCCACCTGCCGCATCTCCTGGGCGATGGCGCGGCCATGGCTCGCCATCCAGACATTGTGCCAGGTGAGCATGCCGACCGCGATCAGGAGGATGGCCGCATTGAACAGCTCCTGGCCCGAGCCTTCGAACAAATCCCCGATCTCGCTGGCGAAGGCGGCGACCAGGCAGGCTCCCGCCACGCCGCCGGCGATGCCGTAGCTCACAAAGAGGCCGCGACGCGGGACGCCCTTGGTCGCGGCCAGCACGATGCCGACGATGAGTCCGGCCTCGATGACCTCGCGAAAGACGATCAGGAGCGTGGCGAGCATCCGGACCTCATTCGGCGACGACGACGCCCTGCGCGGTGCCGGCGTGGTATTCGCCCATGAAGGGATAGCGGCCCGCATCGAGCGGCCTTAGCCGCACCGTGCCTTGCTTGCCGCCGGCAATCACCTTCTCGATCTTGAGCGCCGAGGAATCGAACTCCTCGGCGGTCGCATCCTCGTTCTTGATATTGAGGACCGCGGGCTTTCCTGCCGGCACATGGATCTCGGAGGGCGTGAAGCGATGGTCCTTGATGGTCACGTCGATCGCGGTCTCCGCCTCCACCCAGGTGGCGCCAGCGAGCCAGGCGGAAGCTGCGAGCGCGAGTAGTAGATAGCGACTATGCATAGCTCTTCCTCTGGGACAGAGCCCGTAGACCGGGCGCGTCGGCGAGGACACTACGACAATCTGCCGGCGTGCATGAAATGAATGCTGCGCACGCTAATCATTGCAAGGTTTGCATGATCGCAGCAACTGACGCCGGCAGAGGCTGGATTTCCCGAGAGATATCAGGCAGCCTTGCGTGCGCTTAAGTCCATGCGCCGCTTGCAGGCGGGATCGGCGCGAGACGAGGATTTCCTTATGGGGCAGGCACTTACGCATCGGCGCCGCCGGCTCGGCACCGCGCCCGCCCTGCTCGGCATGGCGTTCTACGTCGTGCTCTTTCCCTGGCACACCGTCTCGCAGGCAACGACCGCACGTGCCGGGGCGCCCGCCATCTCTGCCGCGACGCTGTGCCACAATGTCTCAGCCGCACCCAACAGCGAGCCGTCGAAGGGCGCCAAGCCCGCCAGCAAGACGCATTGCCCGATCTGCAGCGGCTTCGCCGCGCTTCAGCTCGCTCTAGCGGGTGCGGCGATGCCGATGCTTGTGCCGCCCGAATCCGGTAGCGCGCTTTTTGACGGCACCGACGACCATCTTGCCGATGCCCCTGGTGCACGCGCCGCAAAGCCGCGGCCCTCCCCGCCTCCTCACCTGATCTCGATTTCGATCCACGCGCCGCGCTCCCGCGGCAAAGCATGAGCGACCAGGGGACGACGCGGCCCGACCGCGGTCCCCTCGTCGCCTGCTCATATCGAGTTGCAAATGAGGACGCCCAGCCATGCGCCATATCGCGACTGCCGCCGCTAGCATCGTTGCGTTGCTCGCGAGCACGCAAGCTTTCGCGCACGCCCATCTGAAGGGCTCCACGCCCGCCGCCGATGCCACGGTGACGACCTCTCCTGCGGAGGTGGCCATCGACTTCTCCGAGGAGATCGAGCCCAAGTTCAGCAGCATCGCGGTCGATGACGCCAAGGGCGCACGCGTCGACAATGGGGATGTGCACAGCGCGGCGGACAATGCCAAACGCCTCGTCGTATCGCTCAAGCCACTCAAGCCCGGAACTTATAAGGTAATGTGGCGCGTCACCTCGACCGACACCCACAAGACGAACGGAAGCTTCAACTTCCGCGTCGGCGAGTGAGGCGCCGCACGGTTAGAGCCGCTTCAGTCCCACCTCTCTGCCCCAAGGAGGCACGACGTGTACCGCTTGTCATTTCACGCACTGGCGCTTGCTGCGCTTCTTCTCGCCATCAACGTGGTTTCTGCCGGTGAGGCCGAGGCCAAGGGTCCGATTTCGGTCTAGAACGCCTGGTCGCGCGCGACGGCCGAGGACGTGCAGGTTGCCGTGGGCTACCTAACCATCAGGAATAACGGCGACGCACCGGATCGCCTCGTTTCGGCGAGCGCCATTTTCGCGGGGCAAACCGAGATCCATCAGACGAAAATGGTGGATGGGGTGATGCAGATGCGCCCCGTCACCGACGGAGTGCCCATCCCGGCCAAAGGCACGGTGGCGCTGGAGCCCAACTCCTATCACCTCATGTTCATCCGCTTCAAAGGACCCCTGAAGAAGGGCGACGCGTTCCTGGGCACCCTGACCTTCGAGCACGCGGGCAACGTGGAGGTGACATTCCATGTTGAAGCCATGGGCGCCACGGCACCCTCCACACAGCGCGACTGAGGCCGATTCATGCTGCTTGCGCTCGCACGTGGCCTCTTCGTGGCTTGCGTGCTGTCGAGCTTCGGTGCCGCGCTGTTCGGAAGCCTGCTGATGCCGCCGATCGCGCGGCGGCTTGAGTCGCACCTCTGCGACCTGATCGAGCGGCGCTGCCTAGCCGTCGTATGGTGGAGCGTGCTTGCCGCCTTAGCCGCCGGTCTTGCCTGGCTCGTGCTCGAAGCTCATGTCATGGCCGAGGCGCACGGCTTGGCTGAAACCATCGCGGCGGTGCCGTCGGTGCTGACGGCGAGCCGTTTCGGCCAGGTGCTCGCCTTGCAGGCTCTCGCACTCGCCGGAGTTGGCGTCGCAGCGGCGATCATCCGGGGTCCCAGCGTCTTGGCTACGATCCTCGCCGGCCTCGCGGCGTCGCTCGAAGCGGGCCATAGCCACGCCTTCGCCATGTCGCATGGCTTCAGCGTGCTGCTTCTCTCGCAAATCCTGGATCTGCTTGCGGCCGGCGCTTGGCTCGGCGGGCTCCTCCCGCTGCTCATGGTGGTGGGGCAGGCCCCGCTCGACGCGACCGAGCTCGCCGCACGCCGCTTCTCCACGCTCGGGTCTGTCGCGGTCGCCATCCTCGCCGCCACCGCCTTGTTGCAAGGCACCCTGCTTGCGGGCGGTCTCGCGGGTCTCACCGGAACCGCCTATGGAGCGATGCTGCTGACCAAGGCCGCTTTGTTCGCGGTGCTCATCCTGCTTGCCGCCGTCAATCGCCTGCGCTTCACGCCTTCGCTCGGCGGGCCCCATGGCGAGGGGAGCCGGCGCGCGCTGCTCGCAACCATCGCCGTGGAGACGGCGATCGGTCTTGGTGTCGTGCTCGCGGCGAGCGTGCTGAGCGGGCTCGAGCCCGGCATGCATGCCTCCGGGGCCAGCGTTTAGGGCTTGCGGCCCCTGCAAAACCAGGCACATCTGTGCCAGCGTCGTGGCCGCCGGTTCTAGTGTTAAGAGGACACCCATGAGACCTTCCAGCCTTCTCGTTGCTGCCGTCTTCGTCACCCTTCTCTCGCCGCTCCCGGCGTTGGCGGCAGGCGCTGACGGCGCCTGGGACTGTAAGATCGAAGACGGTGAGGCGTTTGGCAGCCTTGGGCTCGAAGGCACCACCTATATTTTCGCCAATCCACGCGGCCAGAGCGGCAAGGGCGGCATCGCCTACCAGGAAGGCGCCGACGCCCCGACTTTCGTCATCCTCAACGGCGTGCTGGTCAGCGAAGCCGGAACGCTTGGCGGGTGGCTCGACGCCAGCATTCCGTCGGAGCCTTCGCTCACCCTTATCGACGCGCTCGGCAAACGCGTGCTCTGCCAACTGCGCCCGCAGCAGCAGAAGTAGGACTGGTTCCGCGGGGGCAGCAGCACGAGCCCGCTCGCGGGCGTTGGCGCTCGCAAGGCCGCTGCGCGTGGCGGAGTAAGGCGCTATCATCGGCAATAGGCTGTTGCACGAACGCGCTGCATTGGAGCGTCCCTCGCCGTGATCGACAAGCTCGAGTTCATCATCGCGCTGTCACGCGAGCGGCATTTCGGCCACGCGGCAGAAGCCTGCGGCGTGAGCCAGCCCACGCTGTCGGCCGGTATCAAGCAGCTCGAGGATTCGTTCGGGGTCCTCTTGGTGCAGCGGGGCTCGCGCTTCCAGGGCTTCACCCCCGAGGGCGAGCGCGTGCTCGACTGGGCGCGCCGCATCGTCGGCGACACCCGCGCCATGCGCCAGGAGATCGACGCGCTGAAGCGCGGCCTTGCCGGCCATATCCGCATCGCCGCCATCCCTACCGCGCTCGCCATGGTGGCGATGATCACCACCCCCTACCGCGCCAAGCATCCCGATGTGAGCTTCACGATTCTGTCCCGCAACTCCATCGAGGTGCTGGGACTGCTCGAGAATTTGGAGATCGATGCCGGCCTTACCTATCTCGACAACGAGCCCCTGGGCCGCGTGCAGACCGTGCCTCTCTATAGCGAGCAGTACCGGCTGCTCACCTCCTCCGACAGCCCGCTCGGCAATCGCGACCAGGTGACCTGGGCAGAGGTAGGCAAGGTGCCGCTCTGCCTGCTCACCCCCGACATGCAGAACCGGCGCATCATCGAGACGCTGCTGAGAGAAGCGGGAGCCGACGTGGCGCCGACGCTCGAATCGGACTCGATGGTGGTGCTCTTCGCCCATGTGCGCACGGGGCGCTGGGCGAGCGTGATGCCGGCGAAGCTTGCCGAGGTGCTGGGCTTGACCGAGAAGGTGCGCGCCATCCCCATCGTCGAGCCTGAGGTCACGCACTCGATCGGGCTGGTCGTGCCCCATCGTAACCCTTTGACACCTTTGATCAATGCGCTGGTCAGCGAGGCCAAGCAGCTCGCGCCTATCCTCGGCGCCGACAGCCCGCCGCCACCTGCCGTGCGCGGTCGCCAGGCAAAGGCCAGATCGGCCAAGACCTAGCAATGCCCGGTAGCGATACCGCTCTCTTGTCGTATCCCCAATTGAGGGTTGTTCTTGAGGGGCTCGCAGGTGACGCGGCATTTCCGATTCGTGACGTCCATGGGCCAGTTTGAAGAAGGCACGAACGCCCCCTGGAAACAAGACAGGGGCGAGCGCATATTGTGATGATGGACACAACCCCGCCGAAAATCGCTCAGCTCGTTGCTGATGCCAAGACAGAGCTAAAGCGTCTCGGAATCGATACCGAAGGCAAACGCTCTGACGAGCTTCTGAACATGGCGCGCGAGGAGAGAAACAACCCCCGCGCGGCGCGACCCAAACGAGAATGAGCCGGCATCCCAAACGCCCGCGCGACTGAAGCTGCACTTCGGCGGAAAGGGGGGAACGCTCGCGCTGAAGCAACTGGCCCACGACCGGGTGCGCAGGGCAGCGATCCGAAATGCCGATCGTCCGATAAGCTATTGTAATGGATTGAGAAATTTACCCCTTGTCGCTTGCGGCAGGGGGGCGGGGCGCCTATGTCTTCAATCTGTCAACCCCCGCTTGGAGGGTGATGGACGGGGTGATGAACGATAGGGAATCCCGATCGGGTCATGGTCCTGTTTTGTTGATTGTCTAGGGCTTTTTGCCCATTTTCCTATCAGCTCATTACAGCGGCTGGGCAATGCCACGATACGAGCCATGGAACGCCGGGCGCGCGAGCGAAATCATCGCGCAGCATCGGCATTTGGAGGGTGCTGCCCTCCCCATTCTGCATGGTTTGCAGGAGACGTTCGGCTGCGTGCCGGAAGCGGCCGTGCCCATGGTGGCAGAGGCGCTGAACCTGTCCCGCGCCGAGATCCACGGCACCGTCACCTTCTATCACGATTTCCGCAAAGAGCCGCCGGGGCGGCACGTCTTGAAGCTCTGCCGCGCCGAATCCTGCCAGGCCGCTGGCGGGGATGCGCTCGCCGCCCGGGCCGAGGAGAAGCTCGGCGTGGAGATGGGCGAGACGACCGCCGACGCCCGCGTCACGCTGGAAGCGGTCTATTGCCTCGGGCTCTGCCATTCCTCCCCCGCCGCCATGCTCGATAAGCGCGTCTTCGGCATGCTCGACGAGAAGAGGCTCGACGCCCTTCTCAAGGAGGCGCAAGCGTGAGCGCGTGCATCTTCATCTCCCGCGATTCCGGCGCGCTGTGCGTGGGCGCCGAGGAGGTCGCGACCGAGTTCCGCAAGGCCGCCGACCGCAAAGGTTTGGCGGTCGAGATCGTGCGCACCGGCTCGCGCGGGATGTATTGGCTCGAGCCGCTGGTCGAGGTGGAGACTGAGCAAGGCCGCGTCGGCTATGGGCCGGTCACCCCGGCCGATGTCGAAGGCCTGCTCGATCAAGGCGAAAAGCATCGCCTGTATCTCGGCCTCGTCGAGGAGATCCCTTGGCTCAAGAGCCAGACGCGGCTCACCTTCGCCCGGTGCGGCATCGTCGATCCCCGCAGCCTCGACGATTACCGCGCGCACAAAGGTTACCAGGGGTTGGAGAAAGCCCTTGCCGTCGGCCCTCAGGCCACCGTCGAGGAGGTGGTCAATTCGGGCTTGCGCGGCCGCGGCGGCGCAGGCTTCCCCACCGGCATCAAATGGCGCACCGTCGCCGGCACGCCGCCACAACAGAAATACATCGTCTGCAACGCCGACGAGGGCGATAGCGGCACCTTCGCCGACCGCATGATCATGGAAGGCGATCCCTTCGTCCTCATCGAAGGCATGACCATCGCCGGCATCGCGGTGGGCGCGACCTACGGCTATATCTATATCCGCTCCGAATATCCCCATGCCATCGAGGCGATGGAGATCGCCATAAGCAAGGCGCGCGAGGGCGGCATGCTCGGCGCCAATGTCGCCGGCTCAGGCCTCGCCTTCGACATGGAGGTGCGCGCGGGTGCGGGCGCCTATGTCTGCGGCGAGGAGACCTCGCTGCTGGAAAGCCTCGAAGGCAAGCGCGGCGAGGTCCGCGCCAAGCCGCCGCTTCCCGCCTTTATCGGGCTGTTCGGCAAGCCGACCGTCATCAACAACGTGCTGTCGCTGGCGACGGTGCCGATCATCATGAGCGACGGCGCCACGTATTACCGCGATTTCGGCATGGGCAAGTCGCGCGGCACTATGCCGATCCAGCTCGCCGGCAACATTAAGCATGGCGGGCTCTACGAGACGGCCTTCGGCATCACCCTTGGCGCGCTGGTCGATGACATCGGCGGCGGCACGCGCTCTGGCCGCCCGGTTCGCGCCGTCCAAGTGGGCGGCCCGCTCGGCGCCTATTTCCCGCGCGCGCTGTTCGACACGCCTTTCGACTACGAGGCGTTCACCGCAGCCGACGGCCTGATCGGCCATGGCGGCATCGTGGTGTTCGACGACACCGTGGACATGGCCAAGCAAGCCCGCTTCGCCATGGAGTTCTGCGCCATCGAATCCTGCGGCAAGTGCACCCCTTGCCGCATCGGCTCGACGCGCGGCGTGGAGCTCGTCGACAAGATCGTGGCCGGCGACGACAGAGCCGCGAACCTCGTCGTGCTCGAAGACCTCTGCAACACCTTGAAGTTCGGATCGCTTTGCGCGCTGGGCGGGTTTACCCCCTACCCCGTGATGAGCGCGCTCACCTATTTCCCCGAGGATTTCGGCGCCGACAAAAAGCGCCTCGAAGCTGCTGAATAAGGAAACGAAACATGTCGATGATCCACGAAGTCGACTACGGGACGCCGGCCTCCAAGGCCAAGAAGACCGTCACGCTCACCATCGACGGGGTCAAGCTCAGCGTGGCGGAAGGCACCTCCATCATGCGCGCCGCCATGGAGATGGGGACGCAGATCCCCAAGCTGTGCGCCACCGACATGGTCGAGGCCTTCGGCTCCTGCCGGCTTTGTCTCGTCGAGATCCAAGGCCGCAACGGCACGCCCGCCTCCTGCACCACGCCGGTTGCCGAAGGCATGGTGGTGCATACCCAGACCGACCGGCTGAAGCGGCTCCGCAAAGGCGTGATGGAGCTCTATATCTCCGAGCACCCGCTCGACTGCCTGACCTGCTCGGCCAATGGCGATTGCGAGCTGCAGGACATGGCCGGCGCCGTGGGCTTACGCGAGGTGCGCTACGGTTATGACGGCGCCCGCCACCCCAATCCCGGCATCGACGCGTCGAACCCCTATTTCACCTATGAGCCTTCGAAATGCATCGTCTGCTCGCGCTGCGTGCGCGCCTGCGAGGAGGTGCAAGGGACCTTCGCGCTGACCATCGCCGGGCGCGGCTTTGACTCCGTAGTGTCGCCCTCCATGGAGCAGCCTTTCCTCGAGTCCGAGTGCGTGTCGTGCGGCGCCTGCGTGCAGGCCTGCCCCACCGCGACGCTGAACGAGAGGAGCGTGATCGAGATCGGCACGCCCGAGCATTCCGTGGTCACCACGTGCGCCTATTGCGGCGTCGGCTGCGCCTTCAAGGCGGAGATGCGCGGCGACGAGGTGGTGCGCATGGTGCCCTACAAGGACGGCAAGGCGAACCGCGGCCATTCCTGCGTCAAAGGCCGCTTCGCCTTCGGCTATGCCACCCACAAGGACCGCATCCTGAAGCCGATGATCCGCTCCAAGATCACCGATCCGTGGCGTGAGGTCTCATGGGACGAGGCTATTCAGCACGCGGCGTCGGAGTTCAAGCGCATCCAGGCGAAATACGGCCCGAGCTCGGTCGGCGGCATCACCTCCTCGCGCTGCACCAACGAGGAGACCTTCCTCGTGCAGAAGCTCGTGCGCGCCGCCTTCGGCAACAACAATGTCGATACTTGCGCGCGGGTCTGCCACTCGCCGACCGGCTATGGGCTCAAGACCGCCTACGGCACCTCGGCCGGCACGCAAGATTTCGACTCCGTCGAATATGCCGACGTGATCATGATCATCGGCGCCAACCCGACCGACGGTCACCCCGTCTTCGCCTCGCGCATGAAGAAGCGGCTCAGGGAGGGCGCCAAGCTCATCATCCTCGATCCGCGCCGCATCGACCTCGTGCGCACGCCCCATATCGAGGCTGACTACCATCTGCCGCTGCAGCCGGGCACCAATGTTGCGGTGGTGACGGCGCTGGCTCATGTCATCGTCACCGAGGGCCTGGTGAACGAGGCCTTCGTGCGCGAGCGCTGCGATTGGGACGAGTTCCAGGACTGGGCTTCCTTCGTCTCCGATCCCCGCCACAGTCCTGAAGAGGTGGAAAAGGTCTCGGGCGTCCCCGCCGATCTGATCCGCGGCGCGGCACGGCTCTACGCCACCGGCGGCAACGGCGCCATCTATTACGGCCTCGGCGTCACCGAGCACAGCCAAGGTTCGACCACGGTGATGGCGATCGCCAATCTCGCCATGGCCACCGGCAATATCGGCCGCGAGGGCGTCGGCGTGAACCCGTTGCGCGGGCAGAACAACGTGCAGGGCTCCTGCGACATGGGATCGTTCCCGCACGAGGTCTCAGGCTACCGGCATGTCTCCGAGGATGCCACCCGCGCCATGTTCGAGGCGCTGTGGGGGCGGCCGCTCGATGCCGAGCCCGGCTTGCGCATCCCCAACATGATGGACGCCGCGGTGGATGGCTCGTTCAAGGGCCTCTATATCCAGGGCGAGGACATTCTCCAGTCTGACCCGAATACGCAGCACATGGCGGCAGGGCTTGCCGCCATGGAGTGCGTGGTGGTGCAGGACCTGTTCCTCATCGAGACGGCGAACTACGCCCATGTCTTCCTGCCGGGCTCGACGTTTCTCGAGAAGAACGGCACCTTCACCAATGCCGAGCGGCGCATCCAGATGGTGCGCAAGGTGATGGC
Organism: Methyloceanibacter sp.; assembly: GCA_041500805.1. Lineage (GTDB taxonomy): Bacteria > Pseudomonadota > Alphaproteobacteria > Rhizobiales > Methyloligellaceae > Methyloceanibacter. The sequence goes on from JBGQMX010000072.1 coordinate 15,179, forward strand.
GCCGCGGAACGGCTACGAGGACTGGGAGATCACGCAACTCCTCTCCAACGCACTGGGCTATCCCATGCACTACAACCATCCGTCCGAGATCATGGACGAGGTGGCAAAGCTCACGCCCACCTTCGCCGGCGTCTCCTTCAAGAAGCTCGACGAGCTTGGCTCGGTGCAGTGGCCCTGCAACGCCAGTGCGCCGGAAGGCACCCCGATCATGCACATCAACGGCTTCTCGCGCGGCAAGGGCAAGTTCGTCATTACCGAGTACGTGGCGACCGACGAGAAGAGCGGCCCGCGCTACCCGCTGCTGCTCACCACCGGACGCATCCTCAGCCAGTACAATGTCGGCGCCCAGACGCGGCGCACCGCCAATGTCATCTGGCATGAGGAAGATATGCTGGAGATCCATCCCCATGACGCCGAGCAGCGCGGGGTCCGCGACGGCGACTGGGTGAAGCTTGCCAGCCGCGCCGGCGATACGACGCTCAGGGCGCGGATCACCGAGCGCGTGGCGCCGGGCGTGGTCTACACCACCTTCCACCACCCCAGCACCCAGGTGAACGTGGTCACCACCGAGTTCTCCGACTGGGCCACCAACTGCCCGGAATACAAAGTGACGGCCGTGCAG
>JBGQMX010000073.1:0-15572 GCA_041500805.1 Methyloceanibacter sp.
CAAGTGCTAATGGGGTCGCGGTCGAATTTTTTTGGGGGCAATTACCGGGCCGCCCCGGGGGTGGCGCAGCACGACGGCGTCGGAGGCGTGACGACGAGATGACAGGCGGTCCGATGAGGCGAGCGATGGCAGCTCTGGTCCGCGGCCGCTGCTTCCTCCTTGCGGGGAAGGTTCTGGCCGGCCGCGACGGCCCCGACTACACCAAGCTCAAGACGCTGCTGCCCCCGGGCCCCGACGCGCAAGCCTGCTACGCCAGGACGGATGATCCCAGAAGCATCCCAAGCAGAAGGTCACCGAGCTATCCGCGCTGCCGCTCTAGCACCGCCACGAAGAACCCGTCGGTGCCGTGGCTCAAAGGCGTCATCAGCAGCGTATCGGCGACGCCGTCTGCCGAAGGGAGCGGCGGGGCTGATAGAGCCTCTTCCCAGAGCGGCCGCCACGGCTGGAGCTTGAACTCCGGATGCCGGCCGAGGAAGGCCTCGACCTGGTCGCGGTTCTCGGGCGGAAGCACCGAGCAGGTGATATAGGCGAGCCGCCCGCCCGGCTTGACCAGCGCCGCCCCCTCATCGAGCACCGCCGCCTGCTCCTGAAGCCGCGCCTCCAGCATCTGGGGCCCGAGCCGCCATTTAGCGTCGGGCCGCCGCCGCCAGACCCCCGATCCCGTGCAGGGCGCATCGATAAGGACGAGGTCCATCTTGCCCTCGAGCTTCCCCAAGGCCTCGGCATCGCCCGCGGGAAGCACCTGGGCGTTCCTCACCCCTGCCCGCTTCAGGCGCTCGAAGATGGGGCGGAGCCGCAAGCGGTCGGTATCGTAGGCATAAAGCTGCCCGGTGTTCTGCATGAGCGCCGCGAGCCCCAAGGTCTTGCCGCCGGCGCCAGCGCAAAGGTCGATGACTTGCGCTTTCGGCTTGGCGCCCGACAGAAGCGTCGCCACCTGTGAGCCCTCGTCCTGCACCTCGTACCAGCCCTTGCCGTGGCCAGGCTCGGCCTCGACATGCGGGCTCTTGCCCGGCCCCGGCGCCTGCACGATGCGGATGCCAAGGGGGGAATGGGGCGTGGGCGAAGGCTCCAAGCGGCGAAGCGCCTTCAGCACCTTCTCGCGCGTGGCTTTCAGCGTGTTGACCCTGAGATCGACCGGGGCGCGCCGGGCGAGCGCCGCTCCCTCCTCGCCGGCGCGAGCACCGAAGGCGCGCTCGAATTGGGGGTCAAGCCATTCGGGGTAGTCGCCTCTGATATGGGCGGGCGCGCCGGGCGGCACCGCGCGTCCCAGCCCCTCAAGCTCGGCTTCCGACAGAGCCCGTGGCGCATGCGGGCTGCCATCGGCAAGGGCGGCCACCTGGTCGGGCGTCTGGTTCCAGCTCGTAACTAGGGTGCGCAGCACAAGCGCGCGGGGGCTGTCCTCGCCCATGGCGTAAGCCGCAGAGGCGCGGGTGCGGAGCACGTCGAAGACGAGATTGCCGATTGCTGCCCTGTCGCCCGAGCCGGCAAAGCGGTGGGCAAGCCCCCAATCCTTCAAGGCCTCAGCCGCCGGACGCTTGCGCGCCTCGATATCGGCGAGGACCTCGATTGCCGCGCTCACCCGCGCCCCTGGCGTCATCAGGCCGAGGCAAAGAGCAGGATGCGGGCGACGACGATCACCCACATCAGAAGAAGCGCGATGGCGCCGACGCCGAACACGCCGGTGCGGCGGTCGAGCCGGTTTGAGGTCACATGGATATAGGCGTGCACGAAGCGCGACAGCACGAACATCCAGGAGAGCACGTAGAGAATGACATCCAGCGTCTCGGTAACGAGCGCCAGCAACACCACGACATAGAACAGGACCGGCAGCTCGAGCTGGTTGTGGAAGGCGTTGCCGATCTGGAGCACGCGTAGCGGCCAGTTGGGTTCGCGTAAGGCGATCTGTTGCGGCTGCACCGCACCAGATCGAAGCGCACCCATCCTGAGGAAGCCCATCCAGAACAGCAGCACGAAAGTCAGCGCGACCTGCGCGAACATCGGCAGCAAGATAGCCTCGATCGACATGGCGCCCTCCGGTTGCCTCGTGCCGGCCGCAACGCGACGATCGGCCCCGCCGCCGTTATACTCTGCCTGCGGCGTGATGTGGGAGGCGAAAGAGAGCGATGGCGGCGCCCGAAGGCAACCGGCTCCTGACCTATTTGTTGGCGTTCTTGGGCGGCATCGCCGGCGCCCTGCTCTTCTATATCGTCACCGGGCTCGCCGCCAATTTCGTGCTCGGACTTACGGGTATGTCCGAGCGGGAGGGCGGCCGCGCCATGGTCGCCTTCTTCGCGGTGGCCCCCTTCGGGGCCCTTGCCGGCCTCATCCTCGGCATCTGGCTTGTGCTCCATCATCGGCGATAAGCAAGCAGAGCCGGCCGATCGATTGCCGAGTTCCCCCGGTAATTATGGATGGAAGTTCAATTGACGCGGAGCCGAAGGCCCCTCTAAAGCTAGCCCCAACAGGAAAAGTACTTAAGCGTCCCCCAGGAGGATTTCCATGCGCTTTTGCGCCCCCAGACTCGGTTTCCCCGGCACCGCTCTCGCCTTCGCGCTGCTCTTTGCCGCTCTCGCTCCCCAGGCGAGGGCGGAAGAGACCAATCCCTGCTTCACCGGCAAAGGCTCCGTCAAGGATGTCCTCGACGCTTGCGCTGCCTTCATCGCCTCGGGCTCGACCGACAAGGAGCGCCTCAACACGGCCCATCGCGTCCGCGCCATGGGCCTCTCCGCGATTGACGATCTCGATGCGGCCATCGCCGAGCTGGATGCGGCGGTCAAGGTCGATCCGAGCGAGCCCAACAGCTATTTCATGCGGGCGGCCGCTTACGACGCCAAGAAGGATTTTGACAAAGCCATCACCGATCTGGATGAAGCCATCCGGCTCGACGGCAAGCGCGGCGATTTCTACATGCTGCGCGGCATCGTCTATCGAGACAAGGGCAACCTTGATCAGGCCCTCGTGGAGTTCAATGAGAAGGTCAAGCTCGATCCCGAGTCCGCCGAGGGCTATTCCAAGCGTGCCGAACTCTACCGGCTGCGGAAGGAATACGACCTTTCGGCCGCCGATTACGATCAGGTGATCAAGCGCGAGCCGGACGTCGCCAAAGGCTATACCGACCGCGGCTGGGTCTATGTGCTGAAGGGCGACCTCGACAAGGCCGGCGCCGACTTCGACAAGGCGCTCGAGCTGCATCAGAACGACCCTTTCGCGCTCGTCGGACGCGGCGTGGTGAAGAGCCGCAAGGGCAAGCCGACCGACGGCAGCGCCGACCTTGCGCTGGCGCATGAGCTGGAGCCCGGGATTTTCGACGAGGTCAAGAAGCTCGGCGTGCAGTAGCCTTAGCGCCTAATCCTCGCGCGGGTAGTTGGGAGACTCGCGCGTGATGGTCACGTCGTGCACATGGCTCTCGCGGAAGCTTGCCGTCGAGATGCGGATGAACTCGGCGCGGGCCTGGAACTCGGCCAGCGTCTTGGCGCCGGTATAGCCCATGGAGGCGCGCAAGCCCCCGATCAGCTGATGCAGCACGCTCCCCACCGGGCCCTTATAGGGCACCTGCCCCTCGATGCCCTCGGGCACGAGCTTGAGCGCGTCCTTGATGTCCTGCTGGAAATAGCGGTCGGCCGAGCCGCGCGCCATGGCGCCGATCGAGCCCATGCCGCGATAGGCCTTATAGGAGCGACCCTGATAAAGAAAGACCTCGCCGGGGCTCTCGTCGGTGCCGGCGAGCAGCGATCCGAGCATCACGCAATCCGCCCCGGCCGCGAGCGCCTTGGCGAGGTCTCCCGAATAGCGGATGCCGCCATCGGAGATCACCGGGATATCGCTTTTCCGCGCCACCTCGACCGCCTCGAGCAGCGCGGTGAATTGCGGCACGCCGACGCCCGCCACGATGCGGGTGGTGCAGATCGAGCCCGGTCCTATGCCGACCTTCACGGCATCGGCACCGGCGTCGATCAGCGCCTTGGTGCCGTCCCCCGTCGCCACGTTGCCGGCCAGCACCTGCACCGCGTTCGACTGCCGCTTGATGCGGCGGACGGCATCGAGCACGAGCGCCGAGTGGCCGTGCGCGGTATCGACCACGATCAGGTCGGCGCCCGCATCGATCAGCTGCTCGGCGCGGGAAAGCCCCTCATCGCCCACGCTCGTCGCCGCCGCCACGCGCAAGCGCCCCTGCTCGTCCTTGCAGGCATTGGGATGAAGCCGCGCCTTCTCGATGTCCTTCACCGTGATCAGCCCGATGCAGCGATAGTGGTCGTCGACCACGAGGAGCTTCTCGATGCGATGCAGATGAAGCAGGCGCTTCGCCTCCTCCATGTCCACGCTCTCGGTGACGGTGACGAGTTTCTCCTTGGTCATCAGCTCGGCCACACGCTGGTTCGGATTGGTGGCGAAGCGCACGTCGCGATTGGTGACAATTCCAACAAGCTTGCCCACGCGCCCGCCATTGCCGGCCGGCTCGACCACCGGGATGCCGGAGATCTGATAGTCGGCCATCAGCTTCAAGGCGTCGGCAAGGTTTGCCTCGGGATAGATGGTGACCGGGTTCACCACCATGCCCGACTCGAACTTCTTCACCTGCGCCACCTGGGCGGCCTGGGCGTCGGGGGTGAAATTGCGGTGGATCACCCCGATGCCGCCGGCCTGTGCCATGGCTATTGCCAACCGCGCCTCGGTGACGGTGTCCATGGCCGAGGAGATGACCGGGATATGCAGGGAGATCGAGCGGGTGACGCGGGAGGAGACAACGACCTCGTTCGGCAGCACGTTCGAGGCGGCCGGCCGGATCAGCACGTCGTCGAAGGTGAGCGCAATGGCGCTGTCGGGGAATTGCCTGTTATCGGGGGACTGCCCTTCGGGCATTGGCCAACCTCATTTTACAGGCGGCAGGGCGCTTTCCGCCAAGCAAAGCGCGGCTACCGGTTGGCGGCCTCCTTTAGCAGCTTGTATGGGGTTTGGGAAGGAGATGGGGAGGCCGAGCGTAGGCCAGCGGGTCATAGCGCCCCTGACTTCAGGGCCTGGCGGAGGCGCGGCGCCGCGTAGGCGATGAAGCTCTGCACCTTGGCCTGCGGCAGCCGGTCCTCGCGGTGGAGCAGGCTGACCGGGATCGGCTCGGGCTCGAAATCCTCAAGAATCAAGCGGAGCGACCGGTCGGCCACGCTGCTCGCGGCCTGATAGGACAGCACCCGCGTGACGCCGAGCCCTGCTTTGGCGGCATCGATGGCAGCCTCGGCGGTGTTAACGATGAGCCGCGGCCGTAGCGCAATCCGCTGCGGGGTCTTGCCGCCGGGATAAACCCATCGATCCGCGGGCGACAGCGCCCCGAAGCTGATGCAGTCATGCTCGGCAAGCTCGCGCGGCGAGGACGGCACGCCCCGCTCGCCAAGATAGGCGGGGCTTGCGCAGGTCACGTGTCGGATCGTTCCCACCCGCGTCGCCATCAGCGAGGAATCGGGGAGCGCCCCGATGCGCACCGAAATATCGAGGCCCTCCTCGATCAGATCGACCACACGATCGAGCAGCAGAAGGCGCAGCGTGACGCGTGGGAAAGCCTTGAGGAACGCGGTCGCGACCGGCAGCACATGCAGCCGGCCGAACACGACCGGCGCGATGACGGCGAGCTCGCCTTGCGGCTCCCCCTGCTCTCCCGCAATCCGCAATGAAGCGGCCTCGAGCTCGGCAAGGATGCGACGGCTGGAGTCCAAATAGCTGCGCCCGGGCTCGGTGAGCGCGAGCTCGCGTGTGGTGCGGGTGATGAGGCGCACGCCGAGGCGATCCTCAAGCGCCGCCAGATGCCGGCTCACCGTGGTCAACGGCATGCCGAGGCGCCGGCCCGCTGCCGATAGGCTGCCCGCGTCGGCAATGGCGACGAAGACCTTGATGGCGCCGAGCTGGTCCATGAGGGCGATACTTCCATATTATGGAAGAATAAGTCCCACTATTACATCCTACTGCCGTCAAGGGGAAGGGCGCATCTAAGGGGAAGCGGCCAGGGGGGTCGCCATCACTAAGTTTTGGCCCCGAAGCAGCGCCCGGCCCGCGCACTCGGCACGCAAAGCTCGACAACGTCACTTGGCTTTGGCAGCGGGAGCCGCGGGGCTGGCAAACAGCCATGCGAACAGGAAGGAGGCCGCGAGCGCGCCGAGAAGCTCTGCCACGATGAAGCCCGGCACATCGCCAGGGGCAATTCCCGCAAAAGTGTCGCTAAGGGACCGCGCGATGGTCACGGCCGGATTGGCGAAAGAGGTCGAGGCCGTGAACCAATAGGCCGAGGTGATGTAGAGGGCCACGGCCGTCGCCACCGCATCGGGCTTGAAGCGGATGCAGCCGAGAATGGTCGCGATCAGGCCGAAGGTGGCGATGAACTCGCCCACCCATTGGCCGAGCCCGGTCCGCGCCGTCGAGCCGAATTGCAAGAGATCGAGGCCGAACATGAGATGGGCCGCGACAGCGCCCACGCAGCCGCCCACAATCTGCACCGCGATATAGGCGGCCGTGGTGCGGCGGTCGAGCTCGCCCCGCAGCAGCATCACCAGGCTGACCGCCGGATTGAAATGGGCGCCAGAGATCGGCGCGAAGATGGTGATGATCACGAACAGGACGGCGCCGGTCGCAAGCGTGTTGCAGAGAAGGGCGATGGCTCCGTTACCGCCGGCGAGCTTCGCCGCCATGATGCCCGAGCCGACCACCGCCATGACCAGGATGAAGGTGCCGAGCGCTTCCGCCGTCAAGCGGCGGGTCATATCGAAACTCATTGTCCCCCCCTTCGCTGCTTCTTAGGCGGCAAGCACTGAACCACTCCTCTCCCCTTGGGGGAGAGGGCTTTCCGCCGCGATCTTGTGCGCGAAGCATGCACAAGTCGCATGGCGGGAAGGGTGAGGGGGCGCAAGTCGCGAGAGTCGCACCTTCAGTTCCCCCTCACCCACACCGAAGCCGATGGCTTCGGTGTGACCTCTCCCCGCGGGGAGAGGTGGAGATTGCCGATCCCACCGCGCTAACAACAACCGCTGCTCCCTGACTTCGACGGAGACGCTGCCGCCGTCGTGGCGAAGGGGATCGACGTCCCGCAGCCGGGGAAGATCCCGTAATGGGTGGCGAAGTCGCCGATGAAATCGAAGTGGGGCGCAAAGCGCGTGTCGGCGAGCATGCGCCAGGTATTGCCGCAGACCGGGAACGCCTTGCCGCGCTCGATGAGATGATGCCCGTCGAGCGCGAAGGCGTCGGGCTGCTCGGCAACGTTGCCTTTGTAAACCACCGCCTGTCCGTAATCCTCGCAGGCCGTCTCGAGCCCATCGAGCTTGAAGAGCCGATAGGTCGCCGAGAAGAACTGCGCCTGACCCAATTTCCGCTTGATCGCCTCGTTCTTGATGTCGAGAGGCCGGCTGGTCACAAGCCGCGGATCGAGGAAGCCCGCGTGCTTGGCCATGGGCAGGAAATCGTTCCAGTAAAGCGCCCCGCCGAGGCACTCGCCATAGAGCACGGGATCGGCCCTGACGCTGTCGGGGAGCCGCCGGTCGCAATAGACATCGGCGAAATAGAGCTCGCCGCCAGGCTTGAGCAGATTGAAGGCGCCGCGCAGCACGGCAGGCTTGTCGACGGAGAGATTGATCACGCAGTTCGAGACGACCACGTCGAAGCTTGCGGGCGGAAGGCCAAGCTCATCGAGCTTCTCGATATAGCCCTTGAGGAAGGTGACATTGCGCCGCTCATGGCCGAACTGCCGCATGTGCCAATCGATATGCGTCTCGGCCGTTGCCAGCTGCTCGTCGGTCATATCGACGCCGACCACCTTGCCCGCCGGCCCGACAAGCTGCGCCATGAGATACACGTCGCGGCCTGAGCCCGAGCCGAGATCGAGCACGCGGGCGCCTTGAAGCGCCGCCGGTACGACGATGCCGCAGCCATAATATTTGGCCCTGACCTCTTCATGCACATTGGCCAGGAGGGGCTCGAGATGGGCGGGCACGGTGCCCCCGTCGCAGCACGCCGAGGTCTTCAAGTCTTCGGAGGATTTGAGGACCTTGCCGTAATAGTCCTTCACCACTTCGAGGTTCATGGCACTGCTCCCCCTAGCCGCCGCGCACGCCAAATTTGGCCGCGAGCTTAGCAGCAGTCCGCGTGGCTCGGCAGCACACAGCGGCGCACAGCTCCGTGAAAGATGTGTGTCCTAAGCGGCGTCAGCTCAGGGCGCGCCCCGGAAGCCGGTGGCGAGGACTTAGACCTCGGCGGAATCGGCTCTGGACGCCTTCGGCTTCACATGTTGCACCTTGGCGAAGCCCCGCTTCAATCGCGCCATAAGCTCCTGGCCTGCGCCGCCTTGCAGGGGCGAGTAAATCGCCGTGGGGCGTGGTTTCCTTCACAACGAGCGCACTTGCCCAGCATGAGACCGCGTGTGATATCTTGCAAAGATGAGACGAGGAAAATCGCAAGGCTTAATGGAGCATGACATGACTTTCATCAAGTTCATTTGCTGTTCGTGTCTCATGCTGGGTGGGGTATTTGCAGCCGACATCGAGCAAGCTTCCGCCTGCGGTAACGGCGCGCTCATCATGGAAGATAAGTTCGAAACACTCGACCCAACTTGGGGTTTTTCAGAGGAAGATCCTCACCGCACGAACGGTCAAGACGGACTAACCTACAAAGTCGAGGCGAAGACCGGCATCTTTGTCCTGAATCAAGCTGGATTGTACGACGATTACGAGGTCTGCGTCGACTTCAAGATCGATGCTCCGAAAGACACTTACGCTTATGTTGGTGCAGTCGTTTGGGCCAGCGATAAGGACAACGGATACGAGGTCGACGTGTTTCCCGTACAGGGGACTTACGCGCTCTATCGTTACCAGAAGGGAAAAACCCTCAAGCCGATCCAGCCGACATCTAGCTCGGCGATCACGAAAGGAACCGACACGACGAATGAGTTGAGCGTCGCGGTCAGCGGGAAAAAAGGCACCATCACCGTAAACGGCAAGAAGGTCACCGATTTCACGGGTCAGCCACCCTCGGACGGAAGCCTGGTCGGTTTGGCCTTGGAATTGCCAGAAGGTGACGCGGGCACCGCAACCATCACAGTCAAAAGCTTCCAGCTGCGCGAGCTTGAATCGAGCGAACCCAAGCAATAAGCCTGGAACGGGTGATTAGATTTCTCTGTTCACGCGAAAGCCGGTGGCGAGCACATAGACCTCTGCGGAGTCAGCGCGCGACGCCTTTGGCTTCACATGTTGCACCTTGGCGAAGCCCTGCTTCAGCCGCGTCACCAGCTCCTGGCCGGCGCCCCCTTGCAGCACCTTGGCGAGGAAGGCGCCGCCCGGCTTAAGCACATCTTCGGCGAGATCGAGCGCGGCTTCCGCAAGCGCCATCACGCGCACATGGTCGGTCTGCTTGTGGCCCATGGCCGGAGCTGCCATGTCCGAGAGCACGACGTCGGCGAGGCCGCCGCCAAGCGCCGCCTTGATGGCCTCGCCCGCGCCCGTATCGCTGATATCGAGCCGGAGCACTTCGACGCCTGGGATGGGCTCGATCTCGTTGAGATCGGCGGCGATCACCCTGCCCTTCCCCTCGGCCGCCCGCACGCGCTTCGCCGCGACCTGGCTGAAGCCGCCGGGCGCAGCACCGAGGTCCACGACCGTGAGGCCAGGCTTCAGAAGGTGCTGCTTGTCGTCGATCTCGCTGAGCTTGAAGGCCGCGCGCGAGCGAAGCCCGCGCCGCTTGGCCTCCTCGACATAAGGATCATTCAGCTGGCGCTGGAGCCAGCGCGTCGAGGCGATCTTGCGCCCCTTGGCCGTGCGCAGCCTGACAGCGAGTTTCCTCGCGCCGCCGGCACCTTGCCCGCCGCTGCCGCCTTTGGTCGATCTTACCATTTGTTAATATTCAAGCTCCGGTCTTGACCCATATGGCTGCCTCGCCCCATGTCCGCCTTGTCGGCCCTCTAACACCTGCCACATGCCCCGCTATTTCGTCACCCTCATCGTCGCCATCGCTCTCTTCATGGAGACCATGGAGTCGACGGTGATCGCGACCTCGTTGCCGGCGATCGCGGCCGACTTGCACCAAGACCCCATCGCGCTCAAGCTTGCGATGACGTCCTACCTGTTGTCGCTCGCCGTGTTCATTCCGTTAAGCGGCTGGGTCGCCGACCGCTTCGGCTCCCGCAAGGTCTTCCGCGCCGCCATCGTCGTGTTCACCTTAGGCTCGGCCGCTTGCGGCTTCGCCCAAGGCCTTCCCGATTTCGTCCTGTTCCGCATCATCCAGGGCATGGGCGGGGCCATGATGGTGCCGGTCGGGCGGCTTGTCATCCTCAGGACCGTGCCGAAGTCGGAGCTCATCTCGGCGCTCGCCTGGCTCACCATCCCGGCGCTGATGGGACCGGTGATCGGACCGCCGCTCGGCGGCTTCATCACCACCTTCGTCTCCTGGCGGTGGATCTTCTGGATCAACATCCCGGTTGGCATGGTTGGCGTCGTCCTCGCCACCCGCTATGTCGCCAATATTCGCGAAGAGGGGCTACCGCCGCTCGACGTCAAGGGTTTCATTCTGTCCGGCATTGGCCTTGCCGGCCTTGCCTTCGGTTTCACCACCATCGGCCAGGGACTCTTGCCGCCCGCTGTCGTGGTGGTGCTGCTTGCGCTTGGGGTCGCCGGGTGCTGGCTCTATGTTCGCCACGCGCGCGTGGCGCAGGCGCCCCTTCTCGATCTCAACCTGCTCAAGGTCGATACGTTCTTCGCCAGTGTCGTCGGCGGCTTCCTCTTCCGCATCGGCGTGGGCGCCACGCCCTTTCTGCTGCCGCTCTTTCTACAGTTGGGGTTCGGCATGAACCCGCTCCAGTCGGGGCTCTTGACCTTTGCGAGCGCCGTCGGGGCCATGGCGATGAAGGCGACGGCCGCCCCCATCATCCGTCAGTTCGGCTTCAAGCGCGTGCTGGTGACGAATGCCGTCATCAGCGGTTTCTTCATCGCCGCCGTGGCCATGTTCACGCTGCGCACGCCCCACACGCTCGTGCTCGCCGTGCTCCTGGTGGGCGGCTTCTTCAAGTCGCTGCAGTTCACCAGCATCAATTCGATCGCTTACGCCGACATCGATGCCAAGGCGATGAGCCGGGCGACGAGCTTTGCCAGCGTGGCACAGCAGCTGTCGCTCTCCGCCGGTGTCGCCGTCGGCGCGCTGGTGCTCGAGTTCGAGCGCATGGGACGCCCTGACAGCGCCGTCGTGGCGGGCGATTTCCCGGCAGCCTTCCTCCTGGTGGCGGCGATTGCGGCAAGCTCTGCGCTTGTTTTCGCCCTGCTGCCGAAGGAGGCGGGCGCAAGCTTGGCCCGCCGCGCGCGTCCCGTGGGCGAGCCTGCCTCTGCCTCGCAGGGCTAGAGCATCATCCGGAAAAGTGGGAACCGGTTTTCCGAAAAGATGATGCTCAGATAAATGCATCATCCGGAAAAGTGGAAACCGGTTTTCCGAAAAGATGATGCTCAGATAAATGTATCATCCGGAAAAGTGGGAACCGGTTTTCCGAAAAGATGATGCTCAGATAAGAGCATCAATCGGAGCGCCTAGCGCCGGCGTGAGCCCGCGTGCCCCGGCCGCCCGCTAACATGTTGGCGGTGGGCCCCGCGGCGATCATGGCCGTCCTCGGCCATGAGCGTGGTGAGGATGCCTTCGCGCAAGCCCCGGTCGGCGACGCGCAAGCGCTGGCAGGGCCAGATCCTGAGCAGGGCTTCGAGGATGGCGCAGCCGGCGAGCACAAGATCGGCGCGCTCATGCCCGATGCAGGGCTGAGCCACCCGCTCGGCATAGCTCATCTCGATCAGGTCGTCCGAAACGGTGCGCACGTCGCGGGCGCTCAGCCAGCATCCATCGACGCGGGAGCGCTCATAGACGGGGAGCCCGAGATGAATGCCCGAGATCGTGGTGACGGTGCCGGAGGTGCCGAGAAAATGGGTGCGCTTGCTGGCGATCCTGTCGCCGAAGCGGTGCTTGGCCTCGAAGCCTTCGATGGCCTTCATGACATCGCTCACCATGGCCTCGTAGCTCTGCCGCGTGACGTCGCGGCCGCCGTGCCGCTCGGCGAGATTGACCACGCCGATCGGCAACGAGGTCCAGGCGGCGATGCAGTTCTGCACGTCGATACGGTCGTGGAGGGTCCGGCGCCAGGGGCGCCCGAGCTCCGCAAGGTCGAGCCAGATCAGCTCCGAGCTGCCGCCGCCAATATCGAAGACCAGCGCCCAATCGCAGGTGCGGTCGATCAGCGAGGCGCAGCCCGACACGGCGAGGTTGGCCTCGGTCTCCTGACTCACGATCTCGATGGAGAGACCGGTCTCGCCGCGCACGCGCTCGATGAATTCGCCGCTGTTCGCCGCGATCCGGCAGGCCTCCGTCGCGATCAGCCGCGACCGCGTCACCGCGCGCCGGCGCATCTTCTCCGAGCAGACCTTGAGCGCTTCGAGGGTGCGGCCCATGGCGACTTCCGAGAGCCGGCCTGAGCTCAGCACGCCCTCGCCAAGGCGGATGATGCGGGAGAAGGCATCGATGACGAGAAAGCCCCGGCGCGAGGGGTTGGCGATGAGGAGCCGGCAATTGTTGGTGCCGAGGTCCAGCGCGCCGTAAATGGGAGGTGCAAGAGGCCGCGCTACCGCGCCCGTGTCTTTCTTGCCCTCGGCTGCCCCCAAGAGGCCACTGGCCGGCGCCTTCCCAAGCGCTCGGGCTGCGACCTGCGTCGGGCCACCTCCCCCGCAGTCGCCGGTCTCGCTCCGCACGCCTTTGAGGTCACGCGAAGCCCTGGCAGCCGTGCGGGCATCGCCGCTCGGCCCATTCACGGTGTTCAACCTCTAAGCTCCGGACCCGCCAACAATTTTTGCCGAGCGGCCGGAGCACTGGTTCGATTTGCCTAATCTATCAAGCTATTGTTACAGGTAAAGCAGCTTTTCCGCAGTCCTTCTCAGGGCTCGTTTCGGTGCCCCTTGACGGTGCGAGCGCCGGAAGCCGGGCCGCGAGCAGCATGGCGGCCCAGGCGAGCGCCAAGGAGGCGAGGAGCCAGGTCTGCCAAAGGTCGAAGCCTGACAGGCCGATCGCGCAGCCGACGGCGAACAGGCCATAGGCGCTCCCCCGCAGCATCGGGGGCCAATTCCTGATCTCCCAGAGTCCCGCGAGGCCCACACCAAGCAGCAAGATCGCGCCGATGGCGCCAAGCTCGAGCCAGGTCTGCAGGAAGATATTATGGGGGTGACGGGCCTGCCGGCCCCGCAACGGATCGTCGGTCGGATATCCCGCGTCGGCCGGGATGCTCAGATGCAAGTCGCGCGTGCCCCTGATGCCGATGCCGGTGATTGGCTTCTCATGAACTTTGTCGGCCACATATTTCCAAATGTAGAAGCGCGCGGCGACGCTTTCGGGGGGCAACCACGTCCAGTGTTGCCAGCCGAGTTCGTAGGGCAACGCGCCGAGCGGAACGGCGAGAAGCACGGCGACCGTCCAACCTGCCACGAGAAGCATCCGCGTCGCCTTGAGTGAAAGCGCTGCGAGGCCGAGCACGAGAGCGCCGACAAAGAAGGCCACGACCGAGGTGCCGCTCTGCGACAGAAGCACCGAGATCGCCGTTATGGCGAGGAGCACGGCAAACCCCGTACGCCTCCTGCTTGCAGCGAGCGCCAGGGTGAAGAGAAGCCCGGGAACGAGCAAAAGGACGAGGCTCGTGACGTTGCGGTTCAGAACAAACGCCGAGACCTTAGTCACCTCACCATGCTCGATCTTCATCTTCTTGGGTGTGATCTCGAACAGCTGCACGATGTGATTGTTCACGAAGCGCACGATGGGCTCGTCGAAGATGATCTCGATCAGAAGAAACACGGCCCCGAGCAAGAGGCCGGCGAGAGCCGACTTGGCGAGCACGCACGCCTCATCGCCCGTACGCAACGAGTAGGACGCGGCGATGAGGAAGACGCTTACCGCGAGCCCGAGCACGCCCGCCGCCTTGGCAAAGCTTGCGGGCCGGTCGAGCGCCCAGGTCGCGTTGACGAAGAGATAGGCGACGAAGACGGCAAGCGCGATGCCGAAGGCCGTCCGCAAGAGCTTGAGCGGCCGTTTCGGGTCGACGGCAAAGACGTGGATGGCTGCGACGAGCCCCAGCGCCCCCAAGAGACCAGGGAGCAGCCGCGGCACGGCGCCGGCTGAAAAACAAAGGAGCCCGAGAAGCATGGCTTCCAGCCGGAACAGCAGGCCCCCTCTCACCACCCGGTCCAGTGCGGAAGCTCGATCGAAAGCCATCTCGCGCGGTCCTTTATTGGCGGCCCTGACGCATCAGGATCGCGGTCTGCCCTTCGCAGCGAGGCCCGTCATCCTTGCCGTCCTTGGTGACGCGGGTTGCAGCAGGCTATCGGTCCGGCTTGGATTTGACCATAATTGTCGTGACGGTCTGAGGGGAATGAGGATCGAGAGATTTGAGACCCCGATGGACGGCATCCCGCAGGCGATACAAGGACAGGATAGGCGGAAAACCATGAGCAGGGGATGGGCGCTCATCAACGCAGCGCAATTTGCCGCACGGCTCACGCTCTTGGCCTTGAGCCTCCAAGGCGCCTGCTGCGCGGCGGAAGCCGCGGATCAGGCGGAGCGAGCCGCCCTGCTCGATAAGCTCGTCGCCTCCTATCCCGATTTCCTCGCCTCTCACGACGGCAACACCTTGCGCTGGAAGGACGGCACGGCGATGCCATTCGACGACGGCAAGGGAGAGAAGGATTTCGAGACGCGGCTAAACAACCCCGACCTCGAGGACGAGTTCTATGCCCCCTACCCTATAGGCCGCGCCGGCACCCCTCCTGGCGTCGACATCGATCCCGGACGCGTCCGCTACGAGCCGTTCTTCGCCAAGATGTATGGCGACTGCAAGAAGGGCGAGGTGACGGGCAAGCTCGTCAATGTCGTCTGGCTGCCGAAGCATGGTGGCAAGAAGCTCACGATCACCGCCGTGAACGGCGTGGCCGAGAAGTTGAAAGCGGTCTCCGCCGATCTCGACGCGCTGCCCGACAGCTTCGTCAAATATCTCACCCCGTCAGGGGGCACCTATAATTGTCGCGTCATCGCCGGCACGACGCGCCCGAGCGTGCACGGCAACGGCGCGGCAATAGACATCAGCGTCGCCTGGTCGGATTATTGGCGGAACGCCCACCCGGTCGGCGGCAAATACCCTTACAAGAATCGCATCCCTTGGGAGATCGTCGAGATTTTCGAGAAGCACGGCTTCATCTGGGGAGGCAAATGGTATCACTACGACACCATGCATTTCGAATATCGGCCGGAGCTTTTGCCCTGAGGCTTCCGGGATGACGGAGATAGTGACCGGTCACGATACTTCTCTAACTCAAGGACTCAAAATCTCAAGTCGGAGCGTGGCGTCGCAATTCGAAGGTCTCTATAGTCGGGCCTCATCCTCAATGCGGTTGGGGAGCGTGGAATGACGCGAATATTTTTTGTAGCTGCAATTTCTGCGCTGCTGACCTGAGCCCCTTCTTTCATCCAGCGATAAGTAGAGCCCGTTGGTCATTTGAGCCTATCAGGCTCGGTGGTGCAACGGGACGGGATGCGGAGCCCGCAAG
>JBGQMX010000074.1:0-14772 GCA_041500805.1 Methyloceanibacter sp.
CCTGATATTGCATCATTTTCTACCAAGGTGTGGCTTTCGCGCGGCACCTCGGCAGGACGGCCTACCAGCGAAGGAGCAAGGCGCCCCAGGTGAAGCCTCCGCCCATGGCCTCGATCAGCACAAGGTCGTCGCGCTTGATCCGGCCATCGGCGCATCCTTGGCTCAACGCCAAGGGAATTGATGCCGCAGATGTATTAGCATGCTTATCGACTGTAATGATGATGCGTTCAGGATCAAGCCCAAGCTTTCTTGCCGCGCCGTCCAAGATACGCTTGTTGGCTTGATGGGGAACGAACCAGTCGATATCGGAAGCGACATAGCCAGCCTGGGCCAGCGTGGTGCCAATCACCTCGCTGATGTTGGTCACCGCGTGGCGAAATACTTCTGGTCCGTCCATGCGGACATGGCCGACGGTGCCCGTAGACGACGGGCCGCCATCGACATAGAGCTTGTCGCGATACCGGCCGTCGGAGCGGAGACAGGTGGCGAGGATGCCCCGGTCGGTAAGCGCACCGTTCAGCTTCTGCGCCTCGACCACGACCGCGCCCGCGCCGTCGCCGAACAGGACGCAGGTCGAGCGATCCTGCCAATCGAGGATGCGTGAGAAAGTCTCGGCTCCGATCACCAGCGCCCGCTTGAACGCGCCGCTTTTCAAGTAGCTGTCGGCGGTGGCTAAAGCAAAAACGAAGCCCGAGCAGACCGCCTGCAGGTCGAAGGCAGCACCTTGGGTGATGCCGAGCTCGGCCTGGATGGTCACGGCGGAGGCGGGGAAGGTCTGGTCGGGGGTCGAGGTGGCGAGGATGATGAGGTCGATGTCCTCGGGCATCATGCCGGCGTCGGCCAGCGCGGCTCTCGCCGCAAGGGCGCCCATGGTCGAGGTGAACTCGCCTTCGGCAGCGATCCGGCGCTCCTTGATGCCGGTCCGCTCGGTGATCCAGCGGTCGGAGGTGTCGACCATCTTGGCGAGTTCGGCATTGGTCAAGACCCGCTCAGGCAGGTATCCACCACAACCCTTGATCACGGTCCTTACAGTACCCAACCTAGCCCACTCCCAAGCCTACGCCGCACCTTCAAGCTCGAGCTTGGCATGGAAGCGGGCAACGTCGCTTGCAAGGCGCTTCACGACACCACTCGACGCCATGTCGTAGGCGAGATCGATGGCGCAGGCGAAGCCCGTGGCGTCGGTCCCGCCGTGGCTTTTGACGACGATGCCATTTAGCCCAAGAAATATGCCGCCATTCAGCTGGCGCGGGTCCAATTTCTCCTTGAGAGCGCGGAAGGCGCCCTGCGCCAGGACAGCTCCAATGCGGGCAAGGAGGGACCGCCCCATGGCGGCGCGTAAATACTCGCCGATCTGCTTAGCCGTTCCTTCCGCCGTCTTCAAGGCGATGTTGCCGGTATAGCCGTCGGTGACGACCACGTCGACGACACCCTGGCCGACATCGTCCCCTTCGACGAAACCGTGATAGCGGATGGGGAGCGGCGCCTCCTTCAACACGGCCGCAGCCTCCCTGATCTGGTCGAGGCCCTTGACCTCCTCGACGCCGATATTGAGGAGCCCGACCGAGGGCTTCTCCATTCCGAACAGGGCGCGCGCCATGGCGGCCCCCATCAGCGCGAACTCGACGAGCTGGCGGGAATCGGCCCCGACATTGGCGCCGACATCGAGCACGATGCATTCGGCATCGACGGTCGGCCAGATAGCGGCAATGGCCGGACGGTCGACGCCTTCCAGAGTCTTCAGGCAGAACTTGGCCATCACCATGAGCGCCCCGGTGTTGCCTGCGGACACCGCGGCAACGGCACGCCCGTCCTTCACCGCCTCGAGAGCGAGCCACATGCTCGACCGATAGCGGCCTTTGCGCAGAGCCTGGCTCGGCTTCGCGTCCATGGCGATCGCCACATCGGTGTGGATGATTTCGGACTTCTGGGCGAGCGCCGGGTGGGCCTTGAGCTCAGGCTCGATGACGGCGGCATCGCCGACGAGCAGAAATCGCAGGTCGGGGTGGCGGATAAGCGCAATCGCCGCCGCCGGAATGACCACGCTTGGCCCGTGGTCTCCGCCCATGGCGTCGAGCGCTATGGTGACTGGAGCACCCATTTCTTTATCGCCAATCAGGAAAAATATCACCCATGCGGCGGGAGGACCGCGGCAACCCCCGGAAACGAAACCCGATTAGACGCAAAAGGCCGCCAGTGACAACCTGATTTTGCCTTGAGGTCTTTCCTTCATCGCCGCTTGAGCTCGGCAAGGGCCGCAAATGGGCTTGCCTCGCTCGCCTCGCCTCTCTCAGGGGCGCCTTGCGGCCAATCGAAGCTTACCCCCTCTTGTTTCGGGTAGGGGTCGAGTGCCGTGGCAAGGGTCTCGTAGATGACCGGCCCAAGATCGATCCTCCCGCCGGCGATCGGCTCGGGCCAGTCGGACAGCCCGGAACCGCCGGGCTCTTCGGCGCTCTGCTCGATCTCTTCGATCATCGACACCGGCCAGAACTCGACCTCCACGGGCACATCGAGGCTCACCTCAACCGGGTCGAGGGAGACGACGCAGGTCTGGGTCGCGGCCGCTTTCAGTCTTCCGGTCAGACGCAGACGGCCGCCCCCGCCATGGCGGAAGCGATAGGTGAGAGAGAGACTCCCAAGCCCCACAAGATCGAGCATGCTGGCGATGTCCGCCATTTCAGTTGGGGTGGCGTCGGTCTCTCCGCTCGCGCCGTCCCTGATCTCATCGACCTTGAGCTGCCGCGAGATGGGGGTACGATCAGCGTCATTGCTCATGCCTAATGTCTCCAAGCTCCTGTCCAGAGATGGCGGAAACCTCCGGAAATTCCAACTCGCCGACACTGAGCCCCGCAAAGGCTTCCGCCTCCAAATGCCGCACGACACCCTTTAGATAGGGTGCCAAGCGGCCGCCCGCAGCCCCCGCGGACGCTCCTTCGAGCGGCAAAGAGGCGGCGATGGCGGCAGCGAGGGCCTCATCCCCGAGAGCGAAGGCCTCCTCATAGGCTTGCAACAACGCGGCGCTCGAAGCGGCAAGCCCCCTCACCTTTTTCGGGATCTTGAGATCGCTGACGCCGAGCTCCCGAAGCACCGTCTCCATGTCCTCGCTGAACCTGTCGGTGAGGTCTTGCGCCAAGTCGCGCGCTATCCTCCCTTCCGCCTTCAGCCGGTGGAGCACGGCGAAGAGGTGCAGCGAAAGCAGAACGAAGCGTCCCTCGAGCGTATCGGGAACGCCAAAGTCTTGATAGAAAACAGGAAGCCGCGCCTGTGCCACAATCGAGCCATAGAGTTTGACTGCGCTCATATCTCTACGGCGCCATGCAAACAGGGGGTCGAGAGGGTTCAAAGGACGGACCGTTTCGTCTAGCTTTCGCCACGTCGTGCCGGCAACAAGATTCGTGGCGGGAAGGACAGGCTCATCGCGGCCGGTTTCCGTTCACGGCGTCATCGAGGGAAATCCGAATCTTGCGTAAGCTCAAGCCGGTCTCCATCCGGGCGTTGCTGCCCGCATCCGTCGCCCTCGCGCTCGGCGCGGTGGGGCTTACGGCTTGCGGCGCCGCCCAGATCGACCGGCATGGCCACGTCTTCATCGATGTCGACCTTCAGCAAGTTAAGCCCGGCATGTCAAAGGACCAGGTCAAGACCGTGCTCGGCTCGCCCGACACGACGAGCACGATCGGCGGCGACGCCTTCTACTATATTTCGAGCACGCAAAAGACCATCGCCTTCCTCAAGCCTTACGAGATCGAGCGCCAAGTGGTGGCGGTCTATTTCGACAAAGGCGAGACCGTCGAGCAGGTCGCCAATTACGGGCTGAAGGACGGCGTCGTCGTCAATTACTACAAGAGGGAGACGCCGGCCCGCGGCAAGGATCTCTCTGTCGTCGAGCAGCTCTTCGGCAATCTGTCGAACCGCAAGATGTTCAAGGACCAGAGACCGGGCGCAGGCGGCACTCCTGGACCCGGCCTCTAGCGCCCCTATTGTTGGTGGGCGAGCACCGCGAGCAAGAGCAGCGCCACGATATTGGTGATCTTGATCATCGGGTTCACGGCGGGCCCGGCGGTGTCCTTGTAAGGATCGCCGACGGTATCGCCGGTCACCGCCGCCTTATGCGCGTCTGAGCCTTTGCCGCCGTAATTGCCGTCCTCGATATATTTCTTGGCGTTGTCCCAGGCCCCTCCTCCCGCCGTCATGGAGATGGCGACGAAGAGGCCGGTGACGATGACCCCGAGCAGCATGGCGCCGAGCGCAGAGAAGGCCGCGCTCTTGCCGGCGATGGCATTGACGATGAAGTAGAAGACGATCGGCGACAGCACCGGCAACAGCGAGGGGATGATCATTTCCTTGATCGCCGCGCGGGTGAGGAGGTCGACGGCGCGCTTATAGTCCGGCCGCTCCGTGCCCTTCATGATGCCGGGCTTCTCCTTGAACTGACGGCGCACCTCCTCGACGATGGCAGAGGCCGCACGCCCAACCGCCGTCATGGCGATGCCGCCGAAGAGATAGGGCAAGAGGCCGCCCAGGAAGAGACCGACCACCACGTAAGGATTGGTGAGGCTGAAGGTGACATCGATGTCCTTGAAATAAGGGAACTTGTCGGTGTTGGCGGCGAAATATTTGAGGTCCTCGGTATAGGCGGCGAAGAGCACGAGCGCGCCTAACCCAGCCGAGCCGATGGCATAGCCCT
Organism: Methyloceanibacter sp.; assembly: GCA_041500805.1. GTDB lineage: Bacteria > Pseudomonadota > Alphaproteobacteria > Rhizobiales > Methyloligellaceae > Methyloceanibacter. The sequence goes on from JBGQMX010000074.1 coordinate 4,685, forward strand.
TGGTCACCGCCTTGGTGGTGTTGCCGACGGCATCCAATGCGTCGGTGGTCTTGCGGATGTTTGCCGGCATGCCGGACATTTCGGCGATGCCCCCCGCATTGTCCGTCACCGGACCGAAGGCGTCGAGCGCCACGATCAGGCCCGCCAACGCGAGCATGGTGGTGACGGCAATGGCGATGCCGAACAGACCGGCAAGCTGATAGGCGACGACGATGCCGGCCATGATCACGAGCGCGGGCAGCGCGGTCGACTCGAGCGACACGGCAAGGCCTTGGATCACATTGGTGCCATGGCCGGTCACCGAGGCCTTGGCGATTGACTGGACGGGGCGGTGGTTGGTGCCGGTGTAATACTCGGTGATGACCACGATCAGCGCCGTCACTACGAGTCCTACGATACCGCAGAAAAAGAGCGATTGGCCGGTGAAGCTCACCGCGCCGACCTTCATCGCCGTATCCATCCCGACAAGCCACGCGGTCAGCGGCCAAAGCAGGACGAGCGAGAGCACGCCGGTCGCGATCAGGCCCTTATAAAGGGCGCCCATGATCGATTGGCTTTTGCCGAGCCGCACAAAATACGTGCCGATGATCGAGGTGATCACGCACATGGCGCCGATGGCGAGCGGATAGAGCATCATCTCCATGACGCGGTCGCCGCCGGCGAAATAAATCGAGGCGAGGACCATGGTGGCCACCACGGTCACCACGTAGGTCTCGAACAGATCGGCGGCCATGCCGGCGCAGTCGCCGACATTGTCGCCGACATTGTCGGCGATGGTGGCGGGGTTGCGCGGGTCGTCCTCGGGGATGCCGGCCTCGACCTTGCCCACGAGATCGCCGCCGACATCGGCACCCTTGGTGAAGATGCCGCCGCCAAGCCGGGCGAAGATGGAGATCAGCGAGGCGCCGAAGCCGAGAGAGACCAGGGCGTCGATCACCTCACGCGAGGCGGGATTGAGCCCCAGGAACTGGGTGAGGATGAGGAAATAGACCGAGACGCCAAGAAGGGCGAGGCCGGCAACCAGAAGCCCGGTGACGGCGCCGGCGCGAAAAGCGATGCTCAGGCCGTCGGCGAGGCTCTTGGTCGCGGCCTGCGCGGTCCTGACATTGGCGCGCACCGATACGTTCATGCCGATATAGCCGGCGGTGCCCGAGAGCACCGCGCCGACGGCGAAGCCGATCGCCTGAGCGAGGCCAAGCAGATAGGCAAGCAGCAGGAAGATGACCACGCCGACCAGGGCGATGGTTTGGTACTGGCGGGCGAGATAGGCTTGCGCGCCCTCCTGAATGGCGGCGGCGATCTCCTGCATGCGCGCCGTGCCGGGGTCCGAGGCGAGAACGGCCCTCGTCGTCCAGACGCCATAGGCGATCGAGAGCGCCCCGCAAGCAATGATGAGGTAAAGAACCCAGGTCATGACGGCTGCCTCTATGCGTTCGATTGGGGTGGAGGGGGAACAAGACCGGGAAAGGCGAGACAGCTTCGTGCCGCGGCCCTCCTGCCCCCAAAGAGTGGTGGTGCTAAGCGCCCGCGGAAAATGCCAAAGTTGTGAGCAGGAAGCAACAGACGCCTAGCTCGGGCGGGATTTTGGCCCGATCTCTCCGCCGAAAGCCTTGAGCGCTATCGGCAGAAACTGAATCGCGACAGCGCTCTAGCCTATTGTTAGAGCATGATCTTTTGCGAAAACCGCCTCCCACTTTTCGCAGATCATGCTCTAGAAATGGCTGAAGCCCTTGCGGGCGAGCGCAAGGGCGCTGCCGTCGGGCCCAAGCAGCCGGGCCTCGCCGCTTGACCCGTCCATGCGGCCGATCAGGGTGACGCTCAGCTTCCTCCCGAGAGCCTCAGCCTCGAAGTACCTGGCGCTCGCCTCAGGCACCGCCGCCACGATCTCATAGTCGTCCCCGGCCGTCACCAGCGCCTCGAGGAGCGCAGGCTCCCGCGCAATCGCCTTCTGCGCGGGAGGAGAGAATGGCACGCGCGAGGCCTCGATCAGCGCGCCCAAGTGGGAGACGCGGGCGAGCTTCTCGATGTCGCCCATGAGCCCGTCCGACACGTCGATGGCGCCTTGCGCAAAGTTGCGGACGAGAAGCGCAAGATCGTTACGGGGCCTCGGCCGCCGATAGCGGTCGATGACGAAGGCCATGTCGTCCTCGGAGAAGTCCCAGAACCGCGCGAGCGCGGGATGCTTGAGGACGCGAAGGCCGAGGCAGGCATCGCCGATGGTGCCGCTGACATAGAGCCGATCGCCCTGCTTTGCGCCTAGCCGCAGCACGGCATGGCCTTGCGGCACGAGGCCGAGTACCGTGACGGTCACGCTCAGAGGGCCCGGTGTCGCCGTAGTGTCGCCGCCGACAAGGCCGATGCCCGACAGCTCCTGGAGCTCGCGAAGACCTGACGCGAATGCCTCGAGCCAATTTGCGCCCCGCTCGGCCGGCAGAGACAGCGCCAGGAGATAGACGTAAGGTCGCGCGCCCTTGGCGGCGAGGTCTGACAGATTCACCGCCAAGGCCTTGTAACCGATGCTCTCCGGTGGATCGTCCTTGAGGAAATGCACGCCCTCGACGATCGTATCGCAGGAGAGCACGATCTCCTGTCCCTCGGGCGGACGCAGCACGGCGGCGTCATCGCGGAGCCCGAGCGAAGCGGCGTCGGTGGCAAGCAGCGCAAAATAGCGGGCGATGAGCTCGAACTCGCCGGGGCGCTCGCTCTCGACGCGCTCGACACCCTCAACCATCGCTTCCGCCTTGCGCGGCGAACTCTTGGGGCCTTGCCTTGTGGCTGAGCCGGTCGAGAATGCCGTTCACCACCTTCGGCTCCTCCTCGGCAAAGAAGGCATGCGCGATATCCACATATTCGGAGATCACCACGCGCGCCGGGACGTCGCTGCGAACGAGGATCTCATAGGCGCCGGCGCGGAGGATGGCGCGCAGGATGGAATCGACGCGGTTGAGCCGCCAGCCCTCGGCGAGCTGCTGGTCGATGAGCGGGTCGACGCGGAGCTGCTCGCGCACCACGCCCGCGACGAGATCGCGGAAGAAAGCAGGCTCGGCGTCGCGATATTGGCAGTCCTCGATCTCCTTGCCGAGGCGATGGGTCTCGAACTCGGCGATGACGTCGGCGAGATCGATCCCGGTCATGTCCATCTGATAGAGCGCTTGCACCGCGGCGAGGCGCGCGGCGCTGCGGGAGGAAGCGCGGTTTTGAGTCTTGCCTCGCCCCGCCATGGCTTCTAGCGCCGGCTCGCGGAGGAGAAATGCTGCTCGAGCTGCATCAGGGTGAGGCAGGCAAGCGCCGAGTCGCGTCCCTTGTTGCGCCCCTCGACGCTCGCCCGTTCCCAGGCCTGCTCGCGGCTCTCGCAGGTGAGGATGCCGAAGCCGATCGGCACGGCATGCTGGACGGCGAGCTGATGCAAGCCCGCCGCCGATTCCCGCGCCACGATGTCGTAATGGGTGGTCTCGCCGCGGATGACGCAGCCAAGGGCGATGCAGCCCCGGTGCCGACCCGCCCGGCCGACGAAGCCATTGGCGAGCGCCAGGCTGAGCGCGAGCGCGATTTCGAGCGAGCCCGGCACGGCGAGCCGCTCATAGGCCATATGTTGGGCGTCGAGCTCCTCGATGGCGCCGCGGGCAAGCTCGTCGGCGATGTCCTCGTAGAAACGGGCCTCGATGATGAGGACCGAGCGTGGGCCTTTGCGGCTCATGGCGTCGTCTCCAAGCCCCGGTGGCCGGCTACTTTAAGCCCATAGCCCTCAAGCCCCACGATCTTGCGCGCCGGCGAATTGCTCAACAGCACCATCTCGCGCACGCCGAGGTCGAGCAGGATCTGGGCGCCGATGCCATATTCGATGAGCCGCTGCTGACCGCCGCCTCCGGCTTCCCGCCTGACCCGCGCGGAGATGGCGTCGGGCCTCGATTCGCGGATGAGCACGATCACGCCGCGCCCCTCGCGTCCGATGATGTCCATAGCCTTGTGCACCAGCGTCTCGCGGTTGCTCCCGGCCGACAGCACATCGTCGATGGTGTTCAGCGCATGCACGCGCACCAGCACGGGGCCGCCAGAGGCCACGTCGCCCTTGACGATCGCCACGTGCTCGGCCGGGTCGACGGTGGTGGCATAGACCTTGAGGTCGAAAGCGCCGCCGAAGGCGCTCTCGATCTTGGTCTCGGCCACGACCTTCACCAGATGGTCGTAGCGCAGGCGATAGGCGATCAGATCGGCGATGGTGGCGATCTTCAGTCCATGGCTTTGCGCGAAGGCGACGAGGTCGGGAAGCCGCGCCATGGTGCCGTCGTCGTTCATGATCTCGCAGATCACGCCGGACGGATAAAGCCCGGCGAGGCGCGCAAGGTCGACGGCCGCCTCGGTATGGCCGGCGCGCACCAGCACACCGCCCTCCTTGGCCACCAGCGGAAACACATGGCCCGGGGTCATGATGTCGCGATAGTCCTTGGTCGGATCGATGGCGACGGAGATGGTATGGGCCCGGTCATGGGCGGAGATGTCGGTCGAGACCCCTTCCCGCGCCTCGATCGACACGGTGAAGGCGGTGGTGTGCCGACTGCGGTTGGAACGCGACATCAGCTCAAGATGCAGCTGCTTGGAGCGCTCGGGCGTGAGCGCAAGGCAGATCAGCCCGCGGCCATTCTTGGCCATGAAGTTGATGGCGTCGGGCGTCGCCATCTGCGCCGGGATGACGAGGTCGCCTTCGTTCTCGCGCTCCTCGGCATCGACCAGGATGAACATGCGGCCGTTGCGCGCATCCTCGACCACCTCCTCGATGGAGGAGAGGAACTGATGGTGACGGGGGTTACTGACAATGGTCACGGGGCGCGGCCTTCAATTTCTGCCAAGCGTGCGACGTAGCGCGCGAGGAGATCGACTTCAAGGTTTAACAGATCGCCAGGCACAAGGTCTTCCCACGTCGTGTGGGCAAGCGTGTAAGGGATGACGTTCACACCGAAGCGCGTGCCGTCCACGTCATTAACCGTGAGGGAGACGCCATTGAGCGCGACCGAGCCCTTCTCGGCGATGAAGCGCGCGAGCCCAGGAGGGCTCTCCAAGACAAATCGGACGCTCTCGCCGTCGGGGTTGCGCTCGATAATCTTGGCAAGTCCGTCGATATGGCCGGTCACGAGATGGCCGCCGAGCTCATCGCCAAGCGCGAGCGCACGTTCGAGATTGATGCGGCGTCCCTCCTGCCACGTCCCGATTGTGGTGCGGGCCAAGGTCTCGTTGGAGACTTCGACCGAGAAGACGGCGCCCTTCCCGCGCGCTTTCCTCACATCGATGAGCGTGAGGCAGCAGCCGTCGCAAGCGATCGAGGCCCCCTCCTCCAGGCTTCCGCGCTTGTAGTGGCAGGCGATGCTGAAACGCTCGCCCCGCCGCTCAACAAGCGTCCCTATGCCGCTGACAAGGCCAGTGAACATCGCCGCATCCGCCGCCACCACGTCATCCGGTCGGGCCCGAAGGAGCGTGCGTGAATTTGCTCGAAATGACCGCTGCCGGTCAGCCGATCAAGCCCTTCGCTGACAAAAGGGAGGAGGCCGTCGGCGCCCGCAGGATCCGGGCCCTGGTAGATCACGGCCTCGTCGATGAGATCAGCATCGAGAAAGGCGCGCGCCACCGAAGGCCCGCCCTCGACCAGGACGCGCGTGATGCCGCGGCTCGCGAGCGTCTCCAGAGCGTCGGGCAGGCCGAGCATGCCATGGGCATCGACCGGGACCGGGACGATCTCGGCGCAGCGCTCCTGCAGAGCTTCGGCATTGGGGTGGTCCTCCTCGTCGGCGCAGATGAGCCAGACCGGCACCATCATGTCGTCGAAGACGTGCGCCTCGGGCGGCGTCCTTAGGCGCCGGTCCAAGACCACCCGCACCGGCGAGCGGCATCCCATGCCGGGCAGGCGGCAGGTAAGGCTTGGATTGTCGGCGAGGATGGTGCCGCGGCCGACCAGGATGGCATCGTTCCGGGCGCGCAAGAGGTGGCCATGGGCGCGGGCGTCGGGGCCGGTGATCCAGACTGGCGTCCCCTCGCCTTTTGGCATTAGGCCGTCGGCGCCGACGGCAAGCTTCAGTGTCACGGCGGGGCGTCCTTCGGTCACGCGGAGGATATGACCAAGGACGATCGAGGCGGCTTCCGAGGCCAAGACCCCTTCCCGCAGCTCGATGCCGGCAGCGGCGAGCCGCTCGAGCCCGCGCCCTGACGTGCGAGGGTCAGGATCGCGCAGAGCGATGACAGCGCGCGCCGGCTTCGCTCTGGCAATGATGTCGGCGCAAGCCAGCCCGCGGCCCCCCTCATGCGCGCAAGGCTCAAGCGTCACATAGAGGGTGGCGCCCTTGGCCCTCTTGCCGGCTCTTTCAAGGGCAATCGCCTCGGCATGAGGACGTCCGCCTGGCGCCGTCCAGGCGCGGGCGACGATCTCCCCCGAAGGGGCCACGACGATCGCGCCGACGGAGGGGTTCGGCCAGGTAAGCCCGAGCCCGCGCCGGGCGAGTGCGAGCGCCTGCGCCATATGCTCTTCGTCGCTTGCGCTCATTGGCAGATCGGGGCTTTGCGCCTAATCGTCGGCGGCAGCCGCCGCCTTCCCGGGCGAGGGCTCTTCGTCGTCGCTGTCGGTTGCGGCAAGCTCACCGAGCAGCGCCTCGAAATCCTTGGCCTCGCGGAAATTCTTGTAGACGGACGCGAAACGCACATAGGCCACATCGTCGAGCGCCTTCAAGGCCTCCATCACCAGCTTGCCGATGGTCTCGGACTTGATGTCGTTCTCGCCCTTATTCTCGAGCCGGCGCACGATCCCGCTCACCATGCGCTCGATGCGCTCGGGGTCGACCGGGCGTTTGCGCAGCGCGATCTGCACCGAGCGCATCAGCTTGTCGCGGTCGAACGGCATCCTGCGGCCGCTCCGCTTGATCACGGTCAGCTCGCGCAGCTGCACGCGCTCGAAGGTGGTGAAGCGCCCGCCGCAATCGGCGCACACGCGGCGGCGCCTGATCGTGGTGTGGTCCTCGCTAGGCCGCGAGTCCTTCACTTGCGTGTTGGTGCTGCCGCAATAGGGGCACCGCATGGGCGACCGCCCTCCCCTTCCTCACCCTCACGCTCGACTACCGGTAGATGGGATAGCGCCCGCAGAGCTCGATGGCGCGTTTTTTCACGCTCGCTTCGACCGCGCCGTTGCCCTCATCGCCATTGGCGGCAAGGCCATCAAGGACCTCAATGATCATGCCGCCGACCGACTGGAACTCGGCGATGCCGAAGCCGCGCGTCGTGCCGGCCGGAGAGCCCAAGCGAATGCCGGAGGTGACCATGGGCTTTTCCGGATCGAACGGCACGCCGTTCTTGTTGCAGGTGATGTTGGCGCGGCCGAGCGCAATCTCGGCGGCCTTGCCGGTGAGCTTCTTGGGCCTGAGATCGACGAGTATCAGATGCGTGTCGGTGCCACCCGAGACGAGCGCCACGCCGCCCTTGACCAGCGTCTCGCCCAAGGCCTTGGCGTTGTCGATCACCGACTGCGCATAGAGCTTGAAGGAAGGCGACAGCGCCTCTTTGAAGGCGACGGCCTTGGCGGCGATGATGTGCATCAGCGGCCCCCCTTGAAGCCCGGGGAACACGGCCGAGTTGATCTTCTTGCCGATCTCCTCGTCGTTGGAGAGCACCATGCCAGCGCGGGGCCCGCGCAGCGTCTTGTGGGTGGTGGTGGTGGTGACATGGGCATGCGGCAGCGGGCTCGGATGCAGTCCAGCCGCAACCAGCCCGGCGAAATGCGCCATGTCGACCATGAGATAAGCGCCGACGCTATCGGCGATCTTGCGGAACCTCACGAAGTCGATGATGCGCGGATAGGCGGAGCCGCCGGTGATGATCATGGCGGGCTTGTGCTCGCGCGCCAGCCGCTCGACCTCGTCATAGTCGATGCGGTGATCGTCAGGGCGCACGCCGTATTGGACAGCATTGAACCATTTGCCGGAGAGGTTCGGCGGCGCGCCATGGGTGAGATGGCCACCGGCGGCAAGGCTCAGTCCCATGATGGTGTCGCCCGGCTTCAGCAGGGCAAGCATCACCGCCTGATTGGCCTGCGATCCTGAATGCGGCTGGACATTGGCGAAGGCGCAGTTGAACAGGCGCTTGGCGCGATCGATGGCGAGCTGCTCCACCACGTCGACATATTGGCAGCCGCCGTAATAGCGCCGGCCCGGATAGCCTTCGGCATATTTGTTGGTGAGGAGCGTGCCGGCGGCGTCGAGCACCGCCTTGGAGACGATGTTCTCCGAGGCGATCAGCTCGATCTCGTTCTGCTGGCGCTCAAGCTCGTGCTCGATCGCCCCGAAGATTTCGGGGTCGGCGTCCTCCAAGGGCTTGGTGAAGAAGTCATTTCCGCGCGCCTCGGCGCGCCTCATATCACTTGCCGTCATGGCTAACTGCTCCTCGAGCTCAGACCCGCCCTACTTGCCAAGAGACGATTTACCCGCGCCTTTTGCTCGGCGAGGCGCTCCCTTTGACATTCGGCTGGCTCTACCACATGTCGCGCGAGCGCGCCAGCAACGCCCAAGACATGGGCCGTATGCACTCACGCTACAACTGCCCCATGGACGAAAATCCAACGGCTTCCAACGCGGCGTGGACATGGCGCCGAGCCCTAAATATCCGGGACGACTTGGATCAGACGTAAACGCCTCGGATCAATAGGCCGAGGCGGTTTCGGGGGCGCCGTCCTGGTTGTAGATGTCGGGACGGAATTGCACCAAGCCGTCCGGTGTCGCCCAGGCGCTGATATAGGTGAAATAGACCGGGACCGGCTTCACGAGCTTCACGTCAATCTGCTCGCCCGACTGCTTCATGGCGAGGATGTGCTGCATGTCCCAGCCGCCGTTGTCACGCAGAAGCCAAGCTACGAGCGTCTCGATATTGTCCGTGCGCACGCAGCCCGAGCTGTCGAAGCGCACGGCGCGGCCGAACAGGCTCTTGAGCGGCGTGTCGTGCATGTAGACGCTGTCCTTGTTCGGGAAGTTGATCTTCACGAAGCCGAGGGAGTTCTGGTCCCAGGGGAGCTGGCGGAATTGGTAGTTGTAAACCTCTTGGCCGAACCAATTGATCTGGCGCGACTCGACGGGATTGCCGGCCGGGTCGAAGGCTTCCATGTGGTAGGCGGCCAGCATGTCCTGGTTACGGCGGGAAAACTCCTGCGCCTTCGGCACCAAATCCTTGTAGATGATGCTCTTCGGCACATACCAATACGGGTTGAAATTGATCTCCTGGATCTTGCTCGAGAGTTCCGGCGTCGGCCGCTCGGGCTTGCCGACGACGGCAGCGTGACGCTGGACCACCTGGCCATTCTCGACTGCCTCGGCTTGCGCCGAGGGAATGTTGACCGCAACGTAGCGGCCCGCCGCGGCTGCAGGCGGCGCCAAGGTCTGCAGGCGCTTCAGATTTGCCTGAAGCTGAGCGAGCCGGATGGTCGCCGGAATATTCAGCGCGTCTATGGTCGTCCTGCTGTCGATGATACCCGTCGGTGGCAGATTGTGGCGGGACTGGAATTTCCGCACCGCCGCCACGACGGCAGCGTCATATTCGTCTGGAATGCTCTGGCCGACGAGATCGCCTGACACCTCGAGCCGCCGATGCAGGGTCACGATCTGCGGCCCTTGCGAGCCGGGCTTCATTACGGCCGCCGGCACCGTGGGCCAGCCGCCCTGGGCGACGATCGCCTTGTAGCGCTCGATGGCGGCCTTGGTCGCCTCGATGTTCCTCGTGGAAAGGGTCGGTGAGCCAAGCGCCGGGTTGGTGATCCAGGCGCGCGTCGCGGCGTCGCCCTCGTCAGCGGGAAGCTCATCGCCGTGAAAGGCTTGCGATCCGGGCTGCTGCGGGGCGCGCTGGCCGCCGCCAAACAAGCCACCACCATTGCCATTGCCACCGAACCAGCCGGGACCGCCGGAATTTCCCGAGTCTTCGCCGCCCTGGTTTCCCGGGTTGCCCTTCATCCATGAGAAGAGACCGGCGCTCGCAGGCTCCAAGCTGACAATGAGGAGAGCGGCAGCAAATCCCGCGGCGGCGAGGACTGTCCCGCCTCTTAGCTTAGTCTGCCATTTCAGCATTCGCCG
>JBGQMX010000075.1:0-14610 GCA_041500805.1 Methyloceanibacter sp.
CGACTACCGGCAATGGAAGAAGGACTGGCTCTCCTCCTATGGCTCCAATGCCCAGGTCGAGGACCAATGGCACCTTCCCGACGGCCGCACGCTGCATGTGGTCGCCGACAGCGAGAACGAGGGCGGCGTGACCTATCTCTACGAGAACGTCACCGAGCGGCTGGCGCTGGAAAGCCGCTACAACGCGCTCATCCAGGTGCAGCGGGAGACCCTCGACACGTTACGCGAAGGCGTCGCGGTGTTTGCGCCGAGCGGGCGCCTGAGGCTCTACAATCAGGCGTTCGCCGATATCTGGCGGTTAAGCCCGCGCCAGCTCGACGGCGAGCCGCATATCGAGGAGATCATCGGCTGGTGCCGCGCGCTGCACGATGCGCCCGAGGAGTGGGAGCGCACCAAGACCGCGGTCACCGGCATCGTCGCCGAGCGGCGCCCCTATGAGAGCCAGTTCGACCGGGCCGACGGCAGCGTGCTCGCCTGCGCCGCGCTGCCGCTGCCCGACGGCGGCACGCTTCTCACCTATGTCGACGTCTCCGACACCAAGCGCGTCGAGCGCGCGCTGATCGAGCGCACCGAGGCGCTGGAAGCGGCCGACCGTCTCAAGACCGCCTTCATCTCGCATGTGTCCTATGAGCTCAGGACGCCGCTCACCAACATCATCGGCTTCAGCGAGCTGCTGGCGAGCCCCATCGCCGGCCCGCTCACCGAGAAGCAGCGCGACTATCTCGGCGATATCCGGCTCTCGGGACGGACGCTGCTCGCCATCATCGACGACATTCTCGATCTCGCCACCATGGACGCCGGCACGCTGGAGCTCAAGCTGTCGCCCGTGAAGGTACGCGACGTGATCGAGGCGGCGGTGCAAGGGGTTGAGGAGCGGCTCAAGCAGAACAATGTCGCGCTCGATATCGGCATCGAGCCCGGGATCGACGAGTTCGTCGCCGACGGCAGGCGCGTCACCCAGATGCTCTACAATCTTTTCTCCAATGCCATCGGCTTCTCCGACGCGGGCGGCACGATCAAGCTCACCTGCGGGCGCGAAAATTCCATGCTCGCCTTCACCGTCGAGGATCAGGGCGTCGGCATCCCCGAGGACTATCAGCCGGCCGTGTTCGATCGTTTCGAGAGCCGCTCCCATGGCTCGCGTCATCGCGGCGCGGGGCTCGGCCTCTCCATCGTCAAGAGCCTCGCCGAGCTGCATGGCGGCACGGTGTCGCTCGAATCGGCGCCCGGGCGGGGAACGCGCGTCAAGGTGCTCCTGCCGCTCACCCAGCCCGCGGTCGAAGCGACTGAGATCGGCGAGCCGCTCTACAAGTCAAGCCGCGCCGGATGATTTCGAGCTGGAGTCTCGACGATGTCGACCTCGTCCGGCTTGACCGTCTCGCAAGCCGCATCGCCCTTGCCCTGAAGGCGGGCGACGTGATCGCGCTCCGCGGCCCTCTCGGCGCCGGCAAGACCACCTTCGCGCGGGCCTTGGTCACGCGGCTCGGCGGCGAGGGCGAGGTGCCGAGCCCGACCTTCGCCCTGATGCAGCGCTACGAGACGAAGCATCTCACCCTCACCCATTGCGACTTCTATCGGCTCGAGCCCTCGGAGCTCGACCAGCTCGGTCTCGACGATGCGCTGGAAGAGGGCGTGGTTCTCATCGAGTGGCCCGAGCGGGCGCTGAGCTGGCTGCCGCAGGACCACCTCGACATCGCCATGGACGAGACGGCCACGCCGACCCTGCGCCGCATCGTGCTGACCGGCCACGGGAGCTGGGAGGCGAAGCTCGAACGGGTGCGGGCGCTCTCCCTTTTCCTCGACCAAACGCCTTATGCCGAGGCGCCTGCCCGCTATCTCTTGGGCGACGCCTCGACCCGCTCCTATGCGCGGCTCGTGCTGCCTCACCGCACCGCCATCCTGATGAATGCGCCGCGGCAGCCTGACGGTCCGCCGATCCGCGACGGCAAGCCCTATAGCGCGCTCGTGCATCTGGCCGAGGACGTGACCCCCTTCGTGGCCGTCGCTTGTGCGCTGAGGGAGCGCGGGCTATCCGCCCCGGCCGTCTATGCCTTCGATCTCGATCAGGGCTTTCTCGTGCTCGAGGACTTGGGCGACAGGGTCTTCGGGAGCGAGATTGCCAAAGGACGCTCCATGGCCGAGCTTTACGGCCTTGCCGTCGATGCTCTCGTGGCGCTTGCCCGCAAGGCGCCGCCCGAGCTTCTTCCCATCGAGGGCCACGCCCCCTATCGGCTCCCCTCTTATGACGCCGAAGCGCTCCTCACCGAAGTCTCTCTCCTCATCGACTGGTTCTGGCCGGCGCTGCACGGAAGACCGGCGCCACAAGCGCTGCGCGAGGAGTTTTTCGGCCTGTGGCGGTCGCTTCTGGCGGAGGCGGCCAAGGCCGATCCGGGCTGGGTCTTGCGCGATTATCACTCGCCGAACCTGATGTGGCTGCCCGAGCGGGAGGGCATCAAGCGGGTCGGCATGCTCGACTTCCAGGATGCGCTTCGCGGGCCCCTCGCCTACGATCTCGTGTCGCTGTTGCAGGATGCGCGCCTTGACGTGCCGGAAGCGCTTGAACGGGACGAACTCGCTCGCTACTGTGCCGCCCGAAACGCGCAAAGCCCGCACTTTTCGAGCGATCAGTTTGTTGCGCTCTACGCGACGCTTGGCGCCCAACGCAACTCTAAGATCCTCGGCATTTTTGCGCGATTGGCGAAACGTGACGGCAAGCGCGGCTATCTCGCCCACATCCCGCGGGTCGCGCGCTATCTTGAGCGCGATCTCGCCCACCCGGCTCTCTCCGGGCTTCGCCGCTTCTATGCGCGCGAGCTACCGGCTGCGGACGACCTGCCGCCCTTGGTGCTGTGAAGGGACGCGGGCATGACGGAAGCTAAGACGGCGATGGTGCTTGCTGCGGGCTTCGGCGAGCGCATGCGCCCGCTCACCTTACGCATGCCGAAGCCGCTCGTGCCGCTGGCCGGCAGGGCCCTTATCGACCATGTGCTCGACCGGCTGGCCGAGGCCGGCGTCAAGACGGCGGTCGTCAACGTGCACTACCTGCCCGAGCAGCTCGAAGCGCATGTCAGCCACCGCCAGGGCAAGCCACCGCACATCCTCATCTCCGATGAGCGCGGCGTCCTGCTCGACACCGGCGGCGGGGCCAAGAAGGCCCTGCCGCTGCTCGGCCGCGGCCCCTTCTTCATCCACAACGCGGATTCGGCGTGGAGCGAGGGCGCGGCGCCTGCCCTGCCCCGCATGCTGCGGCTGTGGAATCCCGCGGCCATGGACTGCCTCCTATTGCTTGCCCCGGTCGCGACGAGCATCGGCTATGCGGCCAAAGGCGACTTCGCCATGGGGCCCGACGGGCGGCTCACGCGGCGCGGAGAGGGCGAGGTCGTGCCGTTCGCCTTTGCCGGCGTGTCGCTCTGCGACGAGAGGCTGTTCAAGGACAGCCCCGAAGGGTGCTTCTCGCTGAACCTCTTGTGGGACCGGGCGCTCGCCAAGGGCAGGCTCTACGGCATGCGGCTCGACGGCCGCTGGATGCATGTGGGCACGCCGGAAGCCCTGGCCGAGGCCGAGACCTCGTTCGAGCGCGAAGGTGCTTGAGCCCTCAAAAGCGGCCCCCAGGCTCTACACCATCCCGCCTTCGGCGCCCTTCCTCACCATCCTTGCAAGGGCCGTGCTTGCCGGCGACCTGCCCCTGCAAGGTGGGGCCAAGCCAGACCCGCTCGCTCTGCCGTTCACCACCATCTACCTCCCCACTCGCCGCGCGGCGCGGGCCCTGCGCGAGGCCTTCCTTGCGGAGGCCGCAGGCGAGGCGCTGCTTCTGCCGCGCATCCGGGCGCTCGGCGACCCCGACGAGGAGGCGGCCCTCATCTTCGGGGCTGAGGACAACGCGGGCGAGGACGGCGCGACCGGCGCACAGGCCATCGGCGCGCTGCCGCGGTGACTTGCCCTCATGCGGCTCGTGCTTGCCTTCGGACGCCTTCTTCGCGTGGAGGCGGCGGCTGAGCGTTCCGTCCAGGCGTCCCCGCTCATCGAGGTGACGCCGTCGCAGGCTTCCCATCTCGCCGCCGATCTCGCCAGGCTCATGGACTTCATCGAAAGCGAGGAGGTCGATCTTTCCGCACTCGATGAGATTGTGCCGGAGGACTTTGCCGCCCATTGGCAGATCACCGTCGATTTCCTCAAGATCGTGACCGAGCATTGGCCCGACTATCTCGCGGAGAACGGTCTCGTCTCGCCGGTCGCTCGGCGCAACCGACTGATGGCGCTCGAAGCTGAGCGCCTCGCCAAGGGCTCGCCGCACCCGGTGATCGCCGCGGGATCGACCGGAACGGTGCCGGCGACGGCGCGGCTGCTCAAGACCATCGCTTCCTTGCCGAACGGCGCGGTGGTGCTGCCGGGCCTCGATCTCTTCCTCGACGAGGAGAGCTGGTCGAACCTTGCAGAGCATCCCGAGCACCCGCAAGCCGGCATGGCTGAGCTTCTGCGCAAGCTCGGCGTCGAGCGCGGTGAGGTGGCCTATGTGCCGGGAAGCGAGCCCAACGCCGCCGCCCGCGCGCGCCTCCATCTCGTGAGCGAGGCGCTGCGCCCGGCCGAGAGCACCGAGCTTTGGCAGCGGTTCCTCGACGCCGACGAGCTTCTGCCTGACGGTCGCGCAAGCTTCGCCAATGCGCTCACCGGCATGCGCGTCGTCGTTGCGCCGACCGCCCATGACGAAGCCGAAGCCATCGCGCTGATCCTCAAATCCTGCATCGAGACCCCTGGCAAGACGGCGGCGCTGGTCACGCCGGACCGGGTGCTGGCGCGGCGCGTGGCGGCGCGGCTCAGGCGCTACGATCTCGCCATCGACGATTCGGCGGGCGTGCCCGTATCGCGCACCGTCCCCGGCGCCTTCCTCGATCTCGTTCTTGGCGCAGCCGAGACGAATTTTGCCCCGCCCGAGCTCGTCGCCTTGCTCAAGCACCCGCTCGCGCTTCTGGGATGTCGGCCGATAGAGGCGAGAACAGCTGCGCGGGCGCTTGAGCGCGGCGCCTTCCGCGACATCTATGTTGGACAAGGGCTCGCCGGCGCCCGCGCTGCGCTCGAGGCGGCAGGCGCCGACGGCAAGCGCCGCCGCTCAACTATCAGCGAGCACGAGCAGGCAATCGCGCTCAAGCTCGTCGCGGACCTCGAAGCTGCCTTCGCGCCGCTTGCGGCCCTGTTCGCGGACGCTTCCGAGCACAAGGCGGCGCGCCTCGCCGACGCCCATGCGGAAGCCGCCGAGGCCCTGGCGCGCGATCGAGACGGCGCATCGTCGGGCCTGTGGCAAGGCGATGCCGGCGAAGCCTTGTCGGTGCTGCTCGCCGAGCTGATCGACGCCGGCAGCGGCCTTACCATGGAAGCTGCCGACTATCCTTCCTTCTACCGCACCCTCCTTGCCGGCGAGGTGGTGCGGCCGGCCGCCTCGCTCCATCCACGGCTCTTCATCTGGGGCCCGCTCGAGGCGCGGCTCCAGCAGCCCGACGTGATGATCCTCGGCAGCCTCAACGAAGGTGTGTGGCCGCGGCCGCAAGAGGCCGGCCCCTGGCTTAGCCGTCCCATGCGCGACAAGCTTGGGCTGTCGCCGCCGGAGCGGCGCAACGGGCTTGCCGCTCACGACTTCGCGCAAGCGCTTGGCGCCGGCACGGTCTACCTCACCCGCGCGCTCAAATTGGACGGCGTGCCGACTGTTCCCTCGCGCTGGCTGCAGCGGCTCTTGGCACTGGTCAAGGCCTCTGGGCTTGAGCCCAGGATCGAGCCCGAGCAGCCTTGGGTCGAATGGGCGCGGGAGCGCGACAAGGTGGAGGGCTTCGAACCCGTCAAGGCGCCCAAGCCCTGCCCACCGGTCGAGGCAAGACCGCGCAAATTGAGCGTGACCCGCATCGAAAAGTGGATTGCCAACCCTTACGAGATCTTCGCCAAGGACATTCTCAAGCTCGAGACGCTTAAACCGCTCGGCGCCGAGCCCGACGCGGCCTTGCGCGGACAGATCGTGCATAGAGCCTTGCACGAGTTTGCGCGCGCTCATCCCGCGAGCCTCCCCGCCGACATCTACGGGGAGCTGATCGGACTTGCCGACCGGTCCTTCGCCGAGCTTGGCGGCTCGCCGCTGGTGGAAGCCTTTTGGCGCCCGAGCTTCCAGCGCTTCGCGCGCTGGTTCGCGGCGACCGAGCCCGCGCGCCGGGCCCATGCCGCGAGCACCCTTACCGAGGTCAATGGCGCTCTCGATCTCGCGATCGCTTCCGGCTTCCGCCTCACGGCGCGCGCCGATCGCATCGATGTCGGCGAGGACGGAAGTGTCGTGATCTACGACTACAAGACCGGCAGGCTGCCGATCCAAAAACATGTCGATGAGCTGTTCGCGCCGCAGCTTCCCCTTGAGGCGGCGATCGTCGAGGGCGGCGGCTTTGCCGATCTCGGCAAGCGCCCCGTCGCGGGCCTCCGCTACATCCACGCCTCGGGGCGCCAAGACGGCGGCGCGGAAGACGACGCAGGAACGAAGACGGCAGCAAGCCTCGCGGAGAAGGCGCGCACAGACCTGATCAAGCTCATCGAGCGTTTCGACCAGCCCAACAGCGCGTACGAGGTGAAACGCAGGCGGGGGCAGGCCTTCAAGCGCGCCTACGAGTACGATGAATATGAACACCTCGCCCGCATCCAGGAATGGCTCACCCAAGAGGCCGAGGAGGACTGGGGATGAGCGCAGCATTGGCGCTTCCCCATGAGGCCGACGCCAACCAGGCGCGCGCCTCGGACCCTTCCGCGTCGGCCTGGGTGTCGGCCAATGCCGGCACGGGCAAGACCGAGGTGCTGGTCAAGCGCACTTTGCGACTTCTGCTCGCGGGCTCACGGCCCGAATCCATCCTGTGTCTGACCTACACCAAGACGGCCGCGGCGGAGATGCAGAACCGCCTGCTCAAGGAGCTTGCCTTCTGGGCGACGATGCCCACCGACACGCTGCGCGAGGAGCTTGCCAGGCTCATGCGCCGGCCGCCGGAGGAAGCCGACCTGCGCACCGCACGGCGCCTGTTCGCGCGTGCGCTCGAAGCCAAAGGCGGGCTCAAGATCCACACCATCCATGGCTTCTGCGAGCGTCTGCTGCAGCGCTTTCCGCTCGAGTCGCAGGTCACCCCGCATTTCGCCGTGCTCGATGAGCGCGGGGCGGCGGACATGCGGCGGCGGGCCTTCGACGCCACCATCGCTCGCGCCGCAGAGAACCGGGAGGGCGCGCTAGGCCAAGCGCTCGCCAAGATCATCGTGGTCACCAGCGAGGATTATTTCCGCAAAGTGGTCGATGCCGTGCTCGTCAAGCGCGCCGAGCTTGCGCGCATGATGGCCTACCATGACGGCCGTGCCGATTGGGCAGAGGCGGAAGGCTTGGCGCTGAAGCGCCTATTCGGCATCGCCGAGGAGGAGGAAGAAGCGCTCGTCGCGGAGCTGGCAGAGGTTCTCTCCGATGCGGAGATCGATGCTGCGCTCGTTGCGTTCGATGCCCACAGCGCCAAAGACATCGATCACAACACCAGAGCTGCCTTGCGCGCCGCAAGGTCAACTGAAGGCGAGAGCCGCGTAGCCGCGCTGCGCCCCGCGTTCCTGACAGGAGAGCACAAGGCCCGAGCGCAAGTCTGCAGCAAGGCTTTCAAAGACGCCGCGCCGTTGATCGCGCAAACGGTCGAAGCCGCGAAGAGCCGCTTCGCCGCTCTCGATCTCAAGCTTGCGCAATTGCTTGTGGCTGAAGCGAGCGGCGCGCTGCTCGCTCTCGCCGACGCGATCCAAGGCGATTATGAGCGGCGGAAGCGGGCGGAAGCCGCGCTCGACTATGACGACCTCATCGTCAAGACGTCGAACCTCTTGTCCCGCGCCGCCGCCGCGTCCTGGGTGCTGTTCAAGATCGACGGCGGCATCGAACACATTCTGGTGGATGAGGCGCAGGACACCAATCCCGCCCAATGGGCGATCATCGAGAGCCTGGCAGAGGAGTTCTTCGCCGGCGCCGGCGCGAGCGTGAAGCTGCGCACCCTGTTTGCCGTGGGCGACGAGAAGCAATCGATCTACAGCTTCCAGGGTGCCGATCCGGCCCGGTTCGGCGCGGTGGGCCGCGCCTTCAAGCGACGGGCAGAGGCAGCGGGGCTTGCCTGGCACGAGGTCCCGCTCAATCTCTCGTTCCGCTCGACCGTGCCGATCCTCGAGGCCGTCGATGCCGTGTTCGCCAAACCCACCGCAGCGCAAGGCCTCAATTCGGTCGCCACTGCCGTGATCGAGCATCACGCCTTCCGGCAGCACGAGGCGGGGCTGGTCGAGCTCTGGCAGCTCGAGGCCGAGACGAAGCCCGCGCCCACTGAGGCCTTCGAGCCATGGACCGAGGAGCCCAGTGGCGCCCGCTCGGTCGATGCGCTCTGCCAGCGCATCGCGCTGCTGATCAAGCGTTGGCTCACTGAGGGCGAGGATCTCTCCTCGCAAGGCCGCAAGGTCAAGGCCGGCGATATTCTGATCCTCGTCCGCCGCCGCGATCCGTTCACCACGCCCATGATCCGCGAGCTGAAGCGGCTGAGCGTTCCGGTAGCAGGCGCCGACCGCATGCGGCTGATGGATCAGCTCGCCGTGCAGGATCTCGTCGCGCTTGCCGACGTGCTGCTGATGCCGGAGGACGATCTTGCGCTTGCCGTCGTGTTGAAGAGCCCGCTTTTCGGCCTCGACGACGACGCTCTGTTTGCGTTGGCTTATCAGCGACCGGGATCGCTGTGGGCTGAGCTCAAGACCAAGAGCGGCGATGCCCTCTTTGCCGAAGCCGCCGCGCGGCTCTCCGCGTGGCTTTCCCGCATCGACTACCTGCCGCCTTACGAATTCTTCTCGGAGCTGCTCGGCGCCGACGGGCAGCTCATGCGCAAGCGGATGCTCACCCGGCTCGGGCCCGAGGCGGCAGAGGCCATCGATGAGCTTCTCGACCTCGCGCTTGGCTATGACCGGGAGGCGGCGCCCTCGCTCCAGGGCTTCGTCAATCAGCTCCGCGCCGGCGATGTCGAGATCAAGCGCGACATGGAGCAGGACCGCGACGAGGTCCGCATCATGACGGTGCATGGCGCCAAGGGCTTGCAGGCGCCGATCGTGTTCCTGCCCGACACTTGCATGGTGCCGCGGGCGCAAGGGGTCAGACTCTATCCGGTGCCGCGGCTCGGGGAGCCGCTGGAAGAAGTAGGCCATCTCGTCTGGCCGGCAGGGGGGCGCTCGGACCTCGCGACGCTCGTCGGCGCCAAGGAGGCCCTGCGGCGGGCGGAGCACGAGGAATATCACCGGCTGCTCTATGTCGCCATGACGCGAGCGTGCGACCGGCTCTATGTCTGCGGCTGGCAAGGCCAGCGGGAAAGGCCCGAGACGGCCTGCTGGTACGACCTCGTCAAAGAGGGCCTCGCCGGCCGGCTCATCAAAATCGTGAGCCCAGACGGGGCGGCCGTGCGCCGGATGGAGAGCGCGCAAGCCAAGCCGGTGGGCGGCCCCGAGGAGGAGAAGGCCGGAAGACCGACGCCCCCGCTGCCCGACTGGGCGCTCACGCCTGCCAAGCCTGAGCGTTCACGGCCGAAGCTCGCGCCATCGCGGCTCGCTCTTGGCCTCGAAGGCCGGGAGCAGCGGGCCGAGGGCGAGCAGCCGCCGCTTGGACCGAGGGAACTCAGCGAAGGCAGCCGCTATGCCCGGGGGCGGCTCGTACACGCCTTGTTGCAGCATTTGCCGGAGGTGGCCCCAAAGGATCAAGAGAGGGCCGCCAGGGCCTTTGTCGCGGCACGTGGATCAAGCCTCCCTCAAGAGCTGAAAGACGAGATCGTGGCGGAGAGCCTTGCCATTGTCGGGAATCCGCGCTTTGCGCCCCTCTTTCAGCCGGGCAGCCTTGCCGAGGTTCCCGTCGTGGCCAGGATCGGCGAGGGCGAGGGCGCCTTCGATCTCGAAGGCCAGATCGACCGGCTCGCCGTGCTCACCCACGACCTTCTCATCCTCGACTACAAGACCAACCGGCCGCCGCCAGCGACCCATGAGGACGTGGCCCCGGCCTATATCGCCCAACTCGCCGCCTACCGGGTTGCCTTGAAGGGCCTGTTCCCGCGCCTTTCCTTGCGCGCCGCGCTGCTGTGGACCGACGGCCCGCGACTCATGGAGATCCCATCAACTTCGCTTGATGCCGCCGAAGTCCGCTTAATGCAGCGGCGCCGCGAGCCTTGACGCCATGGGGGGGCATACCTAGTTTCCCGTGTTGACAAGAAAGACCGGTCGTTACGTTGGTGCTGCCGGCGATCAGGAGGAAGCAAATGGCAACTGAAAAGGTTTCCGACGACACCTTCGAGGCCGAGGTGCTCAAATCCACGACCCCGGTGGTCGTCGACTTCTGGGCCGAGTGGTGTGGTCCATGCCGGCAGATCGCGCCCATGCTCGAAGAGATCGCCAAGGAACTCGGCGGCAAGGTGCGCATCACCAAGCTCAATATCGACGAGAATCCGCGCACGCCGTCCTTCTACAATGTACGGGCGATCCCGACGTTGATCCTGTTCAAGGACGGCGAGGTCGCGGGCACGCTCAAGGGCGCCTACCCGAAGAACCATCTCGCCGCCTGGATCAACGGCGCGATCGGCGTCGGCGCTTAGCTTCGTCGCGGCAGCATGAGTTTCGTCATGGCCGGGCTTGACCCGGCCATGCACGTCTTTGCGTCGCGCTAGGCGCCGCCGCAAGAGTGCTGCGAGTCCGGCGCTTCCCAGCTCTCGCCAGTGCGGAGATTGGTGGCGCTGTAGATCTTGCCGCGGTCATCGCCGGGCGGACAATCCTCAGGGAGGCTGACCAGGCAGAGCTTCACCGTGTCGCCGACACGGGAGCGATGGATCTCCGGGATCGTGTCGTAGGAGACCTGGACGCCGCCATTGGCGTAGCTGATGGCGCTGCCGCTATCGGGATCGCCAAGCCGATAGCCGATATCCTCGATGGTCGTCTCGCTGCATTGTCCGACCTCGGTGGGCAGCGCCTCCGCTTCCGCCCGCTCGATCCTGACGAGGCCGACACCGAGAAGCGCCGTGACGATGACCGCGCCAAGGAACCGCTGCCGCATCTGAACCTCCAAGTCTCTAGCCGTGCAGCCTGAGCACGTGGCCGGCGAGATAGAGCGAGCCGCAAATCAGCACGCGTCCCGCCCCCTTAAATGCGGCGCGCGACTTGAGAAGCGCATCCGGCACGCTGCTCGCGGTCACCACATCGAACCCTTCGGCTAAGGCGATCCCGGCAAGCGCTTCGGCGCCAAAGGCGTTGGGCTCGTCCGGAATCGGCACCGTGTAGACGCGCTCGACAAGGCCCTTGAACGGGGCGATGAAGGCATGGGCGTCTTTCGTCTCCATCATGCCGAAGACGAGATGCACGGGGCGCGGAACGCGCTCATCGAGCTCGGCGAGCGCATGCGCAATGACCTGGCCTCCGGCCGCATTGTGCCCGCCATCGAGCCAAATCTCGGTGCCCTCATCCACGTAGGCATGGAGGCCGCCGGCCGAGAGGCGCTCAAGCCGTGCCGGCCATTCGGCATGGGTCAGCCCATGCTCGAGCGCGCGCATGGTGAGCGCGTCCCCGAACAGGATGCTGGCACCGGCGATGGCCCCGCCCGCGTTATCGATCTGGTGACGCCCGTTGAGACGCGGCAGCGGAAGATCGAGCAGACGCGAGGGCGTCTGAAAGATGAGACGCCCGTGCTGCTCGTACATGTCGAAGTCGCGGCCGGCGACATGGAGGGGCGCACCTATCGCCTCCGCTCTGCGCTCGATCACCTGAAACGCCTCCCGCTCCTGGCGTCCCACCACGCAAGAGACGCCCGGCTTGAGGATGCCGGCCTTCTCGCCGGCGATGGCCGTCACGGTGTCGCCGAGGAAAGAGACGTGGTCGATGGAGATGGGCGTAATCGAGGTCAGGAGCGGCGTTTTCACGACGTTGGTCGCGTCGAGCCTTCCGCCCAATCCCGTCTCGAGCAGAAGCAGATCGGCAGGCACCTCCGAGAAGGCGAGGAAGGCCGCCGCCGTGGTGATCTCGAACAAGGTGATGAGCTCTCCGCCATTGGCAGCCTCGGCGCGGGCGAGGCATTCGACGAGCATCTCCTCGGCGATTGCGGCGGAGCCATGCGGCCCGGCAAGGACGATGCGCTCGTGAAAATTGACGAGATGGGGCGAGGTGTAGACGTGCACGCCCTTGCCGAGCGCTTCCGCGATGGCGCGGGTGAAGGCGATGAACGAGCCCTTGCCGTTGGTGCCGGCGACATGCACGACAGGGGGAAGGCGCTCCTCTGGGTGACCGAGGGCGGCAAGCAGCCGCTCGATGCGGCCAAGCGACAGATCGATCGATTGCGGGTGCAGCTTCTTCAGCCGCTCGAGCAGCGTCTCGCTCGCCGCGGCCCGGGAGCGGGGCGAGGGGCGCCCGAAGCTGTGGGGTAATGTGGTCAAGCCCTCGAGCCTTCAGGTGCCTTGCGGCGGATTAGGATTAGCGCCATTGCCGGCGCCGCCGGTCAAGTCCTCATCGTCGTTCAGCATTGTGGTGTCGAGGCCATTGCCGCCGAGGGTGATGTTTGAGGGGGGCGTCTGACGCGCCACCTTGCCGTCGATCGGCTCGGAGAGAGCGACCTCGCGTCCCGGCTGGCGGTGGGTCAAGAGATGACAGACGCGCGCGAGCGTCCCGCGCAAAGCGTGGCGATGCACCACCATGTCGACCATGCCGTGGTCGTAGAGATATTCGGCGCGCTGGAAGCCGTTGGGGAGCTGCTCGCGAATGGTCTGCTCGATCACACGCGGGCCGGCAAAGCCGATCAGCGCTCCGGGCTCGGCGATCTGGATGTCGCCGAGCATGGCGTAGGAGGCCGTCACCCCGCCGGTGGTTGGGTGCGTCAGCACCACGATGTAAGGGAGCCGCGCCTCGCGCAGCTCCTGCACCGCGATGGTGGTGCGCGGCATCTGCATGAGCGAGAGGATGCCCTCTTGCATGCGCGCCCCGCCCGAGGCGGCAAACAGGATGAACGGCGTCTCGCGCTTGACCGCCGCGCGCATTGCCGCGATCACCGCTTCGCCCGCGGCGGTGCCGAGGGAGCCGCCGAGGAAGTCGAAATCCTGCACCGCGGCGACGATCCTCTGACCTTCGAGGCGGCCGGCGCCGGCAAGCACGGCATCGGTAAGTCCGGTCTTGCTGCGGGCGTCCTTCAGCCTGTCGGTATAGCGCCGCTCGTCGCGGAACTTGAGCGGATCGATGGGCGCATCAGGCAGCGGCAAGGTCTCGTATTCGGCGTTGTCGAACAGGAACTTGAGCCGCGCCGACGCCGTCATGCGCCAATGAAAATTGGAGCCGGGCACCACGAACTGATTGGCTTCGAGGTCCTTGTAATAGATCATCTGCCCCGTCTCGGGGCACTTCACCCAAAGATTGTCCGGCATCTCCTTCTTGCGAAGGATGCTGCGGATTTTGGGCCTTACGACACTGTTGATCCAGTTCACGGGTCTACCGAACTCTCAAAGAGACAATCACTCGCATTTCATCCTGGCGCCTAGAGCACCGCGGCTTCGGCCGGGTGACGAAGCGCCGCGGCAAGGCGCTCGACGAGCGCCAGCACTTGCGACTTCGTCGCGCGCGCCGCCTTGCCCTCGTCATCGAGGCTCTGGGCGATGGCAGTGACGAGGGCCGAGCCCACCACCACGCCCTCGGCGAGCCCGGCAAGCGCGCTCACCTGCGCTTCCGTCTTCACCCCGAAGCCGACCGCGATGGGTAGGCTCGTATGCGCCTTGATGCGGCCGACATGGGCCCTCACCGCCCCGATGTCGGGTGCCGCCGTGCCGGTGATGCCTGCGATCGAGACGTAATAGACGAAGCCCGATGTATTGGCGAGCACGACCGGCAGGCGCCGCGCGTCGGTCGTGGGCGTGGCGAGGCGAATGAAGTTGAGGCCCGCTTCCGTCGCGGCGGGGCGAAGCTCGGCATCCTCCTCTGGCGGCATGTCAACCACGATCAGACCGTCGACTCCGGCATCCACTGCATCCGCGATGAAGCGATCCACCGGATACACATATATGGGGTTGTAGTAGCCCATTAGCACTATGGGGGTGGTGTGGTCCTCGGCGCGGAAGGCCTTCACCATGGCGAGCGTCCTGGCCATGGTTTGTCCCGATTTCAGGGCCCGCTGGGAGGAGGCCTGGATTGCCGGCCCGTCGGCCATGGGGTCGGAGAAGGGCATGCCGAGCTCGATGATGTCGGCACCGGCCGCCGGCAGGCCTTTGAGGATGGCGAGCGAGGTCGCCTGATCGGGGTCGCCGGCGGTGACGAAGGCGACGAGGCCAGCGCGCCCCTGCCGCTTCAATTCAGCAAATCGCTTATCGATGCGCGTCACGCTCACATCTCCATGTGGAGGTGCTCGGCGACGGCGAAGATGTCCTTGTCGCCTCGGCCGCACATATTCATGACCAGGAGATTGTCGGAAGGCAGCGTCGGCGCGAGCTTCTTCACGTAAGCGAGCGCGTGGGCGGGCTCGAGCGCCGGGATGATGCCCTCGAGACGCGTGCAGAGCTGGAAGGCGTCGAGCGCCTCCTTGTCGGTCACCGCGACATAGTTCAC
>JBGQMX010000076.1:0-14490 GCA_041500805.1 Methyloceanibacter sp.
CCCTGCACGCTGCTTCCCTACGATCCGGCCTTCGAGATGGGCCAGACGCTTGCCGAGGCCGCGCGTGCGAATGGCGGCATGTTCGACCACGGCGCGGTGAAGCTCTGCCATCCCCATTGCGCCAAGTTCTGCGTGCTCGGCGGGGGCAGCTGCTCGGCGTGACGCCTCACTCCTGCTTGAAGTGCTTCGACAGCTTCAGGCCTTGCGCCTGGTAGTGGGAGCCGATGCCCTGGCCGTACAACGTGTCGGGAATGTCGGTGAGCTTGTCGTAGACAAGCCGCCCAACGATCTGCCCGTCCTCCAGGATGAAGGGAATGTCGAGGCTGCGCACCTCGAGCACGGCCTTGGCGCCCGGCACCTTGCCTTCGGCATAGCCGAAGCCGGGATCGAAGAAGCCCGCATAATGCACGCGATACTCCCCGATCAGGGGATCGAACGGCGCCATCTCGGCCACATAGGCCGGCGGCACCGAGACGCTCTCCTTCGACGCCAGAATGTAGAACTCATGCGGATCGAGCACGAGGCGGCGATCCTCGCCGAGCTTGACCGCCTCCCAATACTGGCCGGCGTCGTAAGCTCCGATCGCATCGACGTCGATCACGCCGGCATAACGGCGCGCGCGATAGCCGACCAGCCCCGACGGCGGCATGGGCGCGAGGCTGATGCTCAGGTTCAAACCTTCGCGAATGGCAGCCTCGCCCTCGACGAGGCCCACATCGGAGTGGATCTCGCGCAGAGTGCGGTCGGTCACGCGGCCCGGCCGCTCGTCGGCATCGAGCTGCTGGCCGACGCGGCGGCGGAAGCGAATCTGGTTGAGCCGCGAGCCGTAGCGAACCTTGATGGAGAAGGTGCGCGGACAAATCTCGGCGAAGAGCGGGCCGGTATAGCCTTCCTCAACGGCGTCGAAGCTATCCTGATGGTCGGCGATCAGCCGCGTGAACACGTCGAGCCGGCCCGTCGAGCTTTTCGGGTTGGCGAAGCCCGCAATGGTCGAGCGGAGCTTGAGTTGCTCGATCAGGGGCACGAGATAGACGCAACCCGCTTCCAGCACCGCGCCCTTGGTCAAATCGATCTCGTGGAATTTGAGCGCGTCGAGCTTGTCGCGCACCGTGGCGTTGGGACCGGGGAGGAAGCTCGCGCGGATGCGGTAGGCGACCTTGCCGAGCCTGAGATCGAGGCTTGCGGGCTGGATCTGGTTCGTCTCGATCTCGGGCGCGCCTCTGATCTCGCCGGACGCGATCAGCGCGCGGATAGCCTGGCTCGGCAGGATGCCGGTGCGGGCAAAGGTGCTGCGCGTGGCCTCGGCCGGCGCCCCGGCGCGGGAGCTATCGGGAAGCGCCTCAAAGAGTTTGTCGCGCGGGCTGGTGGGCTGCATGGATGTTCTTGGCATTCGGCGGGGCCTGGGTCACCCTAAACTCGGGCTTCTCCCCCGGATTCACAAGAGGTCCTGAGCCAAGACTTGACGGGAGGGGGCCTCAGGCGCGATGAATGCGCCCTCGTGGTGATTTGGCCGGCCGGCTTGCAGCCACGTTAAACAAGTCGCTAAAAGGCCGTGCGAGGCGGTTAAGCCGATCCCGGTCTTTTGGCTCCAGGCCAAAGCCCCGGGTTTTTTTGTGCCCGGCGCTTCGGCTCCAGTCCAAGGGAGTGAAGCCCATGGGGGCAGCAAAGGATCAAAAGAGCGGCGGCATCGCCTGGCATCTGGCGACCAAGCTCGTGCATGAGGGCACGCTGCGCAGCCAATTCGGCGAGACGTCAGAGGCCATCTTCCTCAACTCGGGCTATGTTTACAAAAGCGCCGAGCAGGCCGAAGCGAGATTCAAGGGCGACGAGGAGGGCTATGTCTATAGCCGCTACGCCAATCCGACCGTCTCCATGTTCGAGGCGCGCATGGGCGCGCTCGAAGAGGCGCCTGCCGCGCGCGGCACGGCGAGCGGCATGGCCGCCGTCTCCGCCTCACTCCTCTGTCAGCTGAAGACAGGCGACCATGTGGTCTCGGGCCGCGCGCTGTTCGGCAGCTGCCGCTATATCGTCGAGGACTTGCTGCCGCGCTACGGTATCGAGACGACGCTGGTGGACGGCCGCGATCTCGATGCGTGGCGCGAAGCGGTCAAGCCCAACACGCGCGTCTTCTTCTTCGAGACGCCGACCAATCCGGTGCTCGAGCTCGTTGATATCGCGGGCGTTTCGGCGATCGCCAAGACGACGGGCGCGCTCGTGGTGGTCGACAATGTGTTCGCCACGCCGCTTCTGCAGCGGCCGATGCAGCTCGGCGCCGACATCGTGGTCTATTCGGCCACCAAGCATATCGACGGCCAGGGCCGCTGCCTTGGCGGCGTCGTGCTCGGCCCCAAGGAGTTCATCGAGGAGAAGCTGCACAATTTCCTGAAACATACCGGCCCCTCGCTCAGCCCGTTCAATGCCTGGGTGCTGCTCAAGGGGCTCGAGACGCTGACCTTGCGGGTGGAGCGCCATGGCGCGTCCGCCGCTGCCATTGCCGATTTCCTCGCCGAGCGGGGCGAGGTCGCGCGCGTCCTCTATCCCGGCCGCGCCGATCATCCGCAAGCCGCACTGGCCAAGAAGCAGATGGGGGGCGGCGGGCCGATGGTCGCCTTCGAGATCAAGGGCGGCAAGGAAGCCGCGTTCCGCTTCATGAATG
Source organism: Methyloceanibacter sp. (assembly GCA_041500805.1). GTDB lineage: Bacteria > Pseudomonadota > Alphaproteobacteria > Rhizobiales > Methyloligellaceae > Methyloceanibacter. The sequence goes on from JBGQMX010000076.1 coordinate 2,657, forward strand.
CGCTTTCGATCTTCAAGATCAGCAACAATCTCGGCGACGCCAAGAGCCTGATCACCCACCCCGCCACCACGACGCATCAGCGGCTTTCGCCGGAGGTGCGGGCCGAGCTCGGCATCTTCGACCGCAGCGTGCGGCTTTCCATCGGGCTTGAGGACGCCGGCGACCTCATGGCCGATCTTGACCAGGCGCTTGCTGCTTCAAAATGACCTTAGGTCCGGCTGGACGGGCTGCGCATGCGCGCGTCTAAGTGAAAAGCGATATAGGCGTCGGGTGAACCATGCGTGGCGCGCGGACTTGCATTTATTCGGCCATTTACGGGAGGTATGACCGCCTCAAGAAGCAGCCTGACCAGACCATACCGGTTGATTTCCTCTGCTTCACCGACTGCGCTGATCTGGATCAAGACGGATCATGGCAGGTCATCCGCAACATCCGCCGCCCTCTTTCCCCGCGGATGCGGGCAAAGCACCTAAAAATTCTGAGCCATAGAATTTTTCCACGCGGCCGGCCGAACCTGCTTGAGACATTCCCTACCGGAATACGGCGCCAGCTCGCGTCTTATGACTATCTCATCTGGATTGATGGCAGCGTACAGATCACCAATCCCGATTTCGCCGAAACCGTTATCGGCAACATCCGGAAGTCCGGCTGGACGATGTTTAGTCATCCCGACAGAGAGTGTATCTACGACGAGGCGTCGGTTTCGACGAAATTGGAGAAGTACAGGGACCAGCCCATTGCGGAGCAGGTCGAGAGTTATCGTGCCGAGGGCTACCCGGAGCGCAACGGACTAATGGCAAGTGGAATTATCGGTCGTGATGCGCGCGACGAGCGGATGGTGGCCATCAACGAAATGTGGTGGCAGGAAAATCAGAAGTGGACTCACCAATGCCAAATCTCGCTGCCGGTCGTGCTGTGGCGGCTGGGGCATTCGTGTGACCAGATCCGCGCGAACATATGGAACAACGAATGGCTGCGCATCTGCGAGCACGAATGCCCGGTCGACACCGCATCAAAGGATTAAGCTCCGCGTCTCGCGGACCCTGGGTAAGAGGGTGCCTTGCCTACTGTACACCCTCATGCCACCTTTTCGCGAACTGCGACCGTTGCGTGAGGACGATCATGTGCCGAAACATCAAGATGCTGCATAATTTCGAGCCGCCCGCCACCGACGAGGAGATCCACCTGTCCTCCCTGCAATTCGTGCGGAAGCTGAGCGGCTGCACGCGCCCATCCAAGGCAAATCAGGCTGCCTTCGACCGGGCAGTGGACAAGGTGACCCGCGCGGCACGCGAGCTGATCGACGCGCTCGTCACCGATGCTCCGCCACGCGATCGCGAGGCCGAGGCCCTGAAGGCTAGGGCCAAGTCGGCGGAGCGGTTCCGCGCCAGCCCCGTCCCTTAAGCTCGCCAGTACGCGCGAGCGTCACAAGCCCGCTAAGGCTCACAGGAGTTCTCTTGTCGGCTTCTCTATCGACAGTGCAGGAGCTGCTGAAGGCGCTTGTCGGATTCGACACGACGAGCGCCAAGTCCAATCTCGGGCTGATCGACTTTGTTGAGCACACTCTCAAGGGTCACCGCGTCGGATCTCTGCGCGTGCCGTCCGCCGACGGGCTCAAGGCGGATCTCTTCGCTACGATCGGGGGAAGCGGAGACGGCGGCATCGGCCTTTCCGGCCACAGCGACTGCGTGCCCGTCGAGGGCCAGCGCTGGACCTCCGACCCGTTCACCCTCACGGAGCGCGACGGCAAGCTCTACGGCCGCGGGACCTGCGACATGAAGGGCTTCATCGCCTGCGTGCTGGCCTCGGTGCCGCTGTTCAACTCGCGGCCGCTCAAAGAGCCCGTCCACATCCTCATCTCCTATGACGAGGAGGTGGGCTGCACGGGCGTGAGGCCGCTGATCGCCCGACTCGGCCGCGACCTGCCGCGTCCTCGCGCCATCATCGTGGGAGAGCCCACCAGCATGGCGGTCATCGACGCGCATAAGCGCATCGATGCCTACCGCACCACCGTTACCGGCCGCGAAGCCCATTCGAGCCTGCCCGCGCTCGGCGTGAACGCGATCTCGGTTGCTGCGGCGCTGGTCGGCGAGCTCGACCGTATCGGCGCCGACATTGCCGCGAAGCAGAACGATCAGCGTTTCGAGCCGCCCTTTTCGACCGTCTCCGTCGGCACCATCAAAGGCGGAACGGCGGCGAACATCGTGCCCAAGACTTGCGAGTTCCAATGGCAGGTGCGGAGCCTGCCCTCCGCGGCGCCCGCCGAGATCCCACGCGATCTCACCGCCTTCGCCAAGACGGCGCTCCTGCCGCGGATGCGCGCGGTAACGCAAGACGCGGCGATCGACATCACAGCGGTGAATTCCGTGCCGGCCTTCGTGGCTGCGCACGCGTCGGAGGCCGTCGCCTTGGCGCTTGCGCTCACGGGTGCAAAGGAAACCCACGCCGTGTCCTACACGACGGAGGCCGGGCTGTTTGAGCAGGCCGGGTGTCCGGCGGTGATCTGCGGGCCGGGCGACATCGCGCAGGCGCATGCGGCGGACGAATATGTGAGCATCGCGCAGCTCGAGTCCTGCATGGCCTTTCTCGCCGGGCTGGCGAAAGAGCTCAGCAAATAACTGTTGCCTGCGAAAGCGGGCATCCAGTAACCCCGTCTCTGCGATGAAACCATCGTCGGTGGTTACTGGATCGCCCGGTTAAGCCGGGCGATGACAAATGAGGGATGTCGGCCGCCTCACGCGTCGGCGAAGGAGGCAGGGTCGAAGTGGTAACGGCTGTTGCAGAACTCGCACGTCACCCAGACCTCGCCGTCGACCACCATGTCGGCTAGATCCTCCGCCGAGAAACCCCTGAGTAGCTCCTCGACGCGGCCTCGCGAGCAGCTGCAATAGCTCTCGAGCGGGATGGCACGGTAGGCGCGCACCTGCTCCTCATGAAACAGCCGGTAGAGCAGCCGGTCGGGCGGGAGCATCGGGTCGAGCAGCTCGTGGTCCTCGACCGTCTCGGCAAGGGCGCGCGCGCGCGTCCAGTCCTCTTCTTCGAACTCCGCCTCGCTGGTGGTTGCGTGTCCGCCCTCGCGGGTGAGCTTCTGCACGAGCAGGCCGCCGGCACGCCAGGTCCAGGGGCGGGCGCCCGAGCCGGCGCGATAGTGCCGCGCCACGGCGAGCCTGATGAAGGTGGGGAGCTGCTCGGACTGGCGGAAATAGGTGTCGGCGGCCTCGGTCAGGGTCTCGCCTTCGAGCGAAACCACGCCCTGATAGCGCTCGGTCTCCACCCCGCGGTCGATGGTCATGGCCAAATGGCCTTCGCCGAGCAGCCGCCCGTCGGGGGGAAGTGCTGCGAGACGCTCGGGCGAGAAGCGCGCATAGCCGCGCAAGCCTCCCGGCACCTGATAATCGGCGACGAGGAGATCGACCGGCCCGTCGGTCGAGGCCTGGAGGATGAACTTGCCCTCGAATTTGAGCGCGGCGCCGAGCAGCGCGGTCAGCGCTACGGCCTCGCCGAGAAGCTGCGAGACGCTCTCGGGATAGTCGTGGCGGGAGAGAATGGTGTCGACCGTGGGCCCGAGCTTGACGAGGCGCCCGACGACCTCGGCCTGCTCCGCCTGGAAGGGCAGGATCAGATCGTCCTCCGGGATGGCGAGCTCGATCGGCCGCTCCGGGGAAGGGTCCGTCATCGCTTGGCTCCGCGCGGCTTGGCCCGGCCCGAGCGGCGCTTGGCACGCTCGCGCTTGGGTCCGAGATTTCCCGCGCCAAGACTTCCAGCACCGAGACACCAGGCGAGAATGGCCTTCTGCACATGCAGCCGGTTCTCGGCCTCGTCCCAGACGGCAGATTGCGGGCCGTCGATCACCGCCGCCGTCACCTCGTCGCCGCGATGGGCCGGCAGGCAATGCATGAAGATTGCGTCCTTGGCCGCCCGCGCCATCACTAGGCCATCGACCTGGAAGGGGCGGAGCGCCGCATTCCGCTTCTTCTCGTCGCCATCGCCCATCGAAACCCAGACATCCGTCACCACGCAATCGGCGCCGCGCGCGGCTTCAAGTGGATCCTCGCCCACCTCGATATCGGCACCCTCGGCGGCCGCCCAGGCCAGAAGTGCTGCCGACGGCGCGAACTCGCGTGGCGCGGCGATCTTCAGCTTGCAGCCGAAACGCGCCGCAGCGTGCACCCAGGAGGTGGCGACATTATTGGCGTCGCCGATCCAGGCAATTGTGCGGCCTTCAATCGGCCCTTTCAGCTCCTCGAAGGTCATGACGTCGGCCATGACCTGACAGGGATGCGACTGGCAGGTGAGCCCGTTGATCACCGGCACGGTGGCATTGGCGGCAAGCTCGATCAGCGTCGTATGCGGTCCGGTGCGGAGCATGATGGCGTCGACGTAACGCGACAGCACGCGGGCGGTGTCGGCCAGCGTCTCGCCCCGCCCAAGCTGCATGTCCTGCGGACTGAGCACGACGGATTGCCCGCCGAGCTGATGCATGGCGACCTCGAAGGAGACGCGCGTCCGCGTCGAGGGCTTCTCGAAGATCATGGCGAGCACGGCGCCGGCGCGGAAGCCCAAGCTTTTCGGCACCCGGCCTTTGCGCTTGATCGCGGCCGCCAGGTCGATGATGGCGCGGAGCGTCTTCCGGTCCAACGCGTCGATATCGAGGAAGTGCTTGGGGGCCATGGACGTTTTCGGATGACGGAGAGGTCAGGCGTGGGCGAGCGCGCCGCTCTTCAAGGCGACGCAAGCGGCATCAAGCTTGGTGCCGGCGAGGTCGATCTCCGCCTCGCCCACGATGAGCGGCGGCAAGAGACGCACGACGTTGTCGCCGGCCTGCACCGTCAGCATCTTCTCGGCGCGAAGGGCTTCGAGCAGCCTCTGGTTCGGCACCTTGCATTTCAGCCCGAGCATCAGGCCCTGCCCGCGCACCTCCTCGAAGATGTCGCCATGCTCGTCCTTGAGCGCGGCGAGCCGCTGCTTCAACCTGAGCCCCATCTGCGCGACGTGATCGAGAAAGCCTTCCTCAAGCACCACGTCGAGCACGGCATTGCCGACGGCCATGGCGAGCGGATTGCCGCCGAAGGTCGAGCCGTGGCTGCCCGCCGTCATCGCGGCGCCGACGGTCTCGGTCATGAGACAGGCGCCGACCGGGAAACCGCCGCCGAGCCCTTTCGCCGAAGCCATGATGTCGGGGGTGATGCCCGCCCATTCATGGGCGAACAGGCGCCCGGTGCGGCCCATGCCGCTCTGCACCTCGTCAAGCAGGAGCAGGATGCCCTTGTCGTCGGCGAGCGCGCGCAAATCCTGCAGGAAGCGCCAGGAGACCTCGCGCATGCCGCCCTCGCCCATGATCGGCTCGATGAGGATGCCGGCGGTGGCGTCGCCGATCGCGGCCTCCACGGCTTCGATGTCCAAGGCCTCCACCTTGTCGAACCCGTCCACGGGAGGACCGAAGCCCTCAAGATGCTTGGCCTGGCCGCCGGCGGCGATGGTGGCAAGCGTCCGGCCATGAAAGGCGCCTTCAAAAGTGATGAGGCGATAGCGCTCGGGCGCCCCGTTCTTGAAATGATAGCGGCGGGCGGCCTTGATCGCGCACTCGACGGCCTCGGCCCCGGAATTGGCGAAGAACACGTAGTCCGCGAAGGTCGCGCTGCACAGCCTCTCGCCGAGCCGCTCCTGCTCGGGAATGCGGTGCAGATTGGAGACGTGCCAGAGCTTCTTTGCCTGCTCGGTCAACGCCTTGACGAGATGGGGGTGGGCATGGCCAAGCGCGGTCACGGCGACGCCGCTGGCGAAGTCGAGATAGCGCTCGCCGCGCGTGGTGAAAAGATAGGCGCCGTCCCCGCGCGCGAAGGAAAGCTCGCTGCGGGCATAGGTCGGAAGGAGGGCCGACATGGGAAGCTTCAATGTCCCTGAAATAAAATTGCCGCCGGTGGGCGGCAGCAAGGAAACTCAGAGCATTAGGTCTCCCCTGGGAGCCTGTCAATCAGGGCCCAACGAGCGCTTATCCAACGCTTCTCCACCCTTCCATCCACTCTCATGTTTGTGTTCTTCCAAGAGAAGTGGCAGAATCCGATCGTTCCGGTGGAAAACGGACTCACAAGCGTGGCGGACGCTTGCCGGGTTTTGCCGGATATAGTAGCGTGATCACCGCTCGGCTACAATATATCGTGGGTGCTGCGTCGCGCCCGGGCGGTCATTCTCAGCAGTAATTCTGAGTGTTTTTAAGCGCCGTCTCTAGGCAGACGGGGGGATTCTGAGTCCAAACGAGGAGGCCAAACCATGGGTTGGACCGATGAGAGGGTTGAACTGCTAAAGAAACTCTGGGCCGAGGGACTGAGCGCGAGCCAGATCGCAGGTCGCTTGGGCGGAGTGACTCGTAATGCCGTGATCGGCAAGGTGCATAGACTTGGGCTTTCGGGGCGGGCGACAAGCTCGCGCTCGTCGAGCCCGAGGCCGCGGCGGACACATGTGCCGCGGCAGCAACGTGCGCCGTCGCTGATGTTCGGGACGCGCGGCAATGTCGCGCTCAAACCTTCCTACGAGGAAGAGCTTGAGCCTTCGCCCGCGCCGCTCCGGGAGCTCGTCATCCCGCTCAACGAGCGGGCGAGCATTCTCACCCTGAAAGAGTCGATGTGCCGCTGGCCGATCGGCGATCCGGGGGAGCCCGACTTCCACTTCTGCGGCCGCAAGAGCTGCGCTTCGCTGCCTTACTGCGAGCACCACGCCCGCATGGCCTATCAGCCGGTGCAGCTGCGCCGGCGCGAGAAGCGCTTCGCTACCGGCTAGACTGAACCGGCAGGAGCAAACGAGAAGAGGCGCCGCATCCCGGCGCCTCTTTTCTTTTGTCGTTGAGCTGGGAACAGCGCTAGGCGGGCTCTTCGAGCTTGTCGGTGAAGGCGTAGCCCGCGCCGCGCACGGTGCGGACGGGATCGGTCTCCGGCCCGCGCATCATCGCCTTGCGCAGGCGCCCGACATGCACATCGACCGTGCGCTCGTCGACATAGACATTGCGCCCCCAGACGCCGTCGAGCAGCTGGGCCCGGCTGAACACGCGGCCGGGGCTCTGCATGAGGAACTCGAGCAGCCGGAACTCGGTCGGGCCGAGATGCACTTGGCGGCCGTTCCGCGTCACCCGGTGCGATTCCCGATCGAGCTCGATGTCGCCCACGCTCAGGACCGAGGCGATGCGCTCGGGGTGGGTGCGCCGCAGGATGGCCCTCACCCGCGCCATCAGCTCAGGCAGCGAGAACGGCTTGACCACGTAGTCGTCGGCGCCGGTGGTGAGCCCCCTGATGCGGTCGCTCTCCTCGCTCCGCGCCGTCAGCAGGATGATGGGAATGGTGCGGCTATCCTTGCCGGTGCGGAGGCGCCGGCACAGCTCGAGCCCGGAAAGGCCCGGCAGCATCCAGTCGAGCACGATCAGGTCGGGCGAGCCCTCGGCAATGGCCACCTCCGCCTCGTCGCCGCGATGCACCACGTCGACGGTATAGCCTTCGGCCTCAAGATTGTAGCGCAGGAGCAAGGCCAACGGCTCCTCGTCCTCAACGACCAAGACCTTGGCACCTTGGCTCATGGCGTTCGTCTCAAGCATGAATTACCCCGCCGAGCGCTTCAGCGCGACCGGCGTCGTGCTTGTGGTGTCGCCCTTGGGGCGCTGATCGGTGATCGGCCTGCCATGCACGAGGTAATAGACCGTCTCGGCGATGTTGGTGGCGTGATCGCCGATGCGCTCAATGTTCTTGGCGCCGAACAGCAGGTGCGTGCAAAGCCCGATATTGCGTGGGTCCTCCATCATATAGGTGAGGAGCTCGCGGAACAGCGAGTTGTACATGGCGTCGATCTCTTCGTCCTTGTACCAAACCTTGAGCGCGCGGTCGGCATCGCGCTCGATGAAGGCGTCGAGCACCTCCTTCAGCTGACCGAGAGCGAGCTCGCCCATATGCTTCAAGCCGAGCACCAACTGCTTCGGCTGCTGCTCGCTCACCACCGCGACTGCGCGCTTGGCGATGTTCTTGCCGAGATCGCCGATGCGCTCAAGCTCGTTGGAGATGCGGAGCGCGGCCATGATCTGGCGGAGGTCGTAGGCCATGGGCTGGCGGCGCGCGATCATCACCACGGCCTGCTCCTCAATCTCCTTCTCCAGCGCGTCGATCGCCTCGTCTTCCTTGATGGTGGCGGCGGCAAGCTCGGGATCGCGACGCTCCAGCGCCTCGAAGGACTGGCCGAGCACCTTTTCGGCAAGCCCGCCCATCTTGGCAACCTTGTTGTTGAGGAGGGTAAGCTCCTCCTCATAGGACCTGACGATATGCTCGTGCTGCTTTTCCATTCGATCGGTCTCCTCGCGCGTCACGCCTAGCCGAAACGGCCGGTGATGTAGTCCTGCGTACGCTGCTGCTTGGGATTGGTGAAAATCCTGGTCGTCTCATCGACCTCGATCAGCTCGCCGAGATACATGAAGGCGGTGAAGTCGGAGGTGCGGGCGGCCTGCTGCATGTTGTGGGTGACAATAGCAATTGTGTAGTCCTTCTTCAGGACGTCGATCAACTCCTCGATCTTGGCGGTGGAGATCGGGTCGAGCGCCGAGCAGGGCTCATCGAGCAGAATGACCTCGGGGCGGATAGCGACGGTGCGGGCGATGCACAGCCTTTGCTGTTGGCCGCCGGAGAGGCTGAGACCGCTGGCGTCGAGCTTGTCCTTGGCCTCATCCCATATGGCCGCGCGCCGCAGCGCGTCCTCGACGCGGACGTCGAGGTCGGCCTTCGACATCTGCTCGTAGAGGCGCACGCCGAAGGCGATGTTCTCGTAGATGGTCATGGGGAACGGCGTCGGCTTCTGGAACACCATACCCACCTTGGCGCGAAGCAGATTGAGATCCTGATGGGGACTCAAGATGTTCTCGCCGTCGAGCAGCACCTCGCCCTCGGCCCGCTGATTGGGGTAGAGGTCGTACATGCGGTTCAGGACGCGCAGCAGGGTAGACTTGCCGCAGCCCGAGGGGCCGATGAACGCCGTCACCTTGTTCTTGTAGAGGTTGACGTTGTTGTCCGCCAGCGCGCGGTAGTCCCCATAGTAAAAGTTCAGATTACGCACCGCGACCTTCGGTTCCAGGGCGGGGGCATCGCTCGACATGGCGACCTGCTCTTTTACGTCAGTGTGGATGGCTAGACTCATGTCAGCACCTTCTTGGAAGCAAGCATGCGCGCCAGGATGCTTAAGCCCAGCACAGTGACTGTAATTAGGAGAGCCCCGGTCCAGGCGAGCTGCTGCCAGTCTGCGTAGGGACTCAAGGCAAACTGGAAGATGACGACCGGAAGGCTCGCCATGGGCGCGTTCAGGTTCCAGCTAAAGAACTGGTTGTTCAGCGCCGTGAACAGGAGCGGCGCCGTCTCGCCGGTGATCCGGGCGATGGCGAGCAACACCCCGGTGATCATGCCGGCGCGCGCGGCGCGGTAGGCAATATCGCGGATCACCAACCATCGCGGGATGCCGAGGGCGGCCGAAGCCTCGCGCAAGGTGTTGGGCACGAGCAGCAGCATATCCTCGGTGGTGCGCACCACGACGGGGATGACGATGATGGCGAGCGCCACCGACCCCGCCCAAGCGGAGAAGTGTCCCATGGTCGCAACCATGATCTCGTAGACGAAAAGGCCGATAACGATGGAGGGCGCGCTCAACAGAATGTCGTTGATGAAGCGGACCACCATGGTGAGCTTGGAGTGCCGGCCATACTCGGCCATGTAGGTCCCGGCCAGAATGCCGAGCGGCGTGCCGAAAATGACCGCGAGAACGGTGAGGATCAGGCTGCCCACGATCGGGTTCAGCAATCCGCCGACCCCGCCCGGTGGTGGTGTCATCTCGGTGAAGACCGCCAGCGAGAGCCCGCCCACGCCTTTCACCACGAGCACGAGCAGGATGAGCACCAGCCAGCTCAAGCCGAAGACCGCAGCACCGATCGACAATGCGGTGGCGATATGATTGCCGCGGCGTCTGCGGGCATAGCGGGGGGTTGCGGCTAAGAATGCCATGGTCAGTTTCCCGCCTTCTGCGCGATCCGCATCAGCATCAGCCTTGCTGCGGCGAGCACGGCGAAGGTGATGAAGAACAGGATGAGGCCGAGCGCGATCAGCGAGGCGGTATAGAGATCGCCGGTCGCTTCGGTGAATTCATTGGCAATGGAGGCCGAGATGGTCGTGCCCGGCGCCATGATCGATGGCATGATCCGGTGGGCATTACCGATGACGAAGGTCACCGCCATGGTCTCGCCAAGCGCGCGGCCCAAGCCCAGCATGACGCCGCCGATAATGCCGACGCGCGTGTAGGGGATGACCACGCGGCGCATCACCTCCCAGCGCGTGCAGCCGATACCATAGGCCGCCTCTTTCAGCACCGGAGGCACGGTATCGAACACCTCCCGGGTGATCGAGGTGATGAAGGGAAGCACCATGATGGCCAGGATCAGGCCGGCCGTCAGCAGACCGATGCCGTAAGGAGGGCCGGCGAACAGTTGGTTGAGGATCGGAATGTTGGCGAAGGTGTCGATCAGGGCCGGCTGCACATGGGCCTGGACAAACGGCGCGAAGACGAACAGTCCCCAGATGCCGTAGATGATGCTCGGGATGCCGGCCAAGAGCTCGATGGCGGTGCCGATGGTTCGTCGCAAGCCCTCCGGACAAATCTCGGTGAGAAAGATCGCAATGCCGAGGCTGACCGGAACGCCAATCAGCATGGCGATGACGGAAGTCAGCAGCGTGCCGTAGATAGCAGGCAAAGCGCCGAACTTCTCGGTGACCGGGTTCCAGCTTTGCGAGGTGAGGAAGTCGAAGCCGAAGGCGCGCCAGGCGGGGAGCGAGCCGAGCAGAAGCGAGAGCAAGACGCCGGCGAGGATCACCAGCACGGCAATGGCCGAAGACTGGGTCAGAAGGCGGAAAATAGAGTCGTCGCGGCTGAAGCGGCGCAGCATTCGGGAGCGCGCGCTATCCGCCGGGGCGAGCACCAAATCTCCGGCAGGGGCGGCCGCCGCATCCATCATCCCGTCAGTCCCCGATTTCGGTTAGGCATGAGACTTCCCAGCGGGAGCGAGAAAGCGATAGGAGCGGTGAAGGACCGCTCCTATCTTTAGGTCAACCCAATCAATTCATGGCAAAGAGCGGCTTGCCAGCCGAATCCTTGACCTTCTTCCACTCCTCATGCACGAGCGCGACGACGTTGTCGGGCATGGGGATATAGTCGAGCTCCTCAGCCATCTTGTCGCCGTTCTTGTAGGCCCAGTCGAAGAACTTGAGCGCTTCGGCGGAGTTTGCCGCGTCTTGCGGGACCGTGTGCATCAGGATGAAGCTCGCCGCCGTGATCGGCCAAGACTCGGCGCCGGGCTGCTCGGTCAGAATCACCCCATAACCGGGAACGGATTTCCAATCGGCGTTGGCCGCGGCGGCCTGGAACGACTTCATCTCGGGGGGAACGGTCTTGCCATCCTTGTTGACCATGCCGGTGAACGTCAGCTTGTTCTGCTTGGCATAGGCATATTCGACATAACCGATCGAACCCTTGGTCTGGGCGACGTTGTTGGCAACGCCCTCATTCCCTTTGGCGCCGATGCCGACCGGCCACTCGACCGCGGCGTCAGAGCCAACCTTGGACTTCCAGTCCGGGCTCACCTTGGCCAGGTAATTGGTGAAGTTGAAGGTCGTTCCCGACCCGTCGGAGCGGTGCACGACGGCAATGGCGGCCGAAGGAAGCTTGGCCTTCGGATTGAGCTTCTTGATCGCCTCGTCATCCCATTTGGTGATCGTACCCATGAAGATATTGGCAAGCGTCGGGCCGTCGAGCGCGAGCTCGCCGGGGGC
>JBGQMX010000077.1:0-14382 GCA_041500805.1 Methyloceanibacter sp.
GCGCGCCAAGGACATGGCTTAGTTCCGCTCCTCGCGCGCCGGCAGCTTCGCCGTGTCGGTGATCTGCCGGAGCACGGTGGCAAGCTCATGCTGCTGCTGGGCCTGCTCGTCGGCCCATTCGCGCACGACCTTCTGCTCGGCCCGCATTTGCCGGATCAGCTTGTCGACCCCTTGGGCGAGATCCTTGACCGCGTCGCCGGTATTGTCGGCCAGCACGCGGTGCTCGACCTTCTCGCTCAAGTCGGACAGCGAGCGCTGCATGTCGAGAAGGGCAAAGCGGAGCTGCGGAGCCACGGCCTCGGCGCCGCCCGGCACATCCGCCAATTGCAGCTCGGTGATGCCGGACAGCCAGTCCTCGAGCTCGTTATAGAAGCGGCCCTGAGCATGGCCTGCCTGGAGATCGAGAAAGCCCAGGATCAGCGAGCCCGAGAGCCCGAACATCGAGGCGGAGAAGGCGGTGCCCATGCCCTTGAGCGGCCCGGCGAGGCCCTCTTTCAGCTGATCGAACAGCATCACGTTGTCGCCCCCACCGGTGTCGAGGGCGCCGATCGAGTTGCCGACCGAGCTCACCGTCTGCAACAGACCCCAAAAGGTGCCGAGCAGGCCGAGAAAGACGAGAAGCCCGACCAGGTAGCGCGTCGTCTCGCGCTGCTCTTCGAGGCGGGAGGCGACCGAGTCGAGCAGCGAGCGCATGGCTCCCGTCGCCAGAGCCAGATGACCGGTGCGGTCGCGCAGCATGGTGGCCATGGGAGCCAGCAGCACGGGCTTGGTCTTCTCCGCGGTGAGGCCCGGATCGGAGATGCGGAAATTGTTGACCCAGGAGATCTCGGGATAGAGCCGGAGCACCTGGCGGAATGAATAGACGATGCCGACCAGCAGCACGCCGATGATCAGCCCATTGAGGCCCGGATTGGCCATGAAGCTATGCCGGAGCTGCTGGGTCTGGCCGTCGAGGATGATGGCGAGCAGCGCAGCGAGGACGAGGAACAGCGTCATGCGCCACAGAAAGACCTGTGGGCGCGTGAGCTTGATCTTGTAGGTGACCGCTGCCATCGGATGCCGTTGTGAGTCGGGCGGACGAAAGAGGCTGAGATTAGCCGAATACTATGACGGGCAAAACGGCAACCTAAGGGCAGATAATGTTGCTGTCGACTGCCTCCCTTTCCCGGCTCGTGCCCTTCTTTTCGGAAGTCAGCTTCGTCGGAAGGCGGGGAAGCGGGGCGCGCTGGCACCTCAATCCGAGGGGGTCGCGGCAAGTTCGGTTTCGGCGCCGGCGCTCTTGAGAAGCTTGAGCAGGTGCCGGTGGATCGCCTCGTTGCCGGCGACCACGCTGCCCTTGGCGAGGATGCCGTCCCGGCCTTCGGCGTCGGTCACGTAGCCGCCCGCCTCGCGCAGCATGATGATGCCCGCGGCAAGGTCCCAAGGGTACAGCCCGCGCTCCCAGAAGCCGTCGAGCCGTCCGGCCGCCGTCCAGGCGAGGTCGAGCGCCGCGGCGCCTAAGCGTCGTACCCCGGCTGTCCCCGCCATGACCGCGCGCAGCTCCTTGAGAAATAGATCGTGCCCCGGCCTGCCGCTGTGGGGGATGCCGGTGCCGATGACCGACGCCGACAGCTCGGTTCTGGCTGCGACCCTGAGGCGGCGCCGGTCGTTGAGGTAGGCGCCCTTGCCCCTCTCGGCGGTGAAGGTCTCTTGATTGGCCGGATTGAAGATCAGTCCCGCCACGATCTCGCCTTCGCGCTCGAGCGCGATGGAGATGGCGAAAATCGGAATGCCGTGAAGGAAATTGGTGGTGCCGTCGAGAGGATCGACGATCCAGCGATGGGTGCGGTCGGCCCCTTCCACCTCCCCGCGCTCCTCCATGAGGAAGCCGTAGCCTGGGCGTGCGTGGGAAAGCTCGGTGAAGAGAATTTCCTCGGCGCGATGATCGGCGGCGGTGACGAAATTGGCCGGGCCTTTGAGCGAGACCTGGAGCTGCTCGACCTCGCCGAAATCGCGCGCGAGGCTGCGGCCGGCCTTGCGGGCGGCGGCGAGCATGACATTCATCAGCGCGGAAGCGGGCATGTCGGCCTTCGTCTCTTGCTCATGCGTCATTCCGGCGAAGGCCGGAATCCACGGGGGCGACTGCCGAACTTTGCGGGTTCTGGATACCGGCCTAGCGCCGGTATGACGGAGAATGCGGCTTATGGATACCGGCTTTCGCCGGTTCGGCGCCAGAGCGCTACTCGGCGCGGCGGACGTAGGTGCTCTCGTTGGTGTCGACCACCACGCGCTCGCCGGCCTCGACGAAAGGCGGCACCAGGATGCGGACACCGTTTTCGAGCTTGGCGGGCTTGTAGGAGGACGCTGCGGTCTGGCCCTTCACCACAGGGTCGGCTTCGACCACTTTGAGGGTGACCTGGTCCGGCAGGGTGACGCCGATCGGCCTGCCCTCATGGCTCTCCACGTTGACCTTCATGCCATCCTGCAGGAAGGCCGCGCGCTCCTCCAGGAAATCGCGGGGCAGCTCGATCTGCTCATAGGTATCCATGTCCATGAAGGTGAGCATGTCGCCCTCGGCGTAGAGGTACTGATAGTCCTTCTGCTCGAGCCGCACGCGCTCAACCGTCTCGGAGGAGCGGAAACGCTCGTTGAGCTTGGTGCCGTCGATGGCGTTCTTCAGCTCCACTTGCGCGTAGGCGGGCCCCTTGCCTGGCTTGACGGCTTGCGTCTTCACCGCGACCCAAAGCGTGCCCTTGTGCTCGATCACATTGCCGGGTCTGATCTCGTTGCCATTGATTTTCATGGAATGCCTTAAGAAGAATCCGGGTGGCCGCCTTTAAGGCTTGCGGCCCTGCCACTGTCAAGTGCGGCTCCCAACCGCAGCGTGTCAACCTCGTTGCTGAGCTGGCCCCGCGTGGCGCGGCATCTCTTACTGCTCGGTGAGGCGGCCGATGCGCCAGTCGTCAGCCTCCGTCTCGGCCTTGGCGCGATCCTCCTTGGTGAGCTTGGCAAGCAGGATATCGAGGGAGAAGTCGCTGACGCCTGCGGCGCGCGCGAGCAAATGCCATTTGGCGGCCTGGACCGGATCGGCTTTCACCACCACGCCATTGGCATAGAGGCGCGCCAGCCGGTTCTGGGCGACGGCGTTGCCCTGCTCGGCGGACAGGCGGAACAGCTTGGCCGCGCGCGGCTCGTCGACGGCGACGCCTTCGCCCTTGAACAGCATCACGCCATATTCGACCTGGGCTTCCGCCAAGCCCGCTTCTGCCGCGCGCCCGGTCCATTCCGCGGCCTTCGCCTTGTCGATCGGCACCCCGCGGCCGAATTGGTAGAGAGCGCCGAGATCGTATTCGGCCGGAGCGTGGCCTTGCTCGGCGGCCTTCTGCATCCATTCGGCTGCCTTAGCCTCGTCGGCCGGGCGTCCGTTGCCGTTCAGATAGATGAGGGCGAGATTGTACTCGGCCGAGGCATGGCCGCTTTGCGCCGCCTTCTCGAACAGGTCGGCGGCAAGGCGCAGATTCTTCTTCACGCCACGGCCCTCGGCGACAAGGGTCCCCAGCGAGAACTGGGCATTGGGGTCGCCGAGATCGGCGGCCTTGGCATAGGCGTCGGCGGCCTTGTTGAGGTCTTGGGCGACGCCGAGCCCTTCCGCATAGATCTCCCCCATCAGGGTGTAGGCCTCTTTGGATCCTTGAGCAGCCTCCGCTTCGGCGAGCTTTAGCGCCGTGAGGTATTTACCCTCGAAATAGGCCGTGTAGGACGGGCTTTCCGTGGCGCCGGCGGACGATGGACCGAGCCCCAGCACTAGCGCTGCAGCCAGGAGGGCGGCCCGCGCCGGAAACAGGCTCACGCAGCCCTCCTCACATGACGGATGGCGCTATCGATCGCGGCGATGAGGCTCACCGCGCTGTCGTCCCGCCAAATTCCTTCAGAGGGAGCGACGAAATCCGCGCCGAGCGCTGCGAGCCTCGCCGCGTCCTCGGCGCTATCGACGTTCCAGGCCACGCAAGGCACCACGAAGATCTCGGACCACCAGGCGATAAGCTCCGCATACTGATCGATCTCATCGATACCGCTCTTGGCGTCCGGCCCGAAGGCGACGTAGTCGGCGCCCATCTCGGCGAGGCGCATGGCGTCGTGGCGGTTCCACCCGCAACCCGCTCCGATGCTCGCACTCTCGCCGAGGAGACTGCGCGCCTTCCGATACGCGTCGTCGTCAGCCTCGATGTGGACACCATCGGCACCCAGGCGCTCGGCCAGCCCGGCGTCGTTCTCGACGAGAAAAGCCACCCCGCGGGACTGGACAAGATCAAGCATGCGGCCGGCATGACTTTCGTCGATCGGGGCTTCGTCACGGCACAGCAAAACGCAAGCTGCATCGGCGCTTACGAGCGCTTGCGCGAGTTGAGCTTCGAGCTTTGCCGAGGGCTGCGCTGGAAGCTGCAAGTAGAGCCGGCACTGAGGCTTG
Organism: Methyloceanibacter sp.; assembly: GCA_041500805.1. Lineage (GTDB taxonomy): Bacteria > Pseudomonadota > Alphaproteobacteria > Rhizobiales > Methyloligellaceae > Methyloceanibacter. Next base: position 4,448 of record JBGQMX010000077.1, read on the forward strand.
ACTTCAGCCATGATCAGGGGCTCCCGCCGCCTCCCTCGCGTTGACCAGACGTTAACAGCGCCTGTCTCAAATCACACGCCTCGCGGCACTGTCAATCGCCGTGGGCGGGAACCGATCGGGGAGGTCCATAGTTGTTGAAGAACGAGCACGCTGTTACCACATTAAGTTCAGACCGCTGTTTCAAACAGCGAGCGTGCCACCTTGCTGGTATGAAGCGGCGGGCCGAGCGGGGAGGGCCAGCAGCGCGATGACTCAACCTGATGCTCTGCAGCAGGCAGCGGATCGGCTCGATGCCGCGGTCGACGACCTCGAAAGTTTTCTGCGCCAGGTCTTTGCGGAAGGAGAGGGCGGAGTTTCCGCCGCGGCGCTGCAAGAGCAGGTGCGCTTCCTCACCGAAGAACGCGACCGGCTTCTCCTCGATCTCGACGCCGAGCGCAACCGCGTGCGTCGCCTCCAAGCCGCCAACGACGAAGTCTCCGACCGGCTCGAGGCCGCGATGATGAGGCTCAGGGACTTGATGCCGGCGGTGCCGGGATAGACTGCCAAGCGGGGTTTTTGATGGGACAAGTCAGCGTCACGTTGAACGGCCGGACCTATCGGCTCGAATGCGGGGAGGGCGAGGAGACGCATCTCATCGCCCTTGCCGAATATCTCGGCTCCCATGTCGATACGATGAAACGCAAATTCGGCCAGGTGGGCGACGACCGGCTGATCTTGATGGCCTCGTTGGTGGTCACCGACGAGCTGTGGGAGCTGAGGCGCCAGATGCAGGAGCTGAAAACCGGTTTGGCCGAGGCCCGCCGCGACAAGTCGGCCTCAGACGAATCGGCAAAGGCCGTCAAGGCCGACCTCGCCGCGAGGGTCAGCGCCGCGGCGGACCGGCTCGAGCTGCTGAACGAGCGCATCGGAAGCGAGGCGAGCCCCGTCATCAGCCCGGCCAAGCGGTCTTAACAGTCTGGTCGCACGATCTTCCCGGAAAACCGCCTTCCGCTTTTCCGTATCATGCTTCCTAATTTGGTCGCATGATCTTCTCGGAAAACCGGTTACCACTTTTCCGGATCATGCTTTAGTCGCTTTGATCGGTTTCTTCCGTTATAGTCCGAGGCGGCGGGCTGCGAGGTGCGTTAGGAGCACAATCCCAGGGCCCTATAAGATCCTAAGGGAGCCGACCCTGGCGGGGACCGTGGTCTCCGTCACTTGGCGCCCACCTACATATGTAGGGAAATCCGGGGTCTACGCTCCGACGGCCATCGTGGCCTCGCCCCTCTTTTGAGGTTCTCGCCGAGCCCCGTCCACCTTCACATCCGACAAAACTGGCGACGCGCGTCGCGATTCTGTATTGACGCCTTTGGAGACGTGACCTCGAAAGGCGAGGCGGATCGGCGGCAGGCATGCGTATTTTGTTTCTCGGGGACGTGGTCGGCCGGTCCGGGCGCGCCGCGGTCATCGAGCGGTTGCCGGACTTGCGCGAGCGCTATCGCCTCGACTTCGTGGTGGTGAACGGCGAGAACGCCGCCGGCGGCTTCGGCATCTCGGAAGCGATCCTGATCGATCTTCTCGACGCCGGCGCCGACGTGGTGACCACGGGGAACCACGTCTTCGACCAGCGCGAGACGCTGGTCTACATCGAGCGCCACGAGCGCCTGCTGAGGCCGATCAATTTCCCGCAAGGCACGCCCGGCAGGGGCGCCGGTCTGTTCAAGGCCAAGAACGGCGCCGACGTGCTCGTGATCAACGCCATGGGGCGGGTGTTCATGGCCGACCTCGACGACCCCTTCCGCGCCGTCGAGCGCGAGCTCGAAGCCTGCGGCCTGAAGACCGGCGCCGACGCCACCCTCATCGACTTCCACGCCGAGGCGACCTCCGAGAAAGAGGCCATGGGGCATTTCGTCGACGGGCGCGCAAGCTGCCTCATCGGCACCCATACCCATGTGCCCACGGCCGACGAGCAGATCCTGAGAGGCGGCACCGCCTATATCAGCGATGCCGGCATGTGCGGGGATTTCGATTCGGTGCTCGGCATGGACAAGGAGGAGCCCCTCACCCGCTTCCTCACCAAGATTCCGAGCGGGCGCTTCACGCCATCGCTCGGTGAGGCGACCCTGTGCGGGGTCGGCATCGACGTCGACGATGCGACGGGTCTCGCCCGCGCCGTCGCGCCGCTAAGGCTCGGCGGCAGGCTGTCGCAGACCGAGCCTCAGTTCTGGCTGCCGGAGGGGATTTGAGCCGAGTGGAGCTTGGCGCCCGCGCCGTTGATGCCCGATGCCCGGCCATGGGCCAGGAGGCGCTTCAGGCAGAAGATGGCCTCGTCGAGATGGAGAAGAGCGCGGTCGGCATTGCCGCTTTCGTCGAAGAGCGCCAAGCGCGCCTTGGCGACATGATCGGCGGCCTCGCCGCAAAGCTCCGAGAGCGTCACGGTGGGCATCACCTTGTCCTGTGCTTTGGCGGCGGTAGCCTTCGATTTCTGCGTCATGGTTGCCCCCTCGAGTTTCGCGCCAAGACGGCGCGCGCGTTTCGGTCTGACAAGCCTTCTGTTGTCGAGCCATTAGGGTTAAGGCTTCGCTAAAAGGGGGCTGTCGAATAGCGCTCTTGGATTTTGTTTTGAGCATGATCTTGCCGGAAAACCGGTTCCCACTTTTCCGGATCATGCTCTATAAGTCGCGGCCTGAGGGCACGGGCCGGTAACCAATGAGCGGGGGCCATGGCTGGCCATTCGAAGTTCAAGAACATCCAGTTTCGTAAAGGGGCGCAGGACAAGAAGCGCTCCAAGCTCTTCTCCAAGCTCGCCCGCGAGATCACGGCGGCGGCGAAAATGGGCCTGCCGGACCCCGCCATGAATGCGCGCCTCCGCGGCGCCGTGCAGACCGCGCGGGCCCAGAACATGCCCAAGGACAATATCGAGCGGGCGATCAAGAAGAGCCAGGAGGCCGGCGGCGCCAATTACGAGGACATGCGCTACGAAGGCTTCGGCGCCGGCGGCGTCGGCGTCATCGTCGAGGCGCTCACCGACAATCGCAACCGCACCGCAAGCGAGGTGCGCTCGCTCTTCACCAAGTTTGGCGGCAATCTCGGCGAGACGGGCTCGGTCGCCTTCATGTTCGACAAGCTTGGCGCCATCGAGTTCGACGCCGGCAAAGCGACGCCGGAGGGGATGCTCGACGCCGCCATCGACGCCGGCGCCGAGGACTGCGAGTCGAGCGGCGAGGGTCACCTCGTCTATTGCCACCCCGACGAGCTGCACCACGTCGCCAAGGCGCTCGAGGCCCGCTTCGGGGAGCCGCGGACCGTGCGCATTCTCTGGCGGCCGAAGAGCAGCGTGCCGGTGGACGAGGAGGCCGGGCAGCGGCTCCTGCGCATGATCGAGGGGCTCGAGGATTCCGACGACGTGCAGAACGTCTACGCCAATTTCGAGATCGCCGACGAGGTGCTGGAACGCCTCAGTGCTTAGCGGGCGGGGGCTGGTCCGCGAGGCATCGCCAAATCCCTAAGGCGGTTCGGTCTCGTCAGGAACAGCGGCGGGTGGCCGTTGCGATGGCGCCACGCCGGTAATGCTGCCGAGGTAGTTCAAGATCCCGGCGACCTCGTCAGGCGAAAATTGGATCTGCGGCATGTCTCGGTGCCGAGAGCCCATTCCCTCCGCAAACCCTTCCTCCAGCTGTTCGATGGGGTATCTGAGATAAACCTCCCGAAGGGGCGGCGCTCCCTTGAGAGGACTCTCGCCGGTTGCCTCGATCGAATGACAGCGGCTGCAGTGCTTTTCGAGAACGGCCTTCCCGTCGATGGCGGTGCCGCCCGCGGCGAGGGCGCTGCCGGCGGCGGCCGTCAAGAGCGCAAGGCAGGCGAGCGCGTTAAGGCTGTTGCGCGGTCTCATCATGTCGCACTATAGCGCTATCGCGTGACGTAGAGTCGCGACAGCGCTCTGCTCTTTGTTTGAGCATGATCTTCTCGGAAAACCGGTTCCCACTTTTCCGGATCATGCTCTGGGCGTCCGAATTCAGGGGTTGATGCGGCTGATCTTGGTGCCTTCGAGCGTCAGATTGTACAGATGGCCTGGAGCTCTGGTTTGCAATGTGTTGCGGGTGAAATGTTGCATCCTTGTCGCCCTTATCCCAGCAACGCCTTCTCTGCCGTCGCAAGCTCCTCGGAATCGTCAGCTTTGAATAAATGACCATAGCGATCCATTGTGAGGATAATCGAGGCGTGACCAAGACGCTCCTGCACGATCTTAGGCGGAAGCCCCAGCCCGCCATCCTTGGGCCGGTTGATGCACCACGAGGTGAAGAAGTGCCGGAACGAATGCGCCCCGGTGTATTTCGCCGTCACCACGTCCTGCACCATCTTGGTGACGCCGGCCGCCATCATCGTCGGGATCAGGATCCGCGCGATGATGTTCGGCAGACTCTCGATCTTGCCGATGCCGTTCGGAAATATGTAATGCTCGGGCCGATGCTTCTCTCTGATCGGCTGGCCATTGGCGTCTCGCTTATCGCCGGTGTAAGGTCGAGGGCAGGCGAGTTTCCATTCCTTGAGCGTCTGCACGAGCATCGGCGGGATCGGCACGTCCCTCTCGCCCGCCTTGCTCTTGGGGGCGTCGATCTGGTTGAAGCGATCTGCACGTTGGCGGACGTGAATCACACCGTGGTCGAGATCGACGTTGCCCCAGATCAACCCGCGCAACTCTGATGCTCTTAGACCAGCTAGGGCCGCCATCATTAGGAACGGTTTAGCACGCGGACCAGCGGCGTTGAGGATCGCGCGCATCTCCTCGGGCGAGGGGATATCCGTGCCGACCTTCAGCTTCGGCTTTTGCTGGCGCTTCGATTGCTTTTTGCCCTTCCTGCCGCGACCGCGCTCGCGCACGGCGTTGTGCGCCGCAAGCCCTCTGTCTTGAGCGTCGGCGATAACCGACCCAAGGGCTGCAACGACCCTTGCGACCATCGAAGGCGAGCGCCCTTCCTCTCTCAGCTTATCCTCGAAAGCCCGGACCACCGGCACGGTGATTTGCGATAGCTTCATGCCGCCGATGAAGGGTTTGATGTGCAGCTTAAGCAGTTCCTCGTAATGCTGGACCGTCGCCCGCTCTAGCCCCGCGGCCTTGGCGCTCTTGATCCAAAGGTCGCCGGCTTCCGTAATGGTCTTGCTGGCCGAGTCTGGGACGTGCGTCCCGGTTAGGATTTGCTGCCGCGCCTCAGACTGAAAGGCCACAGCATCCTTCTTCTTGTCGAAGGTCTTTAAGCGTCGGACGTGTTGCGCGTCCGCATAGTCACAAATCCAAGCCTCACGGACCTCGCCACTGGCGGTCCAGATTCGCTTGCGTACTGACATGGCGATACCTCTCTGAGTTATTGCCTTGTCGCATCATGTCGCAAATGATTCTGATAGTCAAGCGGGCTTGGCGCTCACCTGCCAGCGCTGGCCGTCACGGGTTGCGACAAGGCCATCCTCGACGCTGGCGATCTCTGCCTTGAGCGCGCAGGCTGCATCCTCATAGCCGGCGCCTTGAGCACAAGCCTTGAGCAGGTCATCAAGCAGTTTTTGCAGGGTCTCGGGCATCGCTTCCTCCTATGTCGAGAAGGCGATTTATTTCACGTCACTTGAAACATTGCTAACGGTGCGAGTGAAGCATCTGGCGGGAAGCAAGACGCTCCGCCACGCCACGGTAAGAGCCTTGGCACAATAGAGTGGTTCAGCTTCGGCGTTGGCCGCCATGTTGCTGAGCCATTCTAGACTCTCGTGGCCGCCTGCTAGAGGGACGTGTAAATCGCAAATAGGCAAATTAGGCTCGTCAGGGAGAGGAATAGGCTCTGGATGTAGAATTTGATCTGGCCTCTCTTAAGCTGCGCTTCGGCAGTCGCATACTCTTCGCTCGTCGCAAGTCGCTTACCGCCACGACCTTTCAGCTCATCAAGGCTCTTTGCGATTCCGAGCAGCACTGGAGCAAATGTAAGAGACTGCGACATTGCCAGTCCTCGGATGGTAACGTAGACGAGTCCGAGGGTTGCAATAACGATTGTTAGCTTCGGGTCTAATTGATGGGTTCGGTCCAACACGAATGCGATGATGGCCAAGTACAATAAGTTCGTAATAATTTGCCAAGCATAGCCGACGAACCCAAAAGCCTTCTGTACTCCGCTCGGCTGAGACGTTAATTCAGCGTCGTCCTCTAGCGATTCCTCCGTTAGGTTGTCGTCCTCTCCTCCCCACAGCGATTCATCGCGCTGTCGCCTTCGCTGTTGCCTTTGAGTCTTATATTTGGAATAGCGGCTAAGCATGCCGCCCCAATGCTCTTCTTGCAGAGGCTTGCGCAGCTTAGGGCTGTCGTAGATCCTGTCATTGAAGAGGACGGCGAATGCGAACACCTCTTTGTCACGCTTATAGCCGTCCTTCATTCCCTGGGCTGTGATGTCGCCTTTGCCGTAATAGGCGCAGCGCAGCGCGATGTCCTTGGCTACTGGACTGCCGTGAACAACAAAAGCGTTGTTCACAAATCCACGTCCGTAAAGCGCCGCAACGAGGCAACGGAACTCATCCTTTATGGGAAGTGGGGTAAAGTATCCCTCGCTCACTTTGTCACCAGACATCCGATCATCAAGCGTCGTCCAGCGAGCTATAACGTGGTCGATTTTTTCAGGAGTAGCGACCTGCTGAGGGTTCAGGTTGTCTAGAAGGTCATACAAGACGTGAAGCCACCTCATGTTTATAGGCGCAATTTCAAGCAGTGTGAAAATTGCGCGTTGAATATCCATGAAGTCCAAATCCGGGCTATCCCAGGACTCATGCTCCGTTACGAGCCGCTCGTTCTTACTCGAAAGCGAGACAAGCCCCCACCAGCGCTCTTCCGGAATCTGGGCAAATATTTCTGCATGTCGGTAGAGAGCTACTAGCAAGTCCTCTGCTATGGATGGGTTTCGGATGAGCGCTGTTATCTCCTCATCGGTTCCCTTGGAGAGAACCCGCAAGGTTTCTTGGGGACCTATAATTTCTCTTGGAAAATCGTGAACAAAATTCGCCTTCGTAAGCGTCGTGTTCGAGAGACAGCCGATTCGGAGGCCCTTTTTATATTGGGCATCCCTCTCGTCTTTCGCCGCCTCTAAACTGTGCTTGTAGAGTGCCGCGAACACCTCTTTGTTGGCTCCGTAGCAAGCGAGTCCGAGGTTTATAAGCGGGTGATTGCGCTTCACCAGAACCGTTTCAAGCCGATCATTCCTTCCAAATTCTGTCTTCGCGCTTAGCTTCTTGAGTTCTTCAAACACACATTCGGGGCTCGCCAAAAACAAGCGAGCCTCTTGGTTGAGTTCGTCCTGCTGTGATGTCCAAGGCATAATTGCCTGCCGACTTTCGCCTGATCGAGTTTAAAGACACTCGTGCTTGCACGGAAGATCACGTGTAGCCTAGGTCTTCGCCTCTATGCGCTAGTCCGCGCGATAGGCTGGGTCATCGGCGGGGTTCACGTCATAGAGGGAGGATGGCGTGTCGGCGCTATTGGTATCATACGTGGCTTTGCTGGTGTCCTTCGCGACACTCTATTTTAACACGCTCCGGCCTGGACGGGCGGCGGGCGGTATCAGCTACGCTATGATTTGGAGGTTCAGCAATCTCCCAGACGGAACCGAGACCGATTTCACGTTTTCGCCTTCGATTTGGATCACCAACGTGGGCGCTCGGCCTCTCGTAATTGTCAATCTTCGCCTTCGGCTGAGGCCGAGAAAAAGTTCCGAATTCAAGGCATACCCCGCTACCAGCATTCCCGAAGAAGCCCTCTCCAATTCAGGGGAGTTTAGCAGTTATGGTCGGTTGACGACGGGCTCTCCCTTTCGGGCCTTGGCGCTTGGGCCGCAACAACTGTGGGCCCCCTGCTACAAGTTCGCCATCCCAAAGGATCGTCGGGACGAATTGGTAGGACCGGTCACCATTCAAATCGAATTGAAGACCAACGACAAATGGAAGACCGTTTGCACCGACACGCTCCAATTCGGTTCTCACCCGTTCCACCTAAGACCGTTGATGGCTCCGGTCATGATCATCCCTGTTTACACGCGCCGATGACTCGGAAAGGTCCCAATGAGACGATTCCCGCCACCATGGACCGTTGAGGCCTTAGACGGCGGCTTCAAGGTCGTGGACGCCAACGGACAGGCTCTCGCCTTGGGTCATCGGCGGCTTTTGCGAGGAGGAATAGGGGATCGCGTTTGATGCCGTGATCCTCGTTGTTGGCGGCATCATCTGGTTCATGGCTCGCTGAGATGGCGGCGTGGATAATTGCGTGAAGCGAAGCGCTGGCAGGGCTGACCGGGCCGCGAGCCAAGTGCTATGCTCTCTACGGTCGGGGCACGATCCATGAGCACAACGCAAAGAGTTAGCCCTGGCTTCCACCGGCTCGCGCTTTTCTTGGCTACGAACCCTTCTTGGCCGGTGCTGCATGGTCCGTCTCCAATGCCTTCCGATGTGGCTGACCGCTCGCAGCGAGAACACGTTGAGCTAAAAGCGAAGGCTTGGCCGACCGCACACAGACCCTATTGGGACGACGACATCGCACTTGGATGCCTCAACACCGAAACCCGCACGCATTGGTTTGGCATCTCCTCTACGGGACGAGAGTGCTTTAGGCAGTCCGTTGTGGGGTGATATGCTCGGTGGCTGGGGGGCTGTACATGACTTCGAACAAGGATGACCTTAACGAGCTTCGCCGAGAACTAAAGTCAAGGAGGAGGCAGAGGGTCTGGGATAAGCTTTGGATGGTTTTGGGCGGGATTTTTCTGATTTGTTGGGGTCCCGGTCTCTACTTTGGAACGGTTAGTGAGGGGAGCGAAGCCATTGACAAAATGGCTGCACAGAAGGGTTTCTGTGCCGCAGCGTCTTGTTCTGATGCTGAACGAGCGGAGTTCGTGAAGGTAATACTGGACAAGACCGACTATACGAGTGAGCCCCAATTGCGGTGGTGTTTGGGTGTAGATAGTTGGGCTAGCGTGCGGGTCGGCCGCGGCGGATGGCTTATCGGTCCAATGATGGATGTTGGGTATTTGTTCTGCCCCAACGGCTAAGAGTGATGTCCCCCCGGATGCCACCGAGCGAGATGTTCGAATTCTTGGAGCCTTCGCCCTGTACGCTCTTGCGGCGTTATCCTCGATCCTCTCGGCGGCTTGGCAGTTTCACAGGCTGCTCGCACCTTCCTGTAGTTTTTAGCAATTCAGACGATTCCCGGCACCTTGGACGGTCGAGCCGCTAGACGCTGGCTTCAGGTGTTGAACGCCACCGGCCAGTCGCTCGCATATCTCTACGCGCGAGAGAACGTCAATGCTGCGGCCATCGCAAAGGTGCTGACTCTCGATGAGGCGAGGCGCATAGCAGCTAAACATCGCCAAATTACCAGACTTACTCGCAAAGGGCCGGGGCTAAGCGGCTACCTTGTCGCCGCGTGCAGCCTTTTTGATTTTCTTGAGTTTGAAACTGATCTTTGTTGCACGCCGATCCACATCATGGCGAGCTTGCAGGCGTTAGCCAAAATTCCTCAGTCGTGTCGAAACAGCGTGCAAGGCGAAGCGCGCGTCCCCCCGGAGATGGAGCAGCGCGCGAGAATTGGGGCAGGACGGCATTGCCGTCCTGCCGTTGGCTCGGACCAGAGCCGGCGGCGCCGAGGTGCCGGCGTGAACCGTATGGGCGCCGCGTGATCATTTAGGCGGCCTCAGCGAGGCGGGCTTTGCCCAAGCCACCACGTTCTGTGATCTTCTTGATCGCTCGCGGCCATGCAGCCTCGACCTCGGAGAGGGCCTTGGCGGTTTCCGCCTTCGCCTCCGCGATCTCGGGCGCGACGTGCGCCTCGACCTTATTCTTGACCAACGCCATCTCGGCATCGGTGAGGCCCGAGAGAAAGGCCGGCGCCGTCAGGATGGCGCTCGCTACCATTGCATCTGTCGCGTTCTTTTCGAGGAATGCCA
>JBGQMX010000078.1:0-14368 GCA_041500805.1 Methyloceanibacter sp.
AGCTAGTCGGCAGGCAGCCGGGCGCGGCGCGGAGAGGCGTCGAGGCCATCGAGCTCCTTCTCCAGCCGGTCGGCCTGGCGGCGCCAGTCGCGCGCCTCGCGGGCTTCGTCGCGCGCCAGCTGGCGCCATTTGCCTTGGCCTGCCCAGGTGGCAATACCGCCCACAACGAGACCAAGCGCGAAGGCGCCGAGCAGAAACAGGAACAGCGGCGCCTCGAAGGCGATGGTCGGATCGAGGGCGCCGAACGGATCGAGATTGAGTTGGACCGGCTTCCGGTTGACGACGGCGAGCGCGATCAGCACGACGCCGAGCGGGACGACGATGAAGCCGAGAATGAGCTTACGCCACAAGGGCTGCTCCTTAAGAATCGCCAGAGGCTTCGCTTACGACCGCTAATCGTCGCCGTCAGGGTTCAGCCGCTCGCGCAGCTCCTTGCCGGTCTTGAAGAAGGGCACGTATTTGTCTTCCACGAAGACCGTGTCACCGGTGCGCGGATTGCGTCCCTGCCGCGCCGCGCGGTGCTTCACGGTGAAGGCGCCAAAGCCGCGCAACTCCACACGGTCGCCACGGGCGAGCGCGCCAGTGATCTCGTCGAGGATAATGTTGATAATGCGCTCCACGTCGCGGTGGAAGAGATGCGGATTGGCGCCGGCCACCCGCTGAATCAACTCCGACTTGATCATGATAGGCCCCACCAGGCCGGCAGCCTCAATGGCGCGCGGCCGCAAGCTCCCCGCTAGCTAGCTGCAGGGTGCCAAACAGAAACAAGACCGTCAAGCTCGAGGGTTGCGGAGATCTGACCCACGAGACCCGCGATTTTCTCCGCCGAAATGCCAATTGCCCCGGCCAGGGAGTTGAACAGCCAGCCGAACAGGCCAGAACCTTCCCTCTCCGGTTTCCAATCGACGATCTTCAAGCCGGAGGCAACGTTGCGCTCCTTGTGCAGCCAGGCCACCGCCGCCTTCTCATCGCCGATCTCATCGACGAGCTTCAAATCCACCGCCTGGCGCCCGGAATAGATGCGGCCATCGGTCAGCCCGGGGATCGACTGAGGGTCGATATTGCGGCGCTTGGCGACCAGATCGACGAACCAGACCTTCGCCTCCTGCACCATCTCCTCGGCGAGAGCGCGCGCCTTCTCGTCGGCCGGCTCGAACGGGCTCGGCACTGCTTTCAGGGGGCCGCTCTTCACCTCCTCGACCTTGACGCCGATGGTATGCAAGATCTCGGTCACGTCGGCCCATTGGAAGATCACGCCGACGGAGCCGGTGATGGTGTTGCCGTAGACGAAGATGCGGTCGGTGGCGAGCGCCACGATATAGGCGGCGGAGGTGGCGAGCGTCCCGCACACCGCCACCACGGGCTTCTTGTCGGCGAGGCGGCGGACGGCGTCGTACGTCGCCTCCCCGCCCGTCGTGGTGCCGCCCGGGCTGTTGATGTCGAGGATGACGGCCTTGACCTGATCGGCGCCGGCGACCTTGTCGAGCAGCTCGCTCATCTTGCGGTCGTCGGTGATGATGCCGCTGATGTCCACCCGGGCGATGTGCGGCAGAATGCCGGCCGAGACCGCGACCTGCTTGTCGCTCAACAGCAACGCTCCGATGAAGAGGAGCCCCAACACGACCGCCGCGATCCGCCAGATCGTCAGCCGCCGCTTGAGACGGCGGCGGTCGATCACGCTTTCGGCGTCGAGAACCATAAACCCTCGCTCAAGGATTAGCCGCCGGCTCAGGCGTCGAGACTGCGATCAGGCAAAGCTTCGCAGCCCGGCTCATTCTTCCGCCGAGGCGCCTGGCTCGACATCACTCTTGGCGGCCCGCTTGCGCTTGGGCTTGGCGGCGATCTCCTCGCCATCGTCGCCCTTCGCCTTGTTGAGCGCGGCGCCGAGGATGTCTCCGAGCGAAGCGCCGCTATCGGTCGAGCCATATTGGGCCACGGCCTCCTTCTCCTCGGCGATCTCGAGAGCCTTGATCGACACGGAAACCTTGCGGGCCTTGGCATCGACCTGGGTCACAACGCCATCGAACTTCTCGCCGACGCCGAAGCGGTCGGGCCGCTGCTCGGAACGGTCGCGCGACAGGTCGGACCTGCGGATGAAGGTGGTAAGGTCGTGGTCGAGAAGCTTGGCCTCGATCCCGCTGTCCTTGACCTGGAGCACCTCGCAGGTGACCCGCAGGCCCTTCTTCAGCTTGGTGCTCGGGGCACCGGAGGCGAACGGATCGGCGGTGAGCTGCTTGATGCCGAGGCTGATGCGCTCCTTCTCGGAATCGGCCTCCAGTACCACGGCCTTGGCGGTGTCGCCCTTCTTGTAATCCTTGAGAGCGTCCTCGCCCGGCTTCGTCCAATCGAGGTCCGACAGATGCACCATGCCGTCGATGCCGCCGTCGAGCCCGATGAACAGCCCGAACTCGGTGATGTTGCGGACCTGGCCCTCGATATTGCTGCCGGGCGGATGGTTGGCGGCAAAGGCGACCCACGGGTTCTCCTGGGTCTGCTTCAGCCCGAGCGAGATGCGGCGCTTGTCGGGATCGACCTCGAGCACCTGCACCTCCACCTCCTGGCTGGTCGAGATGATCTTGCCGGGATGGATGTTCTTCTTCGTCCAGCTCATCTCCGAGACGTGGATCAGACCCTCGACGCCGGGCTCAAGCTCGACGAAGGCGCCATAGTCGGTGATGTTGGTGACCGTCCCCTTGAATCTCGAGCCCACCGGATATTTGGTGGCAATGCCCCCCCACGGGTCCGCCTCGAGCTGCTTGATGCCGAGGCTGATGCGCTGGGTCTCGGGGTTGATGCGGATGATCTGCACCTTGACCGTGTCGCCGACATTGACGATCTCGCTCGGATGGGTGACGCGTCTCCATGCCATGTCGGTCACATGCAGGAGGCCGTCGATGCCGCCGAGATCGATGAAGGCGCCATAGTCGGTGATGTTCTTGACCACGCCGTCGATGACCTGGCCCTCTTCGAGGCGGGCCACGATCTCGCTTCGCTTCTCGGCGCGAGTCTCCTCGAGCACCGAGCGGCGCGATACGACGATATTGCCGCGGCGCCGATCCATTTTCAGGATCTGGAAGGGCTGCGGCATGTTCATCAGCGGGCCGACGTCGCGGATCGGGCGAATGTCCACCTGGCTGCCGGGCAGGAAGGCCACGGCGCCGTCGAGATCCACGGTGAAGCCGCCCTTGACGCGGTTGAAGATCACGCCCTCGACGCGCTCGCCGGCTTTGTATTTCTCCTCGAGCCTGGTCCAGCTCTCCTCGCGCCGCGCTTTCTCGCGCGACAGCACCGCCTCGCCGGCCGAGTTCTCGACGCGCTCAAGATACACGTCGACCTCATCGCCGACGGAAAGAACGGCGGCGCGTCCGGAAATGCCGAACTCTTTAAGGGGGATGCGGCCTTCGGTCTTCAGCCCGACGTCGATCACCGCTACGTCTTTCTCGATGGCGACGACGGTGCCCTTGATGACACTGCCTTCCTGGAGCGCCGTTCCGGTGAGCGACTCCTCCAGAAGGGCTGCGAACTCATCGCGGCTCGGATGGCTCATGCTTGCTTGCGGCTCGATCATCTAGGTTCCTACTCGCCGTCCCATCATAGTCCTCTCAAGTCTCCGGTCCTTGCGTCTCACGATGCCCGCCCCGCTTCCCGAGCCGCGGTAAGGGTCGCGAAAGCAAAGAGGCAAGCCCATTCACGGCTGCCGCGTTGCCCCGCTTGCTAATCGGCGGAAAACATCGGAAGTGGGCGCAAAATGCAAATTAAGGCACAGCCTAAGAGACCTGCCCTGCATGGCCCATCGCACCATCGATCAGATCGATGGCAGCCCTGAATGCGGCGTCTATATCCAAATTCGTGGTGTCGAGCAAGACTGCGTCTTCGGCGCGGCGCAAGGGAGCCGTGGCGCGGCCCTTGTCGCGCTCGTCGCGGCGCCTGATATCGGCAAGCACATCCTCCTCGGAAATGGCCATGCCGGCCGCCTTCAGCTCGAGGTAGCGGCGGCGAGCGCGCTCCTCCGGCGTCGCGGTCACGAACAGTTTCACCTCGGCATCGGGACAGATGACCGTGCCGATGTCCCTGCCGTCAAGGACGGCACCGGGCTTCCGCTGCGCGAAGCACCGCTGATAGGCAAGAAGGGCGTTCCGCACCTCGGGATGACGGGCGACAAGGGAGGCCGCCTCGCCGAGCTTGCCGTCGATCAAGGCCGGGTCGGCAAGCGTCTTGGGGTCGAGCGCGTTCGCTGCGGCAAGGGCGGCTTCGGCGTCGGAGGGGTCGCCGCCCTTCGCCAAGGTGTCGCGCGCCACCGCGCGGTAGAGCTTGCCGGTGTCGAGATGGGCCAGCCCGTAATGCGCGGCGATGCACTTGCCGAGGGTGCCTTTGCCCGAGGCCGCCGGTCCGTCGATGGCGATGATCATGCAGCGTTGCTCATGGGTGAGTTACCCGAGAGGGCTTCGCCGCATACTCTCCCCTCCACCCTTGAGAGGGAGGGATAGGAAGGGGGGTCAAATGCAAAGACGAGTTGGTGACGTTCACCCCCCTCCGCGCGCCCAATAGGCGCGCGTGCTCCCCCACAAGGGGGGAGCGGGAAGCAAGGCGCGACCCCGCAGGCTTCTTCCACCGCGGTCATTTGAACTTAGCTCCGAGCTTGGTCATGAGCTTCACGAAGCCGGGGAAGCTCGTCGCGATCATGGTCGTGTCGTCGACGGTGACCGGGGTGGCGGCACCAAGCCCAAGGGTGAGGAACGCCATGGCGATGCGGTGATCCATATGGGTCGCGACCAGGCCGCCGCCTCTGACCTCTCCCCTCCCCTCGACCATCAGATCATCGTCCGCAACACGCGCAGTGACCCCGCAAGCGGCAAGTCCTGCTGCCGTGGCGGCGAGCCGGTCGCTCTCCTTCAGCTTGAGCTCGGCGAGACCCTCCATGGAAGTCTCGCCTTCGGCGAAGGAAGCGATGCAGGCGAGGATCGGATATTCGTCGATCATGGAGGGCGCGCGTGAAGCCGGCACGCGGACACCGCGGAGCGCGCTCGCTCTGATTCTGAGATCGCCCACCGGCTCGCCGCCTTCATGGCGATGGTCGAGCACCTCGATGCTTGCTCCCATCTCGCGCAAAGTCTCGATGAGCCCCAAGCGCGTGGGGTTCATCAGCACGCCCTCGACGACGATGTCGGAGCCCGGACAGATCAAGGCTGCGGCGATGATGAACGCTGCCGAGCTCGGGTCTCCCGGCACGGAAATGGCCGCGCCGTGAAGCTCGGCATCGCCGCACACGGACACCGCGCGGACCCCCTGCCCGCGATCCTCGACCGCGATCTCACCCCCGAAATAGGCAAGCATGCGCTCGGTGTGATCCCGGGTCGCCAACGGCTCGACGACGGTGGTTCGCCCCGGCGCATGCATGCCGGCCAGCAGGATGGCCGATTTGACTTGCGCCGAGGGCACGGGAAGGTCGTAGACGATGGGGATGAGGTCTTGCGTGCCGCGGACGATGAGCGGCAAGGTCGCGCGATCCTCCTCTCCTTCGGCTTGCAGACCCATGGCGGTGAGGGGCGCAAGCACCCGCCCCATGGGCCGGCGGCACAAGGATGCATCGCCCGTGAATTCGACTTGCATGTCGTGACCGGCGACCACGCCGAGCATCAGGCGGCTCCCGGTGCCCGAATTGCCGAAGTCGAGCGACGATGACGGCGCGCGCAAGCCGCCCACTCCCTGGCCGCTCACCTCGAAGGACCCGTTCGACCGGGTAATTTCAGCGCCGAGCGCCGTCACCGCCTTCGCCGTGGCCATCACGTCCTCGGCCTCGAGCAGCCCCGCGATGCGGGTGCGGCCGGTGGCGAGCGCGCCTAGGATGAGCGCGCGATGGGAAATCGACTTGTCGCCCGGCACACTCACGCGCCCGGAAAGGCGCGCGGAAGGACTGGCGGTCAAGGACTGCGGCATGGGCTCTCATTTTCACGCTTTGGCGGCACTCGATTAGCTTTTGACAGTACCGGTGAGGCGTGGCAATGGGGGAGCAACTCAAGACAAGCATCGAGGAGTGTCAATGTCGAAACCCGCACGGGGAAGCAAGCGCGTTTGCGCAAGCTGCGGGGCGCGGTTTTACGACTTGGGCCGCACGCCGATCGTCTGTCCCGCCTGCCAAGCCGTCTATCACGTCTCGCCGCCCCCCTCGCGCCGCGGCGAACGCGCAGCGCCAGTAGAAGCTAGGAAAGTCGTCGTGGAGCCGGAGGTGGAGGACACCCCGGTGATCGAAAGCGCCGACGTCATCAGCCTGGAAGAGGTCGCGGCTGAAGAGGTCGCGGTCGAGGAGGACGAGGAGATCGCCGATCTCGGCGAGGACGCGCCCGTGATCCCGGCAGCGGACGACGACGCCACCTTCCTTGAAGAGGAGGAGGGAGAGGCCGATGTGTCCGGCATTGTCGGCGGCGGCAAGGGCGAGGAAGGCTGACGTCTGGAAAACCAGACATCAGAACGCAGAAGCCGGAACGGCCGCGGCCTTGCTCCGCGGAGCGGCCTTGCGCATTTCGCTTGAACCCGCGGAACGCCCGGCCTAATTCAGGTGCCGACAGGCCGAGACCTCGATCTACATAGAGGGGCGAAAGCCAAACGCCCTGGCTTCTGAATTTCTGGTTTCCGGTTTCTGGTTTTCTAAAGGGGCCATAGCTCAGTTGGGAGAGCGCGTGAATGGCATTCACGAGGTCGGCGGTTCGATCCCGCCTGGCTCCACCAAATCCCTCAGGAATTGCTTAGGGCTCGCAGTCTGAGCCTCGCCACGACACGCGCCCTTTAGCGCGAACGCTTGGCCGCGCCCTTCCGCTTGTGTCTTCGGGTCGATCTCTCAGGCACCGCCCCGCCGTCGTCGCTCCGGTCCCACAAGAAGCCGAATTCGTGCTTCTGCGCCGAATAAAGGGGAGAACGATGGTCGGCCTGAATCGTGGCGCTGTATTGGGTCGTAACCGACATATTGTAAGGGGTGTAGATCATCCGGCTCTCGTTCATGAAGAGCTGCTGGTAGACGACACCCTTCCGGACCTTGCGCACGGAAAGGCGCGGCATGCTTCGTCCTAGCTCCGTCCACATCTCGAAGGAATGCACAATGTCATCGCGGACCTTGTGCACTTGGCTCTTGATGTCGGGGTTCAGCATCGAGGCCAGCGCCGGATTTTGCTCATGCATGAGGAGGATCTGTATCTTCGTATCGCGCTTGCCGATATCCTGAAGCGCTGGTCTTACGTCGGGATATTGTCCCAGCGACAGGAGCGAAATCCCGGCGATGCGCAACGACCGTTCCGCCTCGCTGATGACCTTGAATGGCAATGAGCCGGCCGATACGGCATCGACGAAACGGTCGAAAACGCGGAAGCTCTCGCCCAGTCCTCCGAGCGGCGTGAGATTCGGCCGGAACGGCACCTCAGGTTCTGCGGTGCCGCTCTCGAGCTGCGCAATCGCCTTCTCCAGCTCCTTCTTGTAGGTGCCGTCGAAGAGCGATTTCGGGCGCAAATCATAGAAGATGACGCGCTGGTCCTTGATGTCGAACGGCAGCGTGTGGCTCGCCTCGCACAGGATGATCAGCGGGCGCGCAGCGGCGTGCGCAATGGCAAGCTCGTAATAGACGTTCGGATTCTGGAAAGTGAGCACCGCGATGAGAAGGTCGTCGTGCAGGATGCGGTCGTACATCTGGTCGGAGATTCTGCCTGGGCGCGCGGTGTGATCGCCGCGTTCGGTCTCGTAGCCCATCTGCTGCGCGACAGGCTCGACGATGTAGTTGAAGACGTCATCGGCGTGAGTCCGGACGTCGGACCCCGGGGCGCCGATGGGCGAGATGACGAAGCATCGCTTCTTCGCAGGCATAGGCCGTCACTCGGCGGCTGACATTGGTGATCTTGGGCGATCCCCAATCCCGGCCACCTTAGCGTTCGCTATTTTCCCTTTCAACGCGAGGCTGCTTCGGTCCTCCCGCAATCACCGAACACGATTAACGCGCAGGAGATGTGAAAATGACCTCGTGCCGGCAGCCGATGCACGGCGTTCGCGGCACTGGACGTTTGCCCGCAAGCGTCTAAAGTTCGCTGGCATCCGCTCGGGTTGGAACGCGGCCTGGAGTATTGGAGCATGCGAGCGCTGAGGCGACGGGAACTTGAACTGCCGCCGGTCCGCGTGCCGTCGGTGGCGATGGGCGCGTTGGCGCTAGGCGCGCTTGCCATCGGAGCGCTCGCGATCGGGGCGCTTGCCATCGGCCGCTTGAGCATCCTGCGCGCGAGGGCTGAGAAGGTGCATCTCGGCACGGTCGAGATCGACGACCTGACCGTGAGGCGCTTGCGCGTTATCGAGAGCGTGCCTGCCGACGGCGAGCCGGCAGAGACGGCTTGAGGCTCACGCGCTGCCGGCCACGGCGACCACGATATTGGCCGCACGCGCCGCGCTGATCCGCGTCGGCAGATCCTGATCGTAGGCGCCCGGCGCGATCAGGATGGTATCGCCCGCATGCGCGGCCTCCATGGCGTGCTGCAGCGTCTTGAAGGCCGTTTGCATGGTGCGGCCGTCGTAAGCGTCGCTGCCGGTCTTGGAACTGACGTACCAGATCATCGCTCTAGCAAGCAGGAGAGGAAGCGAGGAAGCTTAGGGCAAGCGGGCCCCGCGCGATAGAACGGAAACACGGGGCCGCGCGGCCTCGCCCTCTGCTTGAATTTGCTGCGCGATTTCCCCATATGCGAGCCCGGATATCAACGCTCGGTGCCGCGGCGGGCCGAGCCCAAGTTTTGAGGCGCCGCCAGGGCCTCAAAAACGCCACCGGCGCAGCCGCTTTGTCCAGAAGGGCTTTCGCTCGATGTCGCGCATGACACTCCTCGATGGCAATCTGTGGTTAAGCCTCTCGCCTCCGCGCGGGCTAAACGGCTCCGTCAAGGCGGGCGAGGCGGGCTACCCTCCCCACAACATCGAGCTGTTGGCGGCGGGGGAGCGAGGACCGGAGGCGCTGCGCATCACCCTTGCGGTGGCAGGCTTCAGGCCGGACGAGCTCGAGGTCAGCGTCGAGGACGGCGAGCTCGCCATCCGCGGCAAGCAGAGCGAGGAGACGGCAGGAGACTATCTCCATCGCGGCATCGCCGCGCGCCAGTTCAAGCGGACCTTCGCGCTCGCCAATGGCGTCGAGGTGCGCAAGGCAGAGCTGCATAACGGCCTTCTTGCCATCGAGCTCGAGCGGCCGCGCCAGGAGAAGCAGGTGCTGAAAGTCGGCATCGTGGCTGCCAGGGCATGATCTTAGAAAAGTGGGAACCGGTTTTCCGAAAAGATCATGCTCAAACAAAATGAATGCGCGTGACACCTGACCAAAATGAATGCGCGTGACACCTGACCGTGCCCCGCCAACACCTCTTAAGGAGGAGTAGACGTCGATGAAAGAGTTTGAAAAAGAAGATCGCCAGCCGCGCACGGCCATGAGCCGGAGCGAGTTCGCGCAGCTTGGGGACGGCGAGGTGGCCTATATCAAGCAGCTCGATCCCGACGACGCCGAGAGGCTGTTCCCGGCTCTGCAGACCGCGCCCAAGGGCATCGACCTTTATGCCGTGCTCGGCGCCGACGGCACGCCGCTGGCGCTCACCGACAGCCGCAACGCGGCCATCGCCAACGCCATCGAGAACGACCTCGTGCCGGTGAGCGTCCACTAGCGGGGAAATCGAATTTCAACTGTATCGCCATGCCCGGCCTCGTGCCGGGCATCGGGCTGTGTCTAGCGGCCCCTCCCCGTCCGGTGCATAGTCGCGCGGCGACCTCAAGGGGGAGGACGCCGAGATGATTGATAACGTGTCTTGCCGCGCCGTGCGGGTGGCCGCAATCGTCGCACTGGCGATGGTCGGTCTTTCCGGGAGCGCCGCCGATATCGCGCACGCCGACCCGCTGCTCGACGAGATGGTCGAGTTCACCGGGCAGATCTTCTACATCGACACCAAGGTACCCGCCGTCGTGATCGGCGCCGTGCGCGACGGCGAGATGTCCGTGCACGGCTTCGGCGAACGCGCAGGCCCGGGCAGCCCCGCCCCTGACGGCGATACCTTGCTGCGGATCGGCTCGGTCACCAAGGCCTTCACCGGAGAGATGCTCGCCCATCTCACGGCCGACGGCACGGTGCAGCTCGCTCAGCCGCTCGCGAAATGGGCGCCCGACCTCGCGTCAGGCACGAGCACCGACCAGCCCATCCGTCTGATCGATTTGGCCACGCACGCAGCAGGGCTCCCGCGCGAAGTCCCCCACGAGTCTGGCCCCGACAACGATCCGTTCGCCCCGATCACCCGCGATGCCTTTGCGGCGTGGCTGAAAAAAGAGCCGCTGCTGTTCGCGCCGGGCTCCTCGGTGCTCTATTCCAATTTCGGTTTCGATCTGCTCGCCATCGCCTTGTCCGAAGCGGCCAAGAAACCCTACCCCCAGCTTCTTCAGGAGAAGATCACCGGACCTCTCGGCATGAAGGACACCGGGTTCACGCTGACCGACGAGCAGAAGAAGCGGTTCATGCAGGGTCAGGCGCCTGACGGAACGCCGATGCCGGACGTCCCCACGGGCTCGGTCATTGTCGGCTCGGGCGGCCTTTACTCGACGCCGAACGACCTGCTGCGCTGGATGAAGTGGCATCTCGACCGCTTCGGCAAAGAGGATGCCGAGACGCGCGTGCTCGACCACGCGCTCTATGTCATGCGCGACGGACTGAAGACCGCGTCGGGCATGGACGAGTCGGGTCACATGGACGCTATGGGTCTTGGCTGGGTCGGCATGATGGCCAAGGACGACAACCCATTCATCCTGCAAAAGGCGGGTGGGCTACAGGGCACCTTCTGCTACATCGTGTTTGCGCCGACGCGCGGCACGGCGGTGTTCATCGCCATCAACAAGTTCGACTTCAGCGCCGCGTTCACCATGGGTCAGTTCGCCAACGAGCTGCTCGCGACCCTTGCACCACGTTGAGGCTTTCTGGATCTATTTTCCGCCGGCGCTCGGCAAGTGGGCAGCGAAGAACTTTAGCGCCGCGGCGCCAACCTCCGCGTGGATCTTGGCGCGATCAACGCCCGGCGCGTCGACGCAGGCCTCGGGGAATTCGTCTCTGCCTTCGTCCCCGCATTCGTTGACGAAGATCTCGTGATCCACCTTGCCGGGAATGACGACGAGCTCCGCATTCGGGATGAATTGCGCCGCGAACTCCGCATTGTCCTTGGGCGGGGCTTGCGTGTCGCCTTCGCCGACGGTGATGTAGGTGGGGATCGTCAGCTCCCGTAAGCCCGCCTCGTCCATGCCGAACGCCTTGATGATCCCAGGCGCCATGGCAAAGGCGGCTTTGACCCGCGCGTCGCGAACATTAAGCGCCGGTGCGGCATCGAGCGGCAGCTCTTTGCGCAGATATTCAGGCACCATCGGATTGTTGCGCCAGCCCTGCTGAAAGGCGAGGTACTTGTCGGCGTTGACCTTGGCGCCGCCGATCCACAGCGAGGTAAAGCCTCCTTGCGAATGACCGGCGATCCCGATCCGGTCGGCATCGATATATTTCCCCCAGGCCGGGTCATCGAGCAGGAAGTCGATGGCGAGCCCGATATCGACCGGGCGCTGCCAGAGCTTGTTGGCCAGATAGGCGATGGTCGCATCGTAGGTGTTGGCACGGTAGTGGTAGGGCGCGGCCACGATATAGCCGTGCGAAGCGAGGAATTCGGCGAACCAGACATAATAGAGGGGATTGCTGCCGCGCCCGTGGGAGAACATGACCAGCGGGTACTTCTTGTCGGTGGGGGCGATCTCCGCGTCCTTGTAGAGATGCAGATTGGCGAAGAACGGCATGACGAGCGGCGTTGCCGAGCCGTCCTTCAGGAGCGCGGGATAGAACACGGCAAGAGCCAGATGGCGGTCCTTGTCCTTGGGATCGACGAACTCGATCTGCTTGATGCCGACGGGGTAGGCCGGATCGGCGCGCGCAACGCCAATGAAGCTTGGGCTTGACGCGAGGGCGAGCAGCGCAGCGCAGAACGCCGCGATGCGTATGCTGCTCAAGACCGCAGGGCAGCACCGCCTGTCAGAACCCCAGCTCGCCATCGTCAACTTCCCCGACTGAGGCCAAGGCATGGGCTAGGCGGCGTGGGAGGTCGCCTCTTCGGTCAAGACCGCATAGAGGGCGGCGGCGTCCTTCGAGGCCCTGAGCTTCTCCACCGCCTGGCCCTCGCGCAACAGCCGCGAGATGCGGGCGAGCGCCTTCAGATGGTCGGCGCCGGCCCCTTCCGGTGCAAGCAGCAGGAACACGACGTCGACCGGTTCGCCATCGACGGCGTCGAAGTCGACCGGTTCGGCAAGCCTTGCAAAGATGCCGACGATACGCTTGAGGCCTGCAAGCTTGCCGTGGGGAATGGCAATGCCCTGGCCAAGGCCGGTCGAACCGAGCCGCTCGCGCTGCAAGAGAACGTCGAAGATATAGCGCTCCTCGAGCCCGGTGAGAGGCGCGGCGCGGGCCGCAAGCTCCTGCAAGAGCTGCTTCTTGTTCTTCGCCTTGAGCGAGGGAACAACAGAATCGGGGGAGATGAAATCACCTAGCTGCATCGACCTAACCATTCGATTAAGCGGAGCGACAGGGCGGATGGTCCGCCTAGCGTCGCTTGCGCGCTTTTTTGCCCGCGGGATCGATCCAGCCGATATTGCCGTCCTCCCGGCGGTAGACCACGTTGATCTCCCCGTGGCTTGCGTTGCGGAACACGACAAAGGGCTGATCGGCTAAATCCATTTGCATTACGGCGTCGCTGACCGCCATCTCGTGCACCACGGTCTCGGCCTCGGCAATGATGATCGGATTGTCCTCATCGCGTTCCTCGTGCTCCTCTGGCGAGACTTGGATGACATAGGAGGCCGCCGACGTCTGCTTGCGCGGCGTCTCGCCGCCCCCATGCCGGTTAAGCCTCCGCTTGTAGCGGCGCACCCGCTTCTCGAGCCGTTCGCAGGCAAGATCGGCGCTCTGATAGGCGTCAGGCGCCACGCCATGGGCCTCGAGACTCATGCCCTGCCACAAGTGGATCGTGCAACTGGTCCGGAACCCCCCGTGCTCCTTCTCGATGCGCACATGACCCGTCGGCGCGCGCCCGATGAACTTCTCGACGGTGTGTACGACGCGCTCCTGGACGTAACTGCGCAACGCCTCTCCGACGTCCAGATTCTTTCCGGTAACTTGTATCGTCATCGCCCGCGGAAGACTGTCGAAAAGACTGTCGAAAAGCCCTTCTTAACCCGCGCTTCCCGGGGCGTATGCCGCCTCTTGAGTGGGCCGCCCTTCGCCACGACGAACAACGCCGTGGGGCCCAATTTCGTTCGGCCTCCACCGCGGAGCGGGAAGCTAGACCCCCACTCCCAAGGTGTCAAACCATCAATTTCAGCCTTCCCCCTTTACACGATTCTCGTTGCCGTCCAGGGCCTTAGCATGTCAAAGGCTTGCGCCATGGGCGATGCGCTTGAGCCGTCTCCGCTGCACCGAGGAGGGTATGCGAAGCGCCTCGCGGTATTTCGCGACCGTCCGGCGCGCGATGTCGACGCCGTCGCCTTTCAGCCGCTCGACGATCTTGTCGTCGGACAGCACATCGCTCACCGGCTCAGCCTCGATCATCTCGCGGATGCGGTGGCGCACAGCCTCGGAGGAATGGGCATCGCCGTTCAACGTCGCCGCGATCGCCGAGGTGAAGAAATATTTGAGCTCGAACAGGCCGCGATTGGTCGCCATGTATTTGTTGGCGGTGACGCGGCTGACCGTCGATTCATGCATGGAGATGGCGTCGGCCACGGTCTTCAGATTCAACGGCCGCAAGTGCCGCACGCCATGGGTGAAGAAGCCGTCCTGCTGGCGCACGATCTCCTGCGCCACCTTGAGGATGGTGCGGGCGCGCTGATCGAGGCTCTTGACCAGCCAATTGGCGGTCTGCAGGCAGTCGACGAGATAGCTCTTGTCCTCCTTGCGCGTCGTCGATTTGGAGACGGTCGCGTAATAGGACTGGTTGACGAGGACGCGCGGCAGGGTGTCGCTGTTCAGCTCGACGTGGAAGGAGCTGTCGGGAAGCACGCGCACGAGCACGTCGGGCACGATCGGCTGCGATGGACTTGAGCCATATTTCAGCCCGGGCTTCGGGTTCAGCCGCTTCACCTCCTGGATCATGTCGCAGAGGTCCTCGTCGGAGACGCGGCAAACCCGCTTCAGCGCCACGAGGTCATGGGCGGCGAGCAAATGCAGATTCTCGATCAGCGTGGCCATGGCCGGGTCGCAGCGGTCGAGCTCTTTCAGTTGCAGCGTCAGGCACTCGCGCAAGTCGCGGGCAAACACGCCGCAGGGCTCGAAGCTTTGCATGAGCTTGAGCGTCTCCTCGACGAG
>JBGQMX010000079.1:0-14365 GCA_041500805.1 Methyloceanibacter sp.
CCGCCAGCTCAGGCGTGACTGGATCCATCGCATCATGGACCATGACGGCTATGGCGTGGAGGAAGGCGGCATCGAGCGCTGGCTCGTGCTGACCGACGGGCTCGGCCTCGACCGCGACTACGTCATCTCCATGAAGGGTGCCCTTCCCGAGACCCGCTTTGCGGTGGAGGCCTATGTCAACTTCGTGCGGGAGAAGACCCTGGTCGAGGCGGTCGCTTCCTCGCTCACCGAGCTGTTCGCCCCCAAGATTCACAAGGAGCGCATCTCCGGCATGCTGGAGAACTACGACTTCATCAGCGACGGGGTCATGCAATATTTCAAGCGCCGCCTGACGCAGGCACCGCGCGATGCGGATTTTGCGCTGGACTATGTCAAGCGCACCGCGCGCACCCCCGAGGCGCAAGCCGCCGTTCTCGAGGCGCTGAGGTTCAAATGTAATGTGCTTTGGGCGCAGCTCGATGCGCTGTACGTGGCCTATGTCGAGCCGGCCATGATCCCGCCCGGCGCCTTCGTGCCGGCCAAAGCGTGATGAACGACGCCGCGCCCCCTGCACGCCTGATTGTCGGACAGGAGACGCGGCCCTATCTACCGCCTTATCTGAAGCTCCGCCATGACGCGGGGCGGGGGCGATGGGTGCTGCTGGCGCCGGAGCGAATTCTGACGCCTGACCAAACCGCCGTCGCCGTGCTCAAGCTCTGCGACGGCAAAAGAATCGTGGAGGAAATCGTCGAGGCCCTCGCCAAGGAGTATTCGGCACCGGCGGAGGTGATCCGCACCGACGTGCTCGACCTGCTCCAAGGCCTGGCAGACAAGGGGTTTATCAAAGGATGAGCGCGACCGAATTGAACGGCAATGGGCATTGTCAGTCCGTCAGCGTCGATGACGAGCCGACGGCGGGCGTGGTTGGCACCACCGGCGCGACAGCGGCGCTGTGCGCCCTCGCGCCTGTCGGTCTCCTCGCCGAGCTCACCCATCGCTGTCCGCTGCAATGCGCCTATTGCTCCAATCCGCTCGAGCTTGAGCGCGTCAACAAGGAGCTCTCCACCGAGACGTGGGTCTCGGTGATGCGCCAAGCAGGCGAGATGGGCATTTTGCAGGTGCATCTCTCGGGTGGCGAGCCCACGGCGCGGAAGGACCTCGAGGACATCGTCACGGCCGCCTCCGCAGCCGGTCTTTACACCAACCTGATCACCGCCGCGGTGACGCTCAATCGCGGACGCCTGGAAGACCTCGTCAAGCGCGGGCTCGATCACGTCCAGATCTCGTTCCAGGACGTCGATGCCGAGAACGCCGAGCGGATCGGCGCCTATCCGGGCGCCACTGCGAAGAAGCTCGACGTCGCCCGCTGGGTCACCGAGCTCGGGCTCCCCCTCACCGTCAACGCCCCCATCCACCGCCAGAACATCCACAATGTCGGCCGCTATATCGAGCTCGCCATCAAGCTCGGCGCGCAGCGACTCGAGGTCGCCCATGTGCAATATTACGGCTGGGCCTATCTTAACTGCGCCGCGCTGATCCCGACCTACGACCAGACGCTTCAGTCCATCGAGTTCGTCGAGCGCGAGCGCGAGCGCCTGAAAGGCGTGCTCACCATCGACATGGTCGTGCCCGACTACTACGCCAAGCGTCCGAAGCCCTGCATGGGCGGATGGGGCAAGGGCTTTATGAACATCACGCCGGCCGGCAAGGTGCTGCCCTGTCATGCCGCCGAGACCATCCCCGGCCTTCACTTCGACAATGTGCAGGACCGGACGCTGCTCGACATCTGGCTCAACTCCGGCGCTTTCAACGCCTTCCGCGGCACGGAATGGATGAAGGAGCCCTGCCGCTCTTGCGCCTTCAAGGAGATCGACTTTGGCGGCTGCCGCTGTCAGGCCATGGCGATCACCGCAGACGCCCGCAACACCGACCCCGCTTGCGCGCTCTCGCCCTATCATGGGGAGATGGTGGCGCTGGCCCGCTCGGAAGCGGCCAAGCCGCCGACGCCCTTCGTCTATCGCAATCCGCGCAACAGCCCCGCGGCCAAGCCCGAACAGCGTCCGCTGGTCCCTGCGGAATAGCTTCGCGACCCTATTGCATTGGAGGGCTAGAGGGCCGACCTCGGCGTCCTCGCGCGCGCCTGCATCAAACAGCAGGAGTGACCATGGCCGCGTCAGGCGTCACGCGGCCGCCCAGGATGCGATAGGCATGAACGAACGCAAGCGATGAGACCGGTATCGAAACCAGAAGGCCTACGCCGAGAGCGAGAACGCCCAGCAGGTTGACGAGCGCAAGCACCAGGACAAAACCAAGGAGCGCCCACTTGTGACCGTGAGCGATGCGCTTGCTCTCTTTCATCGCTTCGATGGGACCCAGTTCGCGATCGATGACGATAAAGGTCGTGAACAGGAACATGAGCGTGAAAATGACCCCCGGCACGATCAGCAAGAGAAATCCGATAACGATCGCTAGCCCTAGGAGAAGGCTCGCCGCGAGAAACTTCCAAAATGGCTGCGGATGCCAAAGCGACGCGAGCGAGACGGTGTCGGGATTGTCGTACGCGTTCAGATAGAACGCCGTGACGCCCATGTTGATGAATGTGCCCAACACAAGATCTGCCACAGAACTGATGGGCGTCGCCTTATCCATCGATCCCGTGAGCCCGGCGTCAATAACGCTGGTGACGGCGCCGGCCGCGATATTGAGAAGCAGGATGACGAGGCTTGAGCCAATAAAGAACCACGCCCGCTTCTTGAACGTCTCCCACCCGAAGCTGACGGCCGACTCGATCGAAAATTCCATCGCCGCACTATAAGCCGAAGCTCATTGGGCGCGGAAGCTTGTCCATAATTCGCAAGGAGCTCGCCAACAAGACAGTGCGCGCTCGATGGGACATCTGAGAGCGCGCAGAAAACGTCGAAATTTCAGCATATTGCGTTTGTTGGTACCAAACCTTCCTGGCTCCGGTTTCCACCTTGCAATGCCTATTTCTTTGTCGCTACCATGGGCCGAAACCGCTCGGCTGGCTTCGCGAACCCCGCCGGCAAGCGCTCATCCCGGGTTCGAACCAAACCGGCGCGGCAAGGCCGTGCCATTCGGTCCCGTCACATGCAGCTGACGTCCATGATCTCCTGCCGCATTTTCAGGCAGCCGATTGCGCTTCTCAGCGTCTGCAGCGTCCTGTCGCTCCTGACCGGCGCGATGCTGGCCGGCACACAGGCGATGGCCGCCGACGAGTCCCCCGCCCCGGCGGCGGCGCCTGCCGGCTCACCGCCCGCCGCGGAAGCCCCTGCCGCCACGTCGCCTTCGGCGGAGGCACCCGCGGACACGAGCAGTCCCAAGGGCGGCTTCAGCGTGGAGCTTCCTCAGTCACCGCCCCCGCGCAACCCCCTGCCGATCGGTTACATCCGCGAGCTGGCCGATCGGCCGAGACCCGCGTCCCGCGTGGACATGGAGCCCTCCGACGCCGGCGTCTCCGGCGCCAAGATGGCGAACGATGAGAACAATGCCGGCGGCCAGTTCACCGGCGAGCTCTATAGCCTCGATGTCTCGACCGTCGCCTCTGTCGACAAAGCGGTCGAGGCTTTGCAGAAGTTCTACGACAGCGGCCATCATTTCATCATCGTCGATGCGTCCGCCGACACGTTGCTCAAGCTCTCCGACTTTGCCAAGGACAAGGACATCCTCCTCTTCAACATCCGCGCCACCGACGTGTCGCTCAGGCAAGAGGATTGCCGTGCCAATATCATGCATGTGGCGCCCGACCGTTTCATGCTGGCCGACGCGCTCGCTCAGTATCTCGTGCTGAAGAAATGGACGAACTGGCTGATGGTGCACGGCTCGACTCCTGGCGACCTTGCTTATGCCGACGCGGTCAAACGCGCGGCGGCGCGCTTCGGCGCCACCATCGTCGATGATCGCGAATACCAGGACGTCTCGGGCGGCAGGCGCGACGATGTCGGCACCATCCCGCCCGGCAAGCAGGCGAGCGTCGATACGGCCTTCGCCGCCGGCGGCGACTATCAGATCATCATTGTCGCCGACGAGGACCAGCTGTTCGGTCCGTATATGCCATACCGTGGCGGCGCCGATGCGCGCCCGGTGGCCGGCACCACGGGGCTGACCGCCACGACCTGGAGCCCGGGTCACGAGAAATGGGGCGCGACCCAGGCCAATAACCATTTCGAGAAGGACTTCAAGCGCCTGATGCTGCCAATCGACTATCAGGCCTATGTGGCGGCGCGCACCATCGGCGAGGCCGTGACGCGCAATAGCGGCGCCGACTTCGCCACCATCGCCGCTTTCATCCACGGCCCCGAGCTGCAGCTTGCTCCCTTCAAGGGCATCAAGCAGCAATACCGCCCCTGGGACGGTCAGTTCCGGCAGCCGATTCTGATTGCGACCGACAAGGTCCCCGTCTCGATCTCGCCGCAGCGCGGCTTTCCGCCTGCAAGCCATGTGGATGTCGATGTAGATACGCTCGGCATCGACGAGCCTGAAAGCCGCTGCAAGATGTAGGGTCGCGCGGGGAGCACAGCCCGCGCCCCCCGCGCGTCAACGCTCCGCCGCGGCGGCCGCGATCAGGTTGCCGTTCTCGTCCAGCACCGGCACGTTATAGCCTTGCAGGATCGCGTTGATGTCGCCCGCATTCTCGGCAAGCAGCTTATTGATGGTGTGCTTCCACTCGGGCTCGTTCGGGCGCACGCCCATGGTGATGCCGTAGATGGTGCTCGGCCCCGCATTCTCCTTCACCAGTGGCACGAGCTTGAGCGGCACCGTCGAACGTTGCGCGTAATAGCCGCCGAGCGGCCCCCACAGGATCCCGGCGTCGAGCTCACCTGAGGCGATCTCGGCGATCATCGCCATGGCGGCCTTGGACGCGCTCTCGCCGGCGTTGATCTCGAAGGGCTTGGCGTTCGCCACCAGTCCATACATCGCGAGGATGCTCGCCGGCGGCGTCCGGGCGAAGAGGCCGATCCTCTTGTTCTTGAGACGCGGGTCGGACAGGCTCTCGACGCCCTCGATATGGGGGTCGCCCTGCCGGTAGATGAGAACGTAGGAGGTGTAGTAATAGGGGTTGGTGTCCTCGATCAGCCCGGTGCCTTGGGCATAGCCCATGACGAGGTCGCAAGCGTCGCTCCCCACCGTATTGGGAACGTAGCCGGTCGCCTCGGTAAACCAGGTATATTCGAGCTGCGCACCGAGCTTCGCGGCGATGAGCTCGGCAAGCTTGTTCTCGAAGCCCTCGGTCTTGTCGTTGGAAAATGGCATATTGTCGGGATCGGCGCAGACGCGCAGAAATCCGCCGCCCACCGGCTGAGCGCCCTCTCCGCTTGCCGCGCTGAGACAAGCGGCCGCGACGATGCCAAAGGCAATCGCCGCCACAAGCCGGGCCTGACCGCTTGCCAGCCGCGTCATTGTCGTCCTACCGCTCAAGGCCGCCACTCTCGCGCCATCTCGGAGCCTCATCATAGCACAAGCGAAAATATGGAGATTGGAGGGGCGCGCCGCCAGTCCGCGGAAGGACGGCGGGAAGGCTACGCGGGCGTCAGTCTTCCGTCGCGCACTTGGTGATGTTATCGGCCCGCTCGGTCCCGGTCGGGTAGTAGGCTCCAGTCGGTGCGGCGCCGAACTGCATCATGGCCTCCCGCGCCGCCGCGATGCTGTCGGTCTCGTGCCTCGACATCAGCAGCTTGACCGCGCAGCAATCGGCGTCGAGCTCCATCTGCTTCAGCGCCGGCGCGATGTAGAAGAAGGGCTGTGGACCGAGATGGCCGAGCCCCTGATGATAGCGCTGAACGTGACCGAGAGTGTGGTGGCAGCATTCATGCGCCATAAGGAATCGGCCGTAAGGCGGCGACTCGGTCAGCGTCTGGGCGTTGACCACGATCACGGGCGTGCCGTTGGAGTCGAGCACCGACATCCCCTGCTCGGGGAGCTCGCGCAGCTTATAGGTGGTGATGGCGCAATAAGGATTGTCGGTGGTCGGCGGCCAACCTCGGCTGGCTTGCACGCTGCCGCAAAACAGCCCGAGACCTGCTATAGCAGCCACGGCTACGACCGGAAGACGCACGATGAGCGCTCCGCCATGAGTCCCTTTCTTGGGAAAGAATAGCCTCATAGGGGGTGGCACCAAAGCTTTTTGTGTGTCTGGACCATGACCCCCATATTATGTCACAGCGTTGCCGCCGGGGATAAACTCTGCGGCAATAAGGCCGATACCTTGCTTGACCGGAGCTACGTAGACGCCCGGTAACAGGATGCACGACGGATGGATGTGAAAAGCAACACGGACAAGGTTTGCATCATCGGCGCCGGATCATCCGGCCTCGCCGCCGCCAAGACCTTCAACGAGCGCGGCATCCCCTTCGATTGTCTGGAGCGGGAGCACGATATCGGCGGCTTGTGGAACGAGGCGACCGGCACCGGCGTCGTCTACGACACCACCTATCTCGTCTCTTCCCGGAAATACACGGGCTTCGAGGATTATCCCCTTCCCGAGGAATATCCCATCTATCCCTCGCATCGGGAGACCCTTGCCTACTTGCGTGCCTACGCCGCGAATTTCGGCATCCTCGACAAGATCGAGTTCAATGCGACCGTAGAGCGCGCCGAGCGCGCCCAAGACGGCTGGCGCGTCCAGATCGCCGGAGAGGAGCGTCCGCGCTTCTACCGGGCCCTCGTCATCGCCAACGGTCACCACCATGTGCCGCGTACGCCGAAGATCCCCGGCACGTTCACCGGCGAGATGCTGCACTCGCGCGACTACCGCAGCGTCAAGCAGCTCACCGACAAGCGCGTCGTGGTGGTCGGCTCCGGGAATTCGGCCTGCGATATCGTGGTCGATGCGACGAGCGTGTCGCAGAGGGTCTATCAGAGCATGCGCCGCGGCACCTAT
This sequence comes from Methyloceanibacter sp., assembly GCA_041500805.1. Lineage (GTDB taxonomy): Bacteria > Pseudomonadota > Alphaproteobacteria > Rhizobiales > Methyloligellaceae > Methyloceanibacter. The sequence goes on from JBGQMX010000079.1 coordinate 6,878, forward strand.
TTCGTGCCGAAATTCATGTTCGGCCGACCGACCGACGGCATCATCAATTTCTGCGAGAAGTTCCCGATGCCGCGGGGCCTGCGCAACCGGCTCTACACCCATTGGCACCGGCTCATGGTGGGCAAGAACGAGCGCTACGGCTTGCCCGAGCCCGAGCATCGGATCATGGACACCCACCCGACCATGAGCACGGCGCTGCCGCAACTCGTGGCCCATGGCCGCATCGGCGTGAAGCCCGATATCACCGAGTTTGCCGGCAGCAAGGTCCGCTTCAGCGACGGGAGCGAGGTCGAGGCCGATCTCGTCGTGTTCGGGACCGGCTACGAGATCTCCATCCCTTTCCTCGACAACGATCTCCTGTTCGCCCCCGATGGACGTCCCCTCCTCTATCTCAACGTGTTTCACCCCGAGCTCGACGATCTCTTCGCCGTGGGCCTCATCCAGGCCAATGGCAGCATCTGGCGGCTCGCCGACGATCAGTCGCAACTCGTCGCGAGCTATTTGATCGCGCTCGCCGAGCGGCATGAGAGCGCCTCCTGGTTCAGTAAGCTGAAGGCGCAAGGGCACGAGAGCATGATGCAAGGCTCCTATGTCCAGAGCGACAGGCATCGGCTCGAGGCCAACTATTATGCCTATCGGCGGCAGCTCAAGCGGCACCTGCGCCGGTTCGGGCCCATGGCCAAGGCAGCGCTGAAATCGGGGCGGCTCATGGCGCCCGCCTCTCGGGCGCCAGCTCCCGCGCCAGCGAAGAGTTTCTCAACGCGGACGCCTTAGCGGACCCCTCGTTTGCTGCTCCGGGATTAGAACCAACTGGCCTGAGGCCGCTAGCGTCGCAGCCGCCTAGCGGCCGATGCCCCCATAGGTGAAACCTGCGGCGCGCGCTTGTGCCGGCAGATAGATATTGCGGAGGTCGACGAGCACGTTGCCGCGCATTGAAGCCTTGAGCATGTCGAGGTTGAGCGCGCGGAACTCGTTCCATTCCGTGACCACCACGGTGACGTCGGCCTGCTCGGCCGCCTCGAGCGCGCTGATGCACCACACTACGCCCGGCAGAAGCGGCTCGGCATTCTCGCCCGCATGCGGATCGTAGGCCCTGACCGTTGCCCCCCGCTCCTGCAGCATGGGGATCAGCGTGAGGCTCGGCGCCTCGCGCACGTCGTCGGTATCGGGCTTGAAAGCAAGTCCAAGCACCGCGACCGTCTTGCCCTGAAGCGAGCCGCCAGCTGCCCGCTCGATGCGGGCCGCCATGGCGATCTTACGCTCCGAATTGACCGTCTGCACCTGCTCGATCAGCGACAGCGGCGAGCGCGCCTCCCGCGCCGTGCGGACCAGCGCCGCGACGTCCTTGGGAAAGCAGGAGCCGCCATAGCCAGGTCCTGGATGCAGGAACTTGTTGCCGATGCGCCCGTCGGCGCCGATCGCGGTGGCCACTTCCTGGACGTCGGCCCCGACCGCCTCGCAAAGATCGGCAATCTCGTTGATGAAGCTGATCTTCATGGCGAGGAAGGCGTTGGCGGTATATTTGGCGAGTTCAGCCGATTCCCGGCTCACGAACAGGACCGGTGCGTTGCGCAAGGCGAGCGGCTTGTAGAGGCGCTCCATCAGCTCCTTGGCGCGCTCCTCGTCACAGCCGACGAGCACGCGGTCGGGATGGGTGAAATCGTAGATGGCGGAGCCTTCACGCAAGAATTCCGGATTGGAGCAGACCGCGAAGTCGGCGTCGGGTCGCAGCAGCCTGAGGCGCCGCTCGATCTCGCGGCTGGTCCCCACCGGGACCGTGGACTTGGTCGCGATCACCGTGAAGCCTTTGAGATGGGGAGCAAGCTCCTCGACCGCCTGGAAGACGAAGCTGAGATCGGCGTGCCCATCGCCCCTGCGCATCGGCGTGCCCACGGCGAGGAACACGAGGTCGGCCTCGCCCACCGCTGGCGCAAGCTCGGTGGCGAAGCTGATCCGCCCCATGCGCAGGTTGCGCTGAAGCAGCTCCTCGAGGCGCGGCTCGTAGATCGGCACATGCCCTCGGCGCAGCTGCTCGATCCGGTCCGCATCCTTATCGGTGCAGGCGACCTTCCAGCCGAATTCGGAGAAGCAGGCAGCGGAGACGAGGCCGACATACCCGGCCCCGATCATGCAGATGTTCACGGAATGTGCCCTTGGATGCGACGAATGCTGGAATCCTGGCTTCCTAGTTCATTCCGCGCCGCGGTTCAATGCCGCGACCCATGGGCAGCCCAAGCCCGTGAGGCGAATATGACACTGGAGCGGCCGGGCGCCATTGGCTAGGTTCTGCCATCCGCACCGGTCCGGCGCGTCCTCCAGGGTGAAAACGCAAAGTCAAGCAACGGGATGGGTCCTCGTCTCCTCTATGTCCTCATCGTCGGGACGGTCATCGTCGCCGCGCTTGCATTGCGCGTCTGGGACCCAAGCCCGGTGGCGCGGCTCCGCTCTCTCGTCTTCGATGCCTATCAGCGGGTGAGCCCGCGCCACTTCGATCCGGCGCTGCCCGTGCGCATCATCGATATCGATGAGGACTCCTTGAAGGAGATTGGGCAATGGCCCTGGCCGCGCACGGTGCTCGCCGAGCTCGTGGACAAGCTCGCCGCCAATGGCGCGGCGGCGATCGGCTTCGACATGGTGTTCCCGGAGCCCGATCGGATGTCGCCCGCCAACGCGCTCCATTTCTGGCCGAAGTCCGATGCGCTGGCGGGCCTCAGGGAGGAGGTCGAGAAGCTTCCCTCCAACGATCAGGTCTTTGCCGAAGCCATCGGCAAGGCCCCGGTCGTGCTCGGCTTCATCTCCGCGCCGCAAGGCAATTTCATACCCGAGACCAAAGCCGGCTTCAGCTTTGGCGGTGACGACCCCAAGCTCTTCGCGCCCTACTACCCTGGCGCCGCCGCAAGCCTGAAAGAGCTTCAGGACAAGGCGGCCGGCGCAGGCTCGCTCAACTGGATCCCAGAGCATGACCAGATTATCCGCCGCATGCCCATGGTGGTGAGGATCGGCGATACGCTCTATCCCTCTCTTGCCGCCGACATGGTGCGGCTCGCTCAAGGAGCGACCAGCTATTTCGTCAAGAGCTCCGGCGCAAGCGGCGAGAAGGCCTTCGGCGAGAAGACTGGCATCGTCGGCATCAAGGTCGGCGATTTCGAGGTGCCGACCGAAGCCAACGGCCAGATGTGGATCAACTTCACGCTCGCCTCGAAGGCGCGCTACCTGCCGGCCTTCAAGGTGCTAAACGGCGAGATCGGCAAGGACGAGATCGAAGGCCGCATCCTGATCATCGGCACGAGCGCGGCGGGCCTGCTCGATCTCCGGGCGACCCCGCTCGAGGCCTCGGTGCCCGGCGTCGAGCTGCACGCACAGGTCATCGAGCAGATCCTGCAAGGCTCGTTCCTGCAGCGGCCCGATTTCGCCACGCCCGCCGAGCTCCTCTACATCCTGGTGCTCGGCCTCCTCATCGCCGTCCTCATCTATCGCACCGGGGCTCTGGGGAGCGCCGCGCTCGGCGGCGGCGCCATCGCCGCGGTCGCCTTAATCTCATGGTATGCCTTCGACGCTTTCGGCTGGCTCGTCGATCCGATCTATCCCGCCATCGCGCTCACCGCGATCTATCTCGCCGGCACACTCTTCGTCTTCCTGCGCACCGAGCGGGAGCGGAACCGGGTCCGCCATGCCTTCTCCCACTACATGGCGCCGGCGCTCGTCGAGCGGCTGGCCCACGACCCGTCGCGGCTCAAGCTCGGTGGCGAGACGCGCGACATGACGCTCCTCTTCAGCGACGTGCGCGGCTTCACCACCATTTCCGAGGGCCTCGACGCCGAGGAGCTCACCCGCTTCCTGAACAGCCTGTTCACGCCCCTGAGCAACATCATCCTCGATGAGCAAGGCACCATCGACAAGTTCATGGGCGACGCGGTGATGGCCTTCTGGAACGCGCCGCTCGACGACAGCAACCACCCGAGCCATGCCTGTAGCGCGGCGCTCCGCATGATGGGCGAGATGGCGGGGCTGAACGAGCGCTGGCGCCTTGAGGCTGAAGCCAAGGGCCGGACGTTCAAGCCGGTCCAGCTCGGCATCGGGCTGAACACGGGCGTCTGCTGCGTCGGCAATCTCGGCTCCGAGACGCGCTTCGACTATTCGGTGATCGGCGACAACGTCAATGTGGCCTCCCGCCTCGAGGGGCAGTCGAAAACCTACGACGTGGGCACGGTCGTGGGCGAGACCACCACCGCGCGGGCGCCCGAGTTCGCCTTCATCGAGCTCGATCTCCTGAAGGTAAAAGGCAAGACCGAGGCGACGCGCATCTTCGCCCTGCTCGGCGACACCGCGCTTAAGCAAAGCCAGGACTTCATCACTTTCACCGCCCGGCACGGGGAATTTCTCGCCCGCTTCCGGGCGAAGGACTGGGATGCCGCCGAAGCGCTCAGCCGCCAATGCGAGGCCTTGAACAGCTCACGCCTCGACCGGCTCTATGCGCTCTATCGCGAGCGTATCGCCTTCTTCCGGGCGAACCCTCCCCCGCCCCGTTGGGACGGCACGGCAGAAGCCTTGTCGAAGTAACGCCGATGCCACAGCTCATGATCCTCGTCCTTGCCGCCGTGGCGGTCCTGATGCTCAAGCACACGGTCGCCGATTTCTATCTGCAGACCCCGTATCAATATTTGAACAAGGGGACTTACGGCCATCCCGGCGGCTTCGTCCATGCCGGGATCCACGTGGCGCTCACGCCGCTCGTCTATCTCGTGCTGGTGCCGAGCTCGATCCTGCTCGTCGGCGCCATCGCCCTTGGCGAGTTCGCCGTCCACTATCATATCGATTGGCTGAAGGAGCAGGTCACCCACCGTAACGGCTGGACCACGCATGACCGCGGCTTCTGGTTCGCGCTCGGCACCGATCAGCTGGTGCACGGGCTGACCTACCTTGCGCTCGTCGCGGCGCTGGTCGTGACCGCCGCCCGCTGAAGAGGCCGGACGGCTACAGCAGCGCCGAGATCTCGCGATTGGCGAATTCGAGGCGATCGGAGAGAAGCCGGATGATGAGCTGGTTGAAAGCCCCGGCGGCGGGAGGATCTTCCGCCTGCATTTTCTCGAACGAGTCCCGCGTCAGCCGGTAGACGACGGTCGGCCCCTCGGCGATCACATGCGCCGTACGCGGCACCCGGCGATAGAACCCCATCTCTCCCACCACGGTATGCCCGACCATGCGCCTCAGCCTGATCGGGCGCCCATGCTCGTCGATGATGGTGATGGCGACGCAGCCCGAGGCCTGCAGCACCACGGAATCCGCAGGCTCGCCCTGCCGGAATATATACTCGCCCGTGTCCAGCTCGCGGCGCTCCATATAGGAGGCGATGCGGTCGAAATCGATCTGACCGCCGAACTCGGCCTGCAACCAGCTCTCGAAGGTGTGGGTCGAGGCGTCGCCGACCTCGTGATTCATGAGCAGCATATCCTCGCACCATTCGACCGCCTCGTTGCGGCTGCCGAATACCTGATGCGGCCTCGTGCTACCGAAGAAGCCAGCCTTCTCGAAGCCGGCCTGCATGCTCTCGTTCAAGCCCGAAAATCCGAGCGTGACGTCATGCTCCTCGCAATAGTTACGGAGCTTGACGAGGCTCAAGACAGCAGAGGTGTCGAGACCTGGAACGGCGCCAAAGTCGAGCACCACGAAGCCGACCGGCTTATCCTGCTGCCCCTCGATGACCCGCTTGATGCGCTCGAACAAACCGTTCGACGAGCCGAAAAAGATGAAGCCGGAGAGCCAGAACACGTGGACGCGCTTGCCCTCCTCGCGCAGCAGGCGCGACTGCTCGGGCGAGCGCTCGACATTGCTGGAAAATTCGTAGCGCGTGAGGTGGCGCCTGATCACGCCGATGCGGCTATAGCTCAGCGCGAACATGAGGCAGGCGCCGACGACGCCGAGCACGACGCCCATGAAATAACCGAAATTGATGATGACCAGCGTCATCATTCCGGTGAGGGCCCATTCCGTCCAGGAGCTTTGCGCCGGCGCCTCCCACAACTCGACGATAATGGCCACGCCGAGATAGGCGAGCATGCCGCCGAGAATGGTTTTCGGAACGACGCTCCCGACATCGGCGCCAGAGAATAGGATGATCGCGCAGACGATGCCGACGATAGCTCCGGCCCATCGCGTCGTGGCGCCCGACTCGTCGAGCAGCAAGCAAGCATTCATCGAAAGCGAGCCGCCAAATCCGCCCACCACGGAGGCAAGCAAATTGGCCAGACCGTTGGAGCGAAATTCCTGATCGAGGTCGGCGGTTTTTTGGCGCGCCACCTCCAGACTAGACACATCAAGCAGAAGCGCGATCGCCATCACGCCACAAAAGGAGCCAATCTCCGCGCTGCTCTGAGCGATCACGCCCCAATCGACCTGTTGCCGCATCACGGCAGCGATCGGCCACCACAAGCTCAGCTCGCCGAGGCTTGGCAGGAACCAGGCGCTCCGCACCGATTCGTCCCTGACGAAGCCGAACAAACTGACGTCCAAAGCGAGGAGGAACCCGAAAAACACAAGCGGCAAGGTGAGGTAGTTCGGGACCCATCGCCCCACGACCGGGATCGCCGCCGCGAAGAGCGCCCCCATTATGATCTGAGGTGCGTAAAGCGGCGAGTAGAGGACTTCCCAGCTTGAGGGTGCAAGCGTCAGATTGGTCTGGGTGACGACCTCCATGCCGCCGGTGATGAGCAGGATACCCGAGGCAGCAAGGAAGCCGCCGATCACGGGATAGGGAATGAAGCGCGTCCATTGACCGAGCTTCAACGCGCCGACGCCATAGAGCAGAATTCCCGTGAGCAACGTGCTCACCGAAAGCGCCACGAGCACATTGGTGATGATCTCGGCGTTGCTCGCACCCTTGGCGGCGAGAGCGGTGGCAATCGACGAGGCCAGGACGCTCATCACCGCCACGGCCGGCGAGTCCGGCCCACCGATGACCGGCGAGAAGGTCGAGGTCACCGCGATGACCACGCAGGTGACCACCGTGCCCATGATGAGCCCAGCAAGCCCCAGCGAAAAGCCGCCCGCGAGATCCCCCGTGAAGATAAGCGCGGCGAACGAGATGCAGTAGGCAATCTGCACCACTGCCGAGATGGCGCCGGCTATGGCGTCACGCCCGAGCCTCGGCACATCGACGTTGCGCGGGCGCCTCAGCGCCAGGTTTTCAAGCGACAACAAGGGCGTTACGCGGGAGAGCCTGCAGGGTTGAGCCGGGGCCGATCATGGCCGGGGCCAGCCGCAATGGCAAGCCGCAGGTCGGGCGGCCCCTTGTTGCCTCAGCCGTGGGGGCCGGAGCGTCTCAACCGATCGGCGAGCGTGCGCATCACCGCAATGGCGAAGAATGGGGTCTCATGCACCAGGAAGAGGAAGCTCTTCTCGGTGATGGGGGCGACCTCGCAAGACGTCTTGGCCCGCGCGGTGGCGGCCCGTGGCGACCCGTCGATCAGGGCCATCACCCCGAAAATGCCC
>JBGQMX010000080.1:0-14287 GCA_041500805.1 Methyloceanibacter sp.
CGAATCAAGCGCGCTCGGAGGCAGCGAGATGGAGCGACGGCGGTGCAGTGACAAGGGCGCGCTCCAGCCGCACGCGCACCCCTGGACGACTGGCGCAGTCGCCGCAGACCCTCTAAGAGAAAGGTCCGTCCGCGCGCGAATTGTTGGCCTCACTCTGGGTTAATTCCTGCCGTCAATGTACCGAATGTTCGAAGCGATACGCATGGCGCGCCGCCGCCCGGCGCTCAGCATCAGCGTGATCGTCTCCACGTACAATCGGGCCGAATCGCTCGCGCGGACCTTAGACGGCCTTGGCCGCCAAACTTATGAGAACTTTAAGGTGATCGTCGTACCGGGCCCTTGTTCCGACGGGACGGCTAAACTCCTTCAAAGCCATTCGGGCAAAATCAAAACGGCGTATTGCCCTGACACCAACCTTGCGGTGTCCCGCAACATTGGAATCGAACTCGCCGCCGGTGAAGTCGTGGCCTTCATCGACGATGACGCCGTTCCAACGGAAAGCTGGCTGGCGACGCTTGCGCCTGGCTACTCAATGTCTTCCATCGCAGGCGTAGGCGGATACGTCCTAAATCACCGACACCACGAGCCAGATTGGCAGATTTGCACGTGCTCGCGAACGGGCAGCGTTCAGGTCGCTTCGAGCCCACCTATCGAATCTTATCTTGGAATTGGCGCCGACCCTTTCCTGTATCTGCCGGGTACCAATATGAGCTTCAGGCGCTCGGTGCTCGTCGAGATTGGCGGTTTCAATGAAGCCTTGGGAAATTGCTACGACGACGCCGAGATCTGCTGCCGCATCATCGACGCAGGGGGTAGGATCTTGGTGTTAGCCGACGCCCTCGTTCATCACTACCTTGCTCCAAACAGCATTCGGGATGACGGCGGGGTGATCCGCGACGCTTATCCGATCCTCAACTCCCAATCCGTCTTCGCCCTGCACTGCCGATCCGAAGCGGTATCGACCCCAGATGTCATTCTGAGCCTGGAAGAGGCGGCACAGGCTTGGCGGAACGCGGCCGCCCGCCGTCGCGCAGAGGGTGCCTTTACGACGGAGGAGTATGAAGCCTTCGAACTCCGTATCGGTGATGCGATTTGCAACGGGACTCGAACCGGATTGCAAAGCCGTCCCAGGCGGCAAATCGGGGCCGCAGACATGTCACGGTTCCATCCGAGCTATGCAAGATGACAAGCGAGCGCTTGCTTCTCGGCGACGATCACTGTGATTTGTCTTTCGGTGGAGCGGCCTGCACGCCGCCCGGCCGCGATTTCGAATCGGCCCAACAAAAGCTCTTTGTCTCGACGACGACCTGGTGACTCGCATTGTTGTAGACCTTCGTGCATACGCGGCATTTCTCATCGAGAGACTTTTGGTTGAAGCCAGCTGGACATGCCGGCAGCTCTCCACTGCTGGTGCCCTTGGGCTTAGCCAGGGCACTCGGAACGGATAGAGCCATAATCAGCGCGCTTGAAAGGACGACCAACTTCATCGGACCTGCTCCTCTCGCGTTACACAATCCAGCCCATCTCCCTCGCCTCGTCGTTGGCGGCTCGCCAGGCGTGCCCAAGAAACTCTGCCCGCGACATCGGAGCGCCCCATCGTCCAGCGCAAGGGCGGACGATGGCTGAGGATCTTGCATTAGTCGGTACGTCACGCTAAGCGCGTCCCTGGCATCGTGACAACGATGGCATCGCCTCGCACTTCTAGCTGAAGTTCACCCACCGGACCCGCGTCCCGTTGCGCCTGGTGAGCCCCGATTTGATCGAAGATCGCTCTGATCTGCTCTTGGCGGCGCGCCCTCACCGATCACGTCTGGCTTAGTAGCTTCCCCAGATGCAGGGCACCCACGAAGATCCTGGCACCTCGCAATTTCTACGGCTCTGAGCCACCAGGATCGCGAGAACCAGGAGGAACGCGATCAGTGCAATCGAATTGCGCCATTCATTTTTGTCCAAAGGTCCCACCCCGAGTGAACGCCAAGAAGCTTCCCTAGGATGCGCGATGATACGACAAAAAGAGCGCCGGCCGAAGCCGACGCGGGCCTGCTGGACGCCGCTCGTCTAGGTTGTAGCCCCAAGACGCCCCTTTTCTGCCGCCGATTGCGTCGCCGACGTGCTAAACTTGCGGATAACAATGAAAAGGGGAGGTTTCACCGCGCCATGGGTTGCCACGCTTGCTTGAGAGCGCTTCGGCATGTGGCTGTTGCCGTGGGTTTTATCGGCTGCGGTGTGCCGTATGCCGTGGCCGACGAGGCGAGCTACTGCGTCACCTGCAAGGGCCCCGACCAAACCTATGTCTGCAAGGTGGTCGGCGAGGATTCGCGGCCGAGCGACGCGCTCAAACTTTATTGCGTCATCCGCACCGCCAAGGAGGGCAACCATGCCTCCTGCTCGGCGGAGCGCAGCTCCGCCGCCTGCAAAGGGGTGGAGAAGGTCTATAGCTATGACGGTCCGTTGCTCCCGCCAGAGGTCGCTTCCGATCCTCGCGTCAAGCGCTTCATGGACAAGGTCGCACGCGACCAGCAGACCTTCGCCAAGCCCAAGGGCGACCCTAAAGGCGAGGCGCCCAAGACTCTCGCCGAGCTCACCGGCCGCGCGGTCAGCGCATCGCGCCATGGCTGGCGGAGTGCGCGCGCGGCGCTTGGCGGCTCTTCGCCGGACGATCCTGGGGCCCTGCCTCAAACTACCGGTAGCATAGCGAGCGCTGACGCCAGAGGCCCGGAGGCCCCCGCCCCGAGCAGAGTCGAGCGCGCCAAGCACGCCGCCGAGAATGCCAGCGCCGCCGTTGGCAGTCTCGCGCGCAAGAGCTATCGCTGCGTCCTCTCATTGTTCCGCAGTTGCAGCGAGACGGCGCAAGGGCAAGCAGTTCAATAGCGGATTTTGCTCTAGTGGGTCTGCAGCCATTCGCGGGCGAGCTTCTGCGCCGCCGCGATCTGCTCGGCCGACATCTCGCGGGCGAGCTCGACGCGATGCGTGAGGGCCGTTTGGTTGCCCCGCGCCGCCGCGAGGTTGAACCATTTGTGGGCCACCACGAGGTCGGCTACCACGTCCCGCCCGGTCGCATAAAGCATCCCCAGCTCAAAAAGGGCATCCGGCATGCCTGTTTGAGCCGCCAGCTCGACCATGTCCGTCGAAATCTCCATCCGTGCCATCTTACATGCCCCCTTTTATCACTCGCCCGACGCCATGTCGAATATTCGGGTAATTACTCATATTCACTGGCGTCTTTGTTCCACCTCTGATGTCGGTAATAATGCGAGAGCACCTTCAATAACTTCTGAACGCGCGTGATTAACGCAAAATCACTAAATCTATAACGCTCGGTAATATTAGTTTACATTGCACGCTAATCAGCGGCCAATTAGTTAATCTAAGCGATTATCAATGATTCCTTGACCATTCAAGGTCACTTGCCGATAACCAAGAAAAGCGTTCGAGGGGTCTGCCGCCGGGCCGAGACGCCCTACCTGTTTGCGGGATCGGCGACCACCACCATCCACTCCCAAACGCGCTTGGCCGATGTCGACGGATAAGGCTGCCAGGGGATGGCCACGCGTTCGGGCGTGACGGCGGCGCTGCCCGCGATCCTTGCAAATTCGAGGTCAGCACCCGTTGCTAGCGGCACCTCACGCCGCTTCCGCCACACCACGGCAACCTTCGGCGAAAGATCGGCGGCGCGGATGGGAGGGGCGTAGCCCGGACGCTCCAGGCACACGATTCTCGCCTCAGGGAACATGCGGCGCAGATTGCCAGCGTCGTGGCGGTCGCTCGCGATGAGCGTGCCCGAATGAAAGCCGCGCGCTTCGAGTGCTGCCGCAAGGCCATCAAAGGGAACGGCGACCCGGCATTTGCGGCAGTCAGGCCCCATGGCGTGGAGGAGATCGCGGAGCCTGAGCGGCACCACCAACACGGTGACCGAGAAAAGAACCGCCGCGAGCACGGCGAGCTTTCGCGAGGCGTTGCCGCTCCTCTCCACAAGCACGAGCAGCCATAACGGCGTGAGCAAGAAGAAGGGATGCATGTAGCGCTCGAGATAGTGGGTGGCGCCGGTGAGGAGCGCACCGAGAATGAGGACGAGAAAGCCGCCAAGCGTGACGTGCAACAGGAGGAGCGGCCAGTCCGCCTTGCCTCGATCCCATGCGCGCGGGTCCACGCCCTGCCTGATCGCCTCACGGCCCGCGCGCAGCATCCCCGGAAACAGGACCGGCAGGATGACATCGAGCGGAAACAAGAAGGCGAGCGGCGCATAGATCGCCTTGCCGAGCCCAACCGCGGTCGCCGTGAGCCGGCTCGAGGTCTTGGGTGCAACGGCCGAGCCATAGAGAGCGACAAGATCGTGGCGTCCGGCAACGAGCCAATAGATGAAGGGCGAGGCAATGACGCCGCCGGCAGCGATGCTCGCGAACATGCGCCAGTCGAGGACGCGCGCGCGCAACGCGGGCTGTAAGAGGGCGCTCGCAAGAAGAACGAAGAGATAGCCGGCGAAGCTATATTTGCTGATCAGGCCGAGACCGGCGATGAGACCGAACAGGAGGTAGTCGCCAATCACGCCCCGCTCTACGATCCGCATGAAAGCCCACATCGAGGCGGCGACCGCGCAGATCAGCGCCATGGTGTGGGTGACGCCCTCATGCAGGTTCCAGCCGATCTGATAGAGGAGGAGCGGCGACAGCGCCCCGATCGCCACCCATCTTGGATCGGCAAAGACCCGCTTCCCCACGAGATAGAGAAAGGCGAAGGTCGCGGTGAGCAGGCCATATTTGATAATCAGGAAGCTGAGCAGGGTCGGGCCCGTGACGCGCTGGACCGACCACAGCAGCCATTCATGCAGCGGCGGCTGCCGCACCACGTAGCCGGGCTCGAGCGTCTGGGCGAGGATATTGGCGGCCACGTCGTCCTGCGGCAGATTGTGCGAGATCGCAAGCCGCATGCCCGCATAGACAAGGCCGTAGGCGAGCCCGATGGAGACGACGCCCCACAGGCTAAAAGGCCAGGACGGACTGTCCCCCTTGGCCGCCATCCCATCCGCAGCCGGCGCCTGAATCAACATCGCTCCTACTCACCTTCCTGCCGCTCTTGCCCCGCCTGCCGCGGGCCGAGCCTAGAGTCTCGTCATGTCGGTTTACCGTCAGGGCAGGATCCGGAAAAGTGGGAACCGATTTTCGGAAAAGATCATGCCAAAACAAGAGCAAGAGTGCCATCGCGATGCAATGTCACGCGAGAGCGCTCTAGGGGATCAGCAGCGTCGATCCGGTGGTGAGCCGCGCTTCGAGATCGCGATGGCCCCTGCCTGCCTCGGCCAGAGGATAGGTCTGGTTGACGGCGATCTTCACCTTGCCCTTGGCGATGACGTCGAACAAATCGTTCGCCGTGGCGACCAGGTCCTTGCGCGTCTCGGTATAGGTGCCGAGCGAGGGACGCGTGGCAAAGAGCGAGCCCTTTTGCGACAGGAGCGTGATCTTGAAGGGAGGCACGGGTCCCGACGCCTGGCCAAAACTCACCCACATGCCGAGCGGCTTCAGGCAATCGAGGGAAGCGGGGAACGTGTCCTTGCCGATCGAGTCGTAGACGACGTCGACGCCCCTCCCCTTGGTGTAGTCCTTTACCTTGGCAACGAGGTCCTCCTCGCGAATGTTGATGACGTGGCTACAACCATGCGCCCGCGCGATCAGCGCCTTGCCGGCCGAGCCCACGGTGCCGATCACGGTTGCGCCGAGCGACGCCGCCCATTGGCAAGCGATGAGCCCGACGCCACCGGCCGCGGCATGGAAGATGAGCGTCGTCTCACGCCCCACTTTATAGGTCCGGCGCAAGAGATATTGCGCGGTCATGCCCTTCAGCATGATGGCGGCGGCAATCTCGTCGCTGATACCGGCGGGAAGCTTGACCACGCGGTCGGCGGCAATCAGGCGCTCTTGCGCATAGGCGCCGATCGGGCCCGCATAAGCGACATGCCTGCCCACTTTGAGGTCCCGCACGCCTTCGCCTATGGCAGTGACGATGCCCGCCCCTTCCATGCCGGGCACGAAGGGGAGCGAGGGTTGCGGGTAGAGCCCGGTCCGCACATAGACGTCGATATAATTGAGGCCGATCGCGGTCTGCCTGATCTTTACCTGGCCCGGGCCGGGCTCGCCCAACTCGACCGTCTCCCATTTGAGGACGTCGGGTCCGCCATGCTCATGCACCCGGATCGCCTGCGTCATCCGATCCCAAGCTTTGCCTTGAGCAGGTCGTTGACGGCTTGCGGGCTTGCTTTGCCGCCGGTGGCCTTCATCACCTGGCCGACGAACCAGCCGATCAAAGAGGGCTTGGCGCGGGCCTGCTCCGCCTTATCCGGGTTGGCGGCGATCACCTGATCGACCGCCGTCTCGATGGCGCCCATATCGGTGACTTGCGTCAGCCCGCGCGCCGTCACGATGGCGGCAGGGTCGCCCCCCTCGGTCCACACGATGTCGAACAAATCCTTGGCGATCTTGCCCGAGATGGTGCCGGCCTTGATCAGATCGATAATGCCGCCAAGCTGGCCGGCAGAGACGGGACTATCGACGATGTTGCGGCCTTCTTTGTTAAGTCGTCCGAACAGCTCGTTGATCACCCAATTCGCCGCCTGCTTGGCGTCGCGCCTCTCCGCCACCGCCTCGAAATAATCGGCAGACTCCCGCTCGGCGATCAGCACGTCGGCGTCGTAAGGGGTGAGCCCGTAATCGGCGATGAAGCGCGCACGCTTGGCGTCGGGAAGCTCGGGCAAATCCTTGGCGAGCTCGTCCACATAGTCTTGCGCAAGCTCGAGCGGCAGGAGATCGGGGTCGGGGAAATAGCGGTAGTCATGCGCCTCTTCCTTCGACCGCATGGTGCGTGTCTCGCCGGACTTGGCATCGAACAGCCGCGTCTCCTGATGGATGACGCCCCCCTCCTCCAAAATCTCGATCTGGCGGCGCGCCTCGTGCTCGATGGCCTGGCCGATGAAGCGGATGGAGTTGACGTTCTTGATCTCGCAGCGGGTACCGAGTGCCGCACCCGGCTTCCGCACCGAGACATTGATGTCGGCGCGCAGCGACCCCTCCTCCATATTGCCGTCGCAGGTGCCGAGATAGCGCATGATGGTCCTGAGCTTGCCGATATAGGCGCGTGTCTGCTCCGATGAGCGGAGATCGGGCTTCGACACGATCTCCATGAGCGCCACGCCGGAGCGATTGAGATCGACATAGGAATAGAGCGGGTGCTGGTCGTGCAGGCTCTTGCCCGCGTCCTGCTCGAGATGGAGCCGCTCGATGCCGACGGTGACCCGCTCGCCGCTCAAGAGATCGACGATGACCTCGCCTTCGCCCACGATGGGGCTCTTATATTGGCTGATCTGATAGCCCTGGGGCAGGTCGGGATAGAAGTAGTTCTTCCGGTCGAACACCGAGTAGAGATTGATCTTGGCCTTCAGCCCGAGCCCGGTGCGGATGGCTTGGGCGATGCATCTCTCATTGATGACGGGGAGCATGCCGGGCATGGCGGCATCGACGAGGCTCACATGGGAGTTCGGCTCGCCGCCAAATTCCGTCGAGGCGCCGGAGAACAGCTTGGCGTTAGAGGTGACCTGCGCATGCACCTCCACGCCGATCACCACCTCCCAGGGGCCGGTCTCGCCTTCGATGAGATTGTTCTTTTCCGTCTTAGCGTCCATTGCGGCCGCTACTCCTTGCCTTCCATCTGCTGGCGGAGCTTCTCCTCCTCATATTGGACGAACCAGCCGATCATCTGCCGCCACAGCGCCTCCGCGAGCTCAGGCGGTAACTGTTTCTCCGCCGCGCGCGCGCGCACCTTGTCGATCACCTGCTGGATGCGCCAGGGGACGCGCGCCTCTGCTGGTGATCGCTTGAGCTGCCAGGCGCGATCGACAAAGCTAAAGCGCTCGCCGATGAGGTCGACCAGGCCTGAGTCGATGCGGTCGATCTCGGCCCTGACCTCCTCCATGCTGGCACAGTCCTTGGCTTCGCGTGGCGCCATGGCGTTATCGTCCTCTAGCCGGAAGAACCGGGCACGACGGCGTCGGCCTCGATCTCGACGAGCCAGTCCGGACTGATGAAGCCCGAGACTTCGAGCATGCTGCTGGCCGGGCGGATGTCGCCGAAGAACTCGCCATGGACGCGGCCGACCGCCTCCCAATGGGCGATGTCGACGAGATAGGTCCGGGTGCGGATCACGTCCTTGAGGCTCGCGCCGGCGTCCGCCAACGACTTGGCGATGATCTCGAGGATGGCGCGGGTCTGCGCCGCGGGATCGCCTTTTGCGACCGGCTTGCCGCCTGAGCCCGCGGTGGTGCCCCCCACCGCCACGATGTTGCCTACGCGCACCGCGCGGGAGAAGCCGATGATCGGCTCATAGGGGCTGCCCGAGGACACCAACAGGCGTTTCGTCGCGCTATCGTTCATGCGGCTTTGCTCCACCAGTCTTGCGGCTTGGCCAGGGGTCCCGCCGCTTCTTCGATCACCCGGCTCACGCGGAACAACGTCTCCTCGTCGAACGGCCTGCCGATGAGCTGAAGCCCCAGTGGCGTGCCTTCCGAGGACAGTCCCGCGGGGACGCTCAGCCCCGGCAGCCCTGCCATATTCACCGTCACGGTGAAGATGTCGTTCAGATACATCTCGACCGGATCGCCCGACTTCTCGCCAATGGCAAAAGCCGGCCCCGGCGTGGTCGGTGTCAGGATCGCATCGACCGTCTCGAAGGCCTGGTCGAAGTCGCGCTTGATCAGGGTCCGCACCTTCTGCGCCTTCAGATAATAGGCGTCGTAATAGCCCGCCGACAGCACATAGGTCCCGATCAGGATGCGCCGCTTCACCTCGGCGCCGAAGCCCGCTTCGCGTGTGTTCTCATACATGGAGATCACGTCGGAGCCGGGCTCGCGCAAGCCATAGCGCACGCCGTCATAGCGGGCGAGGTTCGAGGAGGCCTCGGCAGGGGCTACGATATAATAAGAGGGGAGCGCATATTTGGTGTGCGGCAGGCTCACCTCTTTGATCTTGGCGCCGGAGGCCTTCAGCCACTCCACGCCCTTCTGCCATAGCGCCTCGATCTCCGGCGCCATGCCCGGCACGCGATATTCCTTGGGGATGCCGATGGTGAGCCCCTTCACACCCTTCTCCACGGCCGCCTCGAAGTCGGGCACCGGGACATCGACGCTCGTCGTGTCCTTGGGATCGTGGCTCGCCATGACCTTCAAGAGGATCGCGGCGTCATGGACCGTGCGGGCGATCGGCCCGGCCTGGTCGAGGGAGGAGGCAAACGCGACGATCCCCCAGCGCGAGCAGCGCCCGTAGGTCGGCTTGATGCCCACCGTGCCGGTCACGGCGGCCGGCTGGCGGATCGAGCCGCCGGTGTCGGTGGCGGTCGCCCCCATGCAGAGCCTTGCCGCGACCGCAGCCGATGAGCCGCCCGACGACCCGCCGGGCACAAGCTTGGCGTTCGAGCCTTTGCGCTGCCAGGGATTGACCACCGGACCGTAGAAGCTCGTCTCGTTGGACGAGCCCATGGCGAACTCATCATTGTTGAGCTTGCCGAGCATCACCGCGCCCGCCGCCCAGAGATTGGCTGTCACCGTCGACTCATAAGTGGGCGTGAAGCCGTGAAGGATGTGCGAGCAGGCCGTGGTGCGTACGTCCTTCGTGCAGAAGAGGTCCTTGATGCCGAGCGGAATGCCCTCGAGTGCGCCCCCCTCGCCCGCCTTGAGGCGCGCTTCGCTTGCCTTCGCCATGGCGAGCGCCCGCTCCGGCGTCGGCAAGATAAAGGCATTGAGCGCCGCGTTGGCGGCCTCGATCGCATCGAGATGAGCTTGCGTAAGCTCGCTCGCCGAGAAAGATTTGGCACGCAGGCCTTGGCGTGCGTCGGCGATGGTGAGGTCGGTGAGCTTGGTCAAGGGTCTACTGCTTTACGTGGTCACAGCGGACATAGGCATTCTGCTCGTCGTTGCCCGCCTGAGCGTCCGTGGCGGCACCCTGGCCGGTCGGGGCCTTCTCGTCGCGGTCGGCCTCCGAGGGGTCGAGATCGTCGGCACTCGCCGATGAGTCGTCCGCCGCCCCCTCATAGGTTTCCTGTTGGGTGGTCATCCGCGTGACGCTGAGCTCGCCACCCTCCTTCTGCGCGATGGCGAACAGATCGGGATAGGTATAGCCCTGTTCCTCGCAGAACGCGGTCGCGAGCCAGCTCGTCGCGTTGTGGGCGGTCACGTTGACGAAGTCGCATCGCTGCGCATAGCCCGTGACGCCGGTCTTGCTCAGCACGGTGAAATCGAGCGCTTGGCCGAGCTCGGCTGGGGTCTTGCTTTGCAGCTTGGCGCAGCCCTCCTTGGAGGAAGCGAAGGTCCCCTCCGGCAGCCCTTGCGCCGCGGCGAGGCCCGTACCCAGCAGCCAGACCCCAAGCATGAGAAGAGCGGTTCTTGGCATGACGGCCCCTCCTATTCGACGATCTTCGGCACGACGAAATAATGGTCGTCCACCTTGGGCGCGTTCTTGAGGATGTCGTCGGCGCAGAAGCCGTCGGTGACCTCGTCCTTGCGCTTCTGCATGGTCATGGCGGCCACGCGCGTCATGGGCTCGACCGCGCTCGTGTCGATCTCGTCGAGCTGGGCGACCCAATCGAGGATCCCCGAGAGCTCTTGCTCGAGCCGCTCAGCCTCCGCATCGGTGATGGCGATGCGGGCAAGGCGGGCAATGCGGCGGACGGTGGCGCGATCGACGGACATAGGGTTCGACTTTGCTGAATAGAGGGGAGCAGTAGCACCAGGCCGCGCCAGCGGCAACTTGGGGCCTGAACGAACTCCCTCCCCCTGCAGGGGGAGGGAAAATGGCATCAAACCTCGAACGGCACCCCCACCTCGGGCACCACGACGGTGTCGCTCTCCATCTCGGCCACGAACTTGTCCGCGGTCTGGTCAAGCACCGGGAAGGTCCCGTAATGGCAGGGCACGATCAATTCGAACTGAAAGAAGCGCTGGCAGGCGAGCGCCGCCGTCTTGGCACCCATGGTGTAGCGGTCGCCGATCGGCACGAAGCCGATCTCCGGCCGATAGATCTCGTTGATCAATCCCATGTCGGAGAAGATCGCGGTGTCGCCCATGTGATAGACGGTC
The DNA here is from genome assembly GCA_041500805.1 of Methyloceanibacter sp. GTDB lineage: Bacteria > Pseudomonadota > Alphaproteobacteria > Rhizobiales > Methyloligellaceae > Methyloceanibacter. The sequence continues at coordinate 11,114 of JBGQMX010000080.1, forward strand.
CTGCCCTCGCTGGCGGCGATGACAAGCCCGCAGCAGGCGCCGAGATAGAGCGGACGGCCGTCGACGATGTTCGACGCCGAATGCCAGGCCGGCACGAAGGTGAGGTCGAAGTCGCCATGGTAGAGCGTACCCCCGGTATTGCCGGGGTCGATCTTGTCCACGCCGCGACCTGCCATATAGGTGGCGAGCTCGTGCACGGCGAGAAGCTGGGCGCCGGTCTCCTTGCAGATGCGCACGGTATCGCCCACGTGGTCCTCATGGCCGTGGGTGAGCGCCACATGGGTGACGCCCTCGGCCGCCTGGTGCACCGGGATGCCTACCTCCTCGAAGGTGGCATTGCCGGTGAGAAACGGATCGATCAGGATGCAGCTCGAGCCCGTATCGATGCGGAAGCAGGAATGGCCGAACCACGTAATCTTCATGCGTCTCACCCCCTGATGCACCTCTCGTGACTGTAGCACCTCTCATCGCCATCGAAGACCTGCCGCGGCTGCTTGCGCCTGAGGCACGGCTCCTTGGGCTCGACGTGGGCACCAAGACCGTCGGCATGGCCCTGTCGGACGTGACGCGCTCGATCGCCACCCCTTACGACACGATACGCCGGACGAAGTTCACTGCCGACGCCAAAGCGATTCGCGACGTGGTCGCAAGGAACGCCGTCGGCGCGCTCGTGATCGGCCTTCCGCTCCATCTCGACGGCTCCGAAGGACGGCGCGCCCAATCGACCCGGGCCTTCGCTCGCAACCTTGCCGCCCATGTCGAGGTGCCGATGGTCTTCTGGGATGAGCGGCTTTCGACCGCCGCCGTCGAGCGCCACCTCATCGAGGCCGACGCCTCGCGCAAGCGAAGAGCCGAAGTGATCGACCGGATGGCGGCAGCCTATATTCTGCAGGGCGCTCTCGACCGGCTAATGCGCCTCGCTGAGGAGCGTTAGGCTGAGATTGTCGTTGAGGATCAGATAGCCCGCCGGGGTCTCCGGGCAGAAGCCTCCGCCGCAGATGAGGAGGGTCGAGATCACATTGGCGACGGCGAGCGCGAGGAACGTGGCGAACGCCGAAAGCGGCAGCACATTCATGCGGTTCGACCACGGCTCGGTGCGGGCGAATTGCCGGTCGTCCAGCAGCATGAGGCCGCTGCCGACGATCATCAGGCTGAACGCGATGAACGCCCAGGTATAGAGGTGGAAGCCGAAGATCTCATTCCCGTATGAGCCCGTGCCCGGAACGACGTGGTCGAGGATCTGGCGCATGGCGGCGGCGGCACCTGCGGCGGCCCCGAGCACGATCACCCCGTAATGGCTCGGCCGCGGACCGAAGATGAGATTGAGCGCGAGCCCGAATCCGGCGGCGGTGAAGCCGCCCCGTTGCAGGATGCACAAGGGGCAAGGCAGATCGCGGAACCAGAGCTGATCGACAAAAGCCAGCGCCAGCACCGTGTCGACAACAATCAGCCCCAGGGCATTAAGGAGCCTCGAAAAGTCGCCAGGCACACTTCGTCCCCTTAGCTCAAAGCGCGATGTTCAGCACGTCGCCGATATTGATGCGGAATAGCACGAGCAGCACCACGAGGCCTGCGACCCAAAAGCCCATCGCCGCCCCGCGCTGCCTGAGCCAGGCCGCGCCAAGTCCGCATGCAAAGAGAAGAAAAGGTAAGCTCATCATGGTGCAGCCTCCGCCTGACCGACCCCATGCCGGCTTTCATCCCGCGCCAGTCGAGCGAGTCTCAGTGATTCGCTGCGAGGCGTGAACCGCAAGTTATTGATATTCCGGGCGCCTTGGCAAGCCTGAAGGACCGTCCCGCACCCTGTCGGTCCCCGAGCGGAGACAGAACGAGGCCACCCAAGCGAGGCGGCCTCGCACGATTTTCCTAGGAGGCGGCTACTGCCGCCATCGGGTCATAAGCAAGGCGCGCACCAGCAACGGAGCGGGCCACACCGCCAGTGGAATCCCGGCGGGCAGTGGCGGCCCCATCCATAGCAGGCGGTCTCTTCCACCGGCGAATAGTTCTTGGCGGCGCTGGGCAGGTTGAGGGTGCCCGATCTCCATGTCATCGCGTCGGCCTTCCACACAACGCCTCCTGCGAGCAGCATCGCAGCCGTCACACCTAGGGCAATCGCAAGTTTGCGCATCTCTTGTCTCCCTGGTTTTGAGTTCGCGTCCCGCTTGAAGCAGCAGGACCGCGCCCGAGCATACTGCAGATTCGCCGTCGGGACACTCGCCGCTCACGCGGAAGATTGCCAAGCGGTGAAGGCAAAGTCCATGCGAAGCGGAGCGGCAGCGCATGCGAGGATGGCGCTTATGCCGGCGCGGGCGTGCCAGCACGTCGACATGAGACCTTACAAGCTTACCTTCGCTCCGCTCAACGCTTGCCGCTCGCGCCAAGCAGGTTTATACAGTGCCCTTTAATGAGCATTGCGGCCGAAGCCCCAACCTTTTCCTTCTCCCACCGCCATCTTCTTGGAATCGAAGGCCTTTCGCGCGGCGAAATCGTTGCGCTGCTCGACCTTTCCGAGGAGGCTGCGAAGCTCAGCCGCCAAGTGGCCAAGAAACGCGACGACCTGCGCGGCCGCACCCTGATCAATCTTTTCTTCGAGGCCTCGACCAGAACGCAAAGCTCCTTCGAGCTTGCCGGCAAACGGCTCGGCGCCGACGTGATGAACATGTCGATCCCGGCCTCCTCGGTCCAGAAGGGCGAGACCCTGATCGACACGGCGGTGACGCTCAACGCCATGCGCCCCGACATCCTCGTGGTGCGCCACCACGCGGCGGGCGCGGTCGAGCTGCTGGCCCAGAAGGTCGATTGCTCGGTGATCAATGCCGGCGACGGCAGCCATGAGCATCCGACGCAAGCGCTGCTCGATGCGCTTACCATCCGCCGTCACAAGGGGCGCATCGAAGGTCTCATCGTGGCGATCTGCGGCGACATCCTGCATTCGCGCGTCGCCAGGTCGAACATCCTGCTTCTCAATGCGCTCGGGGCCCGCGTCCGCGTCATCGCGCCCTCCACGCTGCTCGCGTCGGGCATCGAGCGGCTCGGCGTCGAGGTCTATACCTCGATGTGGGAGGGCCTGGTCGGCGCCGACATCGTCATGATGCTGCGGCTCCAGCGCGAGCGCATGACCTCGAGCCTGATCCCGAGCCAGCGGGTATATTTCCACTTCTTCGGCCTCGATTA
>JBGQMX010000081.1:0-14233 GCA_041500805.1 Methyloceanibacter sp.
GATTGCTGGGATCATCGGCTTTGACGTCCGTCATATCAATCACGACTGCGCCGAGCGCCGTAAGTTCGGCATCGTTGCTATAAGCTCCGAGTCGCTGTTTCCCTCCGGCAATAAAATCAGAAAACCGCAGCGCTTTATCGTCGTGCGACACGATGATGAAAAAGGGCTTTCGTGGTTTGCCGAACCGACGCATTTGCGATTTGAACACATCGATATCGATGTCCGGCGCCGCCAGTATGACCGCCCCCAACTTGCTAATAGGCGGTAGTTTCGCCGAAATCTTGATCTGGCGAAGAGCCTCGACGGTCACCCAGTTACCCATGGAATGAGCGAGGATGTTGATTTCTTCGGCATTGCTTGCAAAGACCAAACGCAGGGTATGCTCGAGTTCATCGCGTGCCGCCGTCGCGCTGTTGGAATCGTAGACGTAATCCGTGAGATGACCACGAGAGGCCCAGGTGAAAAGGACTGGAACACCAGGTGCGTCTGCGTCATCCACGATTTGCGTGAAGCGATAGAGTCCTTCGGCGAACATCGTATTGTAACCGTGGATGAAGACGAACACCTTGCGCCGTCCGGGCGGGCGCATGGCCAATTGGGCATTGAGGGCTTTGACGAAGTCTCTTTCGCTATCGAGATATGCGGCGTCACGCACGACGAAATCCGTCGTCGGGTTACCTGGCGCCCTCGACGGCCATTCTATCTTCCCGGGCACATGGGTTGGCGGCACAGCCACGGTCACCGTTGCATAGCTGACGGACTCGGATCTTTCACCGCCGAAATAAGTTCCTGGTCGCCGGTCTCGATCACGGGTCGTGGCCACAAGGATAGTATGGTCCTTGCCGCCTGCGCTCATTTCATGGTTTGCGAGCAGCGCCCCGACTTCGGGGCGTGAAGCGCAACCAGTCAGCAAGAAGCTCAGTGAAAGGACTGCGACTGCGACCGGCCCGATTCGACGGATGCCCGGCTTCGATCTTAGGTCGAGCCGAGTGCGCGCATATTCATTGCTCGCTGCCATGTCGGCAGCGGGCGCAACGACATATTTCGGCAGGCCATAGTCCGCCGACTCGCCCAGGCAATCGGCGGTGGTGAAAATCAAATCGCCCTCCCCGCAGGCGGTCTGACGAACGTTCCCCCGGTTGGATGGGGCAAACCTCCGCAGCGGCGGTTCCCAACCCCTTAGCGGTACCCAAGCATGGATTTTGCCGCAAATTAAGGCGAGACATTCGGCTCAATTGGGGCGCGCTCAAAGTCGGTTCTGGGTCACAAGCGGACCTGCACAGCGCCCCATCGAGTTTGTCCGCTAAGTGCCAGCAGCAGACTTTCGACAAAGTGCAATCCCAGCCGATGTGGGCGTTCGCTCTACACCTTCACCCATCTCCTGAGTCCGCAACAGCCAACCCTCGTTCCAGTCCCGCTTTCTTGAGCTGACCTGCGCCACCCAGTAGTTTTGGGATCTCTGTTTCGTGCCTGACACCTGTGGAGGTGGGATGGAACCGGTTACGGCTGTCCTGGTCGCAGGCCTTAATTTGGCACTCCCACCGTGGTTGCGTTGTCTGGCAAGATTGATCGGGCTGCAAGGGGGGATCGTTGATGACGCTCTATCGTGGGATACTCATCGCTTTTTTTTGATGCTTTGTTTTGCCTTCTCGGCGCAGTCAGCGACTGTGAGCAAACACGTGCAGAACCATTGTGTGCAGGATTATAAAAAGTACTGCCACCAGTGGGGGCTCGAAACCAAAGGTCTTACAAACTGCATGCACAAGCACGGCGATAATCTCTCCCACGCCTGCGTGGCGGCATTGGTTCAGGCGGGTGAAGTCTCGCAAGCCGAAGTGGATCGCCGGAAACAAGCCACTAAAAAGTGAGAGAGGAATTTCGCCCGGGATGAGTGCGAGGCGATACGCTTTAGTCTTTGTCGGTATTCTGCTCCTCACTTGCGGCTTGTTGCGTGGCGTCTTCGCCGAGGAGGCTCCTACGACAGCGACGCGGATCGTTGCCATCTATCGTGTGGATCTAGCCGACTTCAATCTTGGGGACTTTCGTTTCACAACGCTCTTGAAGGGCCCCGATTACCAGATGCGGGGCGAAGGGCACTTCTCCATGCTGGGGGGCCTGATCTACGATTGGCGAGGCACCACGGCAAGCTCAGGCAAGGTCACTGACTCGGGCCCCGAGCCAGCGGCGTACGCTTTGAGCTACGCGGACGGAGGCGAAAGCGCGCAACTCCGCATGTCCTTTGACGGCGGTGTCGTCACGCAGGTGTCGATGGTTCCGAAAAAGCAACCGACGCCCCGCGCTATTCCAATCACGAAGGAGCAGCTTGCAGGCGTCCTCGATCCGATGACTGCGGCGTTTCTTCGCGCTCATTCCGACAATCCCAACGGCGACTCGAAGGTGTGCGATCAAACAATCCCGGTGTTCGACGGCGCGTGGCGTTTTGACCTCGTGCTGTCCCCCAAGCGGAGGGTGAGGTTGCGGAAGGAGACGTCGACGGGATATTCGGGTTATGCCGCGGTTTGCCGCGTCAAGTTCATCCCGATCTCGGGATATCGGCCCGACGATCCAGACATCAAACTCATGTCCCAGTCCGATGCGATCGAGGTCTGGCTCGTTTCTCTGCCGGGAACCGTCATGTATGTGCCCTATCGAATTGTGCTGCCGACGGATGCAGGCTCTGTCTCGGCGACGTCGACCTTACTTCAAGTCGAAAAGGGGCGATGAGCGCCGCACGAATCCTCCCAACCCTAAAACGCTTACCTCCGCACGAGGTGCGCGCTGTTGGCCTTCAATAACCTGCTTGAAGAGTTCCAGTCCGACCGAGATGTCGGCGGCGACGGCGAGTTCACCGTGCTGCCGTGAAGGGTCAACGCCGGGTACTCGCGTTTGATCAAGTTCCCGCGGCTTCACCTGGGTGTTCTGACGAGTCCGCTAAGGGTCAGTTGCAGAAGTCGCGGCAATTCCTTGACGCAACTTTTGTCGGCAAGAACAGCAGACTAGCTGGCGGACCAAGTGGGATTCGAACTTGCGGTTCGATAAGAGAAACTTTGCCTTTGAAAACTCGACAGAATTTCGCGCTTCAGTCTCCAAATTGGGCCTCTGAGAAAATTTCCCGCCCAAGGTGCTGTCTGCTTCTCGTTCACCCTTCTCAGCATTGCAGTTCTTTCGTTTCTCCGCTCCGGAGTTTAGCATCGCTGAACGGAGTTCGGCTCGAGCCGTTTCTGGTATGCTCGTGCAGATGACGGTCTCGACGCTATCGACAGCTGGGCGCTGGGGCTGATTGTCGGCGTCAACCTAATTACGTCCAGTTGGGCAGTCATCATGGTGGGTCAAAGCGAACACCTGACGCTTGCCCACGCTTTACAACGCGGCGGATGATGCCAAGCGCATCATCCGTGCAGGAACGCGGGGCCGGCCCAAACTCATGAGCAATTCTCTATCAGGCGCCGGCGACGCGCGAGTGACCGCCCCAGTGGTCATCTCGTCGCAATCCTCGCCGAGGGCGAGTTTCTGGCTCAGAGAATTACCTTACGCAGCGGTGTTTGTTCTCGCGATTTTCGGGATCGCCTACAACAGCTACTCGAAGCAATCGATCGTGGGCTATTGGGAGCTTCTTGCGCTGGTGATCTGCTTGGTGTGCATCAGCTCCGGATGGCCGCACGCTCATGACAAGAAAGCACGACTGCGCTTGGTCTGGACGCAGGCGCTACATTGGCTCGCGTTCCTGGTCGCGATGAATCTGGTGCTGCTGCCCAACGTTCAACGAATGATGGACGCCGATGCCACTAGCCTTGCCATTCTCATGCTGCTGGCGCTCGGTACCTTTACGGCGGGTGTCCATATCCTTGCCTGGCAAATCTGTCTGGTCGGAGTCGTCATGGCGGTGGGGGTTCCCGCGAGCGCCTGGATGGAGCGGTCGGCCCTATTATTAGGGGTGGGCGCGTTGGCTCTGCTCGGGATTGGCCTGGCATCCTGGCTGCACATACGCCGAAGCGGTGCTCGCCAGATAGAGCAGCCGCTCGCGCGGCTCGCGCCAGGGGACCCGGACACGTGAGTAGAAACGCGATGGCGGGTTGCTCTGGGGCTTGCCGGCAGGATCGCCCCGATTGCCCCGTCTCAAAAGGGTCAGGCCTTATCAAGCATCATGCATGAAGACCTCTGCTTGGCCTGACTCGAGCGCAAAGAGGATGCGAGAGGCGACATGCTCGGGCGAGTCGGGCTCCGGTAAGTGCTCCTGTCGGCGCGACTCCATCCCGCGCGTCTCTTCGCCAAATTTGATAGCGTTCTTCCCAAAATCTGTTTCGGCGAGGCCCGGGTACACCACACTCACGATGATGTGGTCAGGTGCGAGCTCAGCCCGAGCCGTAAGGGAGAGCGCGTTGAGGGCGTATTTTGTTGAGGCGTATGCGCCGATACGGGGAAAATAATTCCTGGATACCATGGAGCTGATGTTGACGATGCTCCCGCCTCCCTGCGCTCGCATCAGCGGAATGACTTTTTGCATCGCGATGAGCGGCCCCTCGACGTTGAGCGTCCAGATAGCTCGGTAGCTTGCTATCTCAACTTTTTCCAAGATGCCGTAGAGACCCCGCGCTGCATTGTTGATGAGCGCATCAATGCGACCAAAGTGGCCATGCACCGCTGCGACCATACGCTCGACTGATACTGCATCGCTCATGTCGGTGGGTATGGCAAAGGAGCTCGGCAACTCCTGCGAGAGCTCTTGCAATTTCTCTTGGGAGCGCGCGGCAAGCGCGACCTTTGCACCCTGCTTCGCGATCAGCATCGCTGTGGCCAACCCGATGCCGGCCGATGCACCCGTAACAATAACGACCTTATCCCGCACATCCATAGCCAGACAGTACACCGTTACGTTTGAAGGCATGGTGGTGAGGATTGATGCCGTTGGCGAGTCAGGAACGAGCGCCCTCAGCCCGCAGCGGGCATTGGTCCAAAGGAAGATGCTGGGGGGCGGGGCGGTTGAAGCGCATTGACCTCGTCGCGTCGAACAATGATTCCCGCACGCCGACTTTCATTCGACTGGACTTCTGCGACGAAGGAAGCATTCATGCTGACGTCGTTGGTGGCCGAGAAGGCATCGGGCCAACGGCTACGACGGCGCCTCGCCCAAATGCGGGGCTTCAGGTGGTGGAAGCACCGCGCATAGGGCGTGGTCGCGTAAGCGGAGCACCACCCAATGGCCAAATCCAACCCTGTTGACGAGACGAGAATTGCGGACCTGATCGAGCCGGCCAAGCCTCAGTCCCGCGCGAATGTGAAGAAGGCGCGCAGAACGGCGAAGGCGCAGAAGCGGCCAACTCGCAGCAAGGGTGCCGTTGGCAGTCGCAACGGTACCAAGCCTGCAAGCGGCAAACAGACCAAACAGCAGACATGCCTCGACCTGCTCGGTCGCCGAGAAGGTGCAACGATTGAGCACCTGCAACAGGCCACCGGCTGGCAGAAACACAGTGTGCGCGGCTTTCTGGCCGGCGCAGTCAGAAAAAAGCTCGGCCTCACACTGATATCGGAGAAGCTCGATGCGGGGCCACGCCGCTATCGCATCCTGACCACGACCTGAACGCCATGGACCAGGACAGCACTTCTGTGTTGGCGGAGCACAACGGGCATGCGGCCCATCCGGCGGAAACTGACTTGCCGCAAGGCAAAGCAACGGACGAGGCGGGATGCGACATGGAGCTGTCGCGCATGCTCGAGGCCCTTCCCACACTCAGTCCTGCCGAACTGCGCAGCGAGTGGCGGCGCCTCTATCGCAGCCAACCGCCCCGGCTCAGCCGGGACCTGCTCATTCGCGCGATCGCCTACCGTATCCAGGAGCTACGCTATGGTGGGCTCAGCAAAGCGACTAGACGGAAGCTCGCCGCGCTCGTTAATGCGCCGCAGTCCGAAGGAGAGATAGCACCCGAGACCGCCCAGAAGATCAGCCGGGGCGCGCGCTTGGTGCGCGAATGGAACGGCCGTACGCACACCGTCACGGTGCAGGAGGAAGGCTTCATTTATGCCGGACGGAGCTACCGCTCGCTGACCGCAATCGCCCGTGAAATCACGGGCGGCCATTGGTCGGGCCCCCGCTTCTTCGGACTGGCCAGACGATCAAAGCCCCTCGCGCCCTCGTCCGCTGGAGTGGGCCCGGGAAGGGGCATTTTGGATGCCTAGCCGGGCTGCGGACGGTACCGGGAGAAGCCGACAGAAGGTGCGGTGTGCCATCTATACCCGCAAGTCCACCGAGGAGGGCCTGGAGCAAGACTTCAACTCGCTCGACGCGCAACGTGAAGCCGGCGAGGCCTTCATCCTGAGTCAGAAGCACGAGGGCTGGGTGGCGCTGCCGGCGCTGTATGACGATGGCGGCTATTCCGGGGGCACGCTGCAGCGGCCGGCGCTGCAGCGGCTACTGGCCGACATCGCCGCCGGCGGGGTGGATATCATCGTCGTCTACAAGGTTGACCGGCTCACCCGGGCGCTGTCGGACTTCGCCAAGATCGTCGAGGTCTTCGAGCGCCACGCCGTGTCCTTCGTCTCGGTGACGCAGGCCTTCAACACCACCACCTCGATGGGGCGCCTGACCTTGAACGTGCTCCTTTCGTTCGCCCAGTTCGAGCGCGAGGTAACAGGTGAGCGCATCCGCGACAAGATCGCTGCCTCCAAGAAGAAGGGCATGTGGATGGGCGGCTATCCGCCGCTCGGCTACGACGTGAAGGAGCGGAAGCTGGTGGTCAACGAGGCCGAGGCCGAGACCGTCCGCTACATCTTCCGCCGCTATCAGGAACTGCGTTCGGTGCGCCGGCTCAAAGAGCATCTCGATGCCGCGGGCATCCTCAGCAAGCGGCGCCATCTCCATGGCGGCAAGCCGATTGCCCGGGGGGCGCTCTACCTCATACTGCAGAACCGCATCTATCGCGGCGAGATCGTGCATAAGGACCAGGCCTATCCAGGCGAGCACGACCCGATCGTTGATGAGGATCTCTGGCAGGGGGTACAGACCACCTTGGAGACAAACCGGGTCGATCGCGACACCGGTAGGGGCGCCCGCCAGTTGAGCCTGTTCGCCGGCCTCATCTACGATGCGCAAGGCGAGCCTATGACGCCCAGTCATGCCGCGAAGAGGGGTGTCCGGTATCGCTACTACGTCTCCAAATCGCTGGTGACCGGGAATGCCAGTGCGACGAAGAACGGCCAGCGCATCCCGGCCGCCAATATCGAGGCTCTAGTCACCGGCCGGATCCGCGCATGGCTCGCCGATCCGGTCGCCGTCCTCAACGCCGTCCAGTGCTGTGACCCGGACGCCGTTGCACAGAAGAAGCTGCTGGACGAGGCTGCGCGGCTTGCCGCCCGCTGGCACCTTCTCGGCGCGGAGGATCTGCGCGCACTTCTTCTCGCCTTCATTACGCGCGTCCAGGTTCATTCCGACCGGATCGACGTGACGCTCGATAAAATGGGCCTTGCCCTTCATTTGGGCGCTGAGCCCGATAAACGGCAACCTGCCTACTCCGCCGGATGTGGCCCCGAGCAGCATCTGATGATCTTGACCGTCCGCGCGCGTCTGAAGCGCACCGGCATCGAGATGCGAATGGTGGTAGAGGATGGATCCGCGCCGGCCAGTGTCGATGGCACCCTGGTGCGTCTACTCGTCCGGGCCCATGCGATACGCGCGCGCCTGCTTCAGGACCCCAGCCTAACCTTGAGAGAGATCGCCGCGGAGGAGGGGGTCGTCAGTTCCTACGTCTCGCGCCTCATCAGGCTCTCCTTCCTCGCACCCGATATGGTCACGGCGATCTTCAACGGCAGGCATCCTGCACAGCTCACCGCGAACCGGCTGATGGAAGACACCCGCCTGCCCCTCGAGTGGAAGGCGCAGCGCGAAATGTTCTGTCTCCTCTAGCTGTCGCTCGGCGGGATACGACCATGACCCACGCCTGTCTCGGGTTTGTCGTCTGGCCTGCTTCCCAAGAAAAGGGCTGATGGACAAGAGACGGTGGTACTGCCGAATCGGCCATAAGAGACGCGCCCGTGCAGAGACGGCCGATTGGCGTACGAAAGCGTCTCCAGGTACCAGGTGCGACGATGCACGCCTGCAAAGCGCCGGAAACACCGAGGAAATCACCCCTCGCCGAAACCGTAACAACAAGGAATATCAATTACGTAATTGTTGGCGGAGAGGGTGGGATTCGAACCCACGGTACGCTTACCCGTACAACGGTTTTCGAGACCGTCCCATTCGACCACTCTGGCACCTCTCCGTGGCGCTCATGTAGCTTGCCGACCCGTCCACGGCAACAAGAGGCCAGTTCCTTGGGTCTCGGCGATGGCCGGCTGTGCCGCCCGGGAGCTGCCTTGACCTGCCTTGGGCCTTGTCTCAAGGCCTTCTCTTGGAGCCTAGCGCCAATTGACTTATCGGCCTCGGTATCTATATTACGCCGCTTGGTTGCTCCTTTAGGGGCTCGCGCGCTTAGGCCGCGAAGGTTTTTCAGCCCACAAGAATTGGACGGATCAATCCCATGTTCGCGGTCATTCGCACGGGCGGCAAGCAATATCGCGTGGCGCCGAACGATATCATCGAGATCGAGAAGATCGCGGGCAAGCCCGGCGATATCGTCGAGCTTGGCGAGGTACTCTTGCTCGGCGGCGATGGCGGCCCCAAGACGGGTAGCCCCACGATCGCCGGCGCGCTGGTCGCTGCCGAGGTGATCGAGCAGAAGCGCGGCGAGAAGATCATCGTTTTCAAGAAGAAGCGGCGCAAGAACTACCGCCGCAAGAACGGGCATCGTCAGTCGCTGACGGCGATCCGCATTACCGAGATCTTGACCGACGGCAAGAAGCCGTCGAAGCAGGCAGCGAGACCTGAGCCGAAAAAGGCCGAGAAGGCGCCTGCCGAGGCCAAGGCCAAATCCGAGACGGCAAAGTCCGAGACGACCAAGCCTGCCGCGAAGAAGGCGGACGCCAAGCCAGCTGCGAAGAAGCCCGCAACCAGGGCCGCGGCGAAGGCTCCCGCCAAGAAGCCGGCGGCGAAGCCGAAGAAGTAAGGGAGCCAACCATGGCACACAAGAAAGCAGGCGGCTCCTCACGCAACGGCCGCGACTCGATCGGACGGCGCCTCGGCGTGAAGAAATCGGGCGGCCAGAGCGTCATCCCCGGCAACATCATCGTCCGCCAGCGCGGCACCAAATGGCACCCGGGCGACGGCGTCGGCATGGGGAAGGACCATACGATCTTTGCGGTTCGCGAGGGCGAGGTCACTTACGCGACCAAGCAGAAGGGTCGCGTCTACATCTCGGTGAAGCCCCACTAGGCGTCGCCTGATATCTCATCCCGTTTCGATCCGGTAGCTCGCGGGCGTCCCCGCGTGTAGCGTCCCCCCGTGGACATCACGACCCCAAGGCTTCTGCTCCGCGCGCCACAGCCTGCCGACGCAGGCCGCATCAGCCTGCTCGCCGGCGACTTTGACGTGGCGAGCATGACGGGGACGATTCCGCACCCCTACAGCGAGGAGATGGCCGCCAAATGGATCGAGAGCGTCCTATCCGGCGAGGAGGGGGTGGTATTCTCGATCCTGAGGTCCGGCGCGCTGATCGGCTGCACCGGCTATCGCGCCTTCGGCGAGGACCACGCCGAGCTCGGCTATTGGATCGGCAAGCCCTATTGGGGCATGGGCTATGCGACGGAGGCCGTGGCCGCGCTCATCCTCTACGCCTTCGAGGCCGACGGCTTCGACTATCTGACGGTCGGCCATTTCACCGATAATCCGGCTTCCGCGCGGGTCATCGCCAAGTTCGGCTTCACCCCTCAGGGTAAAGAGGTGCGCAGCTGTGCGGCGCGGGGCGCGCGAGCCTACTGCCTGACCTACCGGCTGGACCGCGCCAAGGCGCTGGCGCAGTTTCGGATAGCCTGACGCGCCTTCAAATCTGTGCAGGCTTTAGTGTAAGCGAAAGCGCTCAAGTGCTAAGCCCTCCTCATGCAGTTCCTCGATCAGGCCAAGGTCTATGTCCGCTCCGGCGACGGCGGCAACGGCTCCGTCAGCTTCCGGCGGGAGAAATATGTCGAGTTCGGCGGGCCTGACGGCGGCGGCGGCGGAAGGGGCGGGGACGTCATCCTGGAATGCGTGGCGAACCTCAACACGCTTCTCGACTTTCGCTACCAGCAGCACTTCAAAGCCAAGAAGGGCGGCCACGGCATGGGCCAGAACCGCTCAGGCGCCAAGGGCGCCGATGTCATCCTCAAGTTGCCGCCTGGCACGCAAATCTTCGAGGAGGACGGCGAGACACTGATTGCCGACCTGGTGAAGCCCGGCGACCGCATCGTGTTGCTGCGCGGCGGCAATGGCGGCTTCGGCAACACACACTTCAAGTCCTCGACCAACCAGGCGCCACGGCACGCCAATCCCGGTCAGGCGGGCGAGGAGCTTTGGGTATGGCTCAAGCTCAAGCTCATCGCCGACGCCGGCATCATCGGCCTCCCCAATGCCGGCAAGTCGACCTTCCTTGCCGCGGTCAGCGCGGCGAAGCCTAAGATCGCCGACTATCCCTTCACCACGCTCCATCCCCATCTCGGCGTGGTGCGCATCGACACGACGGACTTCGTGCTTGCCGACATCCCTGGGCTGATCGAAGGGGCGCACGAAGGCGCCGGCCTCGGCGATCGCTTTCTCGGCCATGTGGAGCGCTGCGCGGTGCTGCTCCATCTCGTGGATGCGACCCTCGACGATCCGGCCGAGGCCTACGCCATCATTCGCGGCGAGGTGGAGGCCTATGGCGCGGGGCTCGAGGACAAGCCCGAGATCGTCGCTCTGTCCAAGGCCGACGCGGTCCCTGAGGCCGAGCTCAAGAAGAAGGCGCGCGCGCTGAAGAAGAAGGCCGGCGTCGAGCCGCTTATCGTTTCTGCCGCAAGCCACGAGGGCGTGACGCAAGTGTTGCGGGCGCTCGCCGTCGAGGTCAGGGAGATGCGGGAGCAAGGCAAGAAGGACGCCCCGGGCGAGGCGACGGTGTCGCCGCGAGGGTGGCGCCCATGAGAGGCGAATGGACCGGCGCCAAGCGGCTCGTCGTCAAGATCGGCTCATCGCTCCTCGTCGATGCCGCGACCGGCGCGCTCAAGGCAGAATGGCTCGGCGCGCTTGCCGACGACATCGCCGCGCTCAGGAATGAGGCCAAGGAGATCGTCGTGGTCTCCTCAGGCGCCATCGCACTTGGCCGGAACGTGCTCAAGCTGCCTAAGGGGGCGCTCAAGCTCGAGGACAGCCAGGCGGCGGCGGCCGTAGGACAGATCGACCTCGCCCACGCCTATGAGGACGCCTTCCGCGCCCGCGGCCTCGTCGCGGCGCAAGTGCTGCTCACCCTTGGCGACACGGAGGAACGCCGGCGCTACCTTAATGCGCGCAGCACCATGACGACGTTGTTGAAGCTTGGCGCGGTGCCGGTGGTGAACGAGAACGACACGGTGGCGACGAGCGAGATCCGCTATGGCGATAACGACCGGCTCGCCGCGCGCGTGGCCTCGATGATGAGCGCCGATTGCCTCGTGCTGCTCTCCGATGTTGACGGCTTCTACACCGCCCCGCCAGGCTCGGGCGCCGATGCGCGCCGGCTCGACGAGGTCACCGACATCACACCGGAGATCGAGGCGATGGCGGGTGACGTGGGGTCAGAGCTGTCGAAAGGCGGCATGGTGACAAAGATCGAGGCGGCGAAGATCGCGGTCTCGGGCGGCACCCATATGGTGATCGCCAGCGGCAAGGTCATGAACCCGCTTCGCGCGCTCGCCAAGAAGGGAGCAGGGACCTGGTTCCTGGCGCGCTCGGACCCGGTGACGGCGCGGAAGCGCTGGATCGCGGGGACGCTCGAGCCTAAGGGCTCGCTCACCGTCGACAAAGGCGCGGCCGAGGCGCTCGCCTCAGGGAAAAGCCTCTTGCCGGCGGGCGTCACGCGGGTCGATGGGAGCTTCGAGCGCGGCGATGCGGTGGTGATCAGAAACGGCGAGGGCGTCGAGATCGGACGCGGCCTCACGGCTTACGACCATGAGGAGGCGAACGCCATCATCGGCCGCAAGAGCAGTGAAATCGGGAGAATTCTCGGCTACCTTGGGCGTCCTGAGCTGATCCATAGGGATGACATGGTCTTGCAGCGGAAGATGTGAGTGATGAGCGCGATCTTGGACAGACCCGAAGCGACCATCGAGCCGATGATGCTCTATATGGGGCGCCTGGCACGTGAGGCCGCTGCCGTGCTTGCGCTTGCCTCGACCGAGCTGAAGAATGCCGCTCTCGAAGCCATGGCTGACCGGCTTGAATTGCGGGCCGGGAAGATCCTCGATGCCAACGCCCAAGACCTGGAGGGCGCCAGGGCCAAGGGGCGCGACGGCGCCTTTCTCGACCGGCTGATGCTGGACAAGGCCCGTATCGCGGCAATGGCAAAGGGCTTGCGCGAGGTCGCGGCCCTTCCCGATCCGGTCGGCCAGGTGATCGCCAGCTGGACGCGGCCGAACGGGCTACATATTTCTCGCGTGCGCGTGCCGCTCGGCGTCATCGGCATCATCTATGAGAGCCGGCCGAACGTGACCGCCGACGCGGCGGGCCTTTGCCTCAAGTCTGGCAACGCGGTCATCCTCAGAAGCGGCTCGGAGAGCTTCCTGTCGGCGCTCGTGATCTGCAACGTGCTGAACGAGGCCGTGGTGGCTTCAGGCTTGCCGGAGGCTGCCATCCAACTCGTGCCGACGGTGGACCGCGCGGCGGTCGGCTTCATGCTCGGCGGACTTGGCGGCGCCATCGACGTGATCGTGCCGCGCGGCGGCAAGGACCTGGTCGCGCGCGTGCAGGCTGAAGCGCGCGTCCCGGTCTTCGCCCATCTCGAAGGCGTCTGCCATGTCTATGTGCATGCGCCCGCCGATCTCGCCATGGCGAAGGCGATCGTGGTCAACGCCAAGATGCGGCGGACCGGGATTTGCGGATCGGCCGAGACGCTTCTTGTCGATCGCGCAGCGGCGCCCACGCTTCTTGCGCCGCTCGTTCAGGCGCTGATCGAGGTGGGCTGCGAGGTGAGGGGCGATCCCGCCACGCGGGCGGTCGATGCCCGCGTGAAGCCAGCAACCGAAGAGGATTGGCCAAAGGAATTTCTCGACGCCATCATCGCGGTGAAGGTGGTCGATGGGCTCGACGCCGCCATCGAGCACATCGCGCGCTACGGCTCGCAGCATACCGACGCCATCGTGACCGAGGATCGCGCCGCCGCCGAGACCTTTCTCGCCCGTGTCGACAGCGCCATCGTGCTACACAATGCCTCGACCCAGTTCGCCGACGGCGGCGAGTTCGGCATGGGGGCCGAGATCGGCATCGCCACCGGGCGCTTCCATGCGCGGGGGCCCGTCGGCGTCGAGCAGCTCACGACCTTCAAATATATCGTGCGTGGCTCCGGCCAGACCCGGCCTTGAGCTCAAAGAGAGACATCATGCGGCTGCCGATGGCGGCGCCGCATATGCGGATCGGGCTGCTCGGCGGCTCGTTCAATCCACCCCACGCGGCTCATCTTGAGATCAGCCTGACGGCGCTGAAGCGGCTTGGGCTCGACCAGGTCTGGTGGCTCGTGACCCCAGGCAACCCGCTGAAGGACGCCTCCAAGCTGCCGAGCCTCAAGAAGCGCGTCCAAGCGGCAAAGGACCTGGCAAAGCACCCCCGCATCCGCATCACCGGCTTCGCAGGCGAAAGGGGCTCCGCGTATACGATCGACCTGCTCACCGAGCTGAAGCGCCGCTTTCCGGCGGTCAGCTTCGTGTGGTTGATGGGGGCCGACAATCTTGCCGGTTTCCACCGCTGGCGCGCCTGGGAGCGTCTCTCTTCCCTCATGCCGATTGCCGTCCTCGACCGGCCAGGCTTCCGTCTCAGGGCCCGGGCGAGCAAGGCCGCGCAGCGCTTTTCAGACTTCCATGTCGACGAATCAGATGCATCAGGGCTCGTGTCCCTTGTGCCGCCGGCCTGGACCCTTCTCAGCCACAAGCTCTCAGGCCTTTCCTCGACGGAGCTCCGCGCCTGGAAAAGCAAGAAGAAGAAGGGGAAAGGCAAGGACAAGAAGGGCGTGAAAAAGAGCAAGCAGCACTAGAGCGGATTCGCCTTAATCCGGATTGTATCCAGCGGCGGCGAAGTAGTTTGCGCATTCCTCGGGCTCGAAGAGATCAATGAGGCGACCGACGGTGTCCCAGAGACCGTCGACGGTTCGTTCAGCGGCCTTGCGCAGGA
>JBGQMX010000082.1:0-14158 GCA_041500805.1 Methyloceanibacter sp.
GAGGGCGGCGATCTCATTTTGCGTGACCGCTTCTGAGTGGAGCGCCGTGGCGATCACAGCGCCTTGCGCCCGCAAAGCCGCGATGGCGGCCAGGTCCTTCGCGCTGCGCACGCCGCCAGCAGCAAAGACAGCGCACGAACCCGCCGCCTCGATTATTGCTTTGAGCCGATCGACGTCGGGGCCAGTGTCGGTACCGACGCGGGTCAAGTCCATGGCGATGAGGCGCGCAGGCCAGAGCGCAGGGTCGCTGAACAGCGGCTCGGGACCGCGGGTCCCGTCAGTGCCGAAATCGAGAGACAGCACGACGCTCTCCCCGAACGCATCATGAATCTCCTGCCAGTCGTCGACGGCCGCCAAGCTCTCGCTGCCGATCACCAGCGTCGCGCCGAGCGGCAGCCAGAAGGCGCAATCGGCAACGTCGGAGAAGCCGGCGTCGATCCACAGCGTGGCGCCGGGCATCGCATAGGAAAGCCCGCGCACCAGCTCGAAATGATTGCCGATGCCGGCGATGGCGTCGAGATCGGCGATATAGAGGGCGGAGGAGCCGGTGGTGGCGAGCAGCCCGCGCGCGATCGCCGCCGGGTCATCGGCCGCGCCGAAGGGGCTCGCGATGGGACGGTAGTCGGCGCGGTTGCCGGCTTTCGCATGGACCACGGCGCCGCCTTTGAGATCGAGGGCCGGGATGACAGTGAAATCGCTCATCAGGGCTTCCAATGAAGTTTGGTTTCCAGCAATTCAAGAGTCTCCGCGTCATGGCCGGGCTTGACCCGGCCATCCACGTCTTTGACCCTCTGCCCAAGACGTGGCTGCCCGGCCTGAAGCCGAGCATGACAGGGTGTGTTTTTTAGAGTTTGCTCTAAACGGCCGAACTTGAATAGAGCGCTCCCCAGACGAAACGAGGACAAAATGACCTGCGTCATCGGGTGGGATCTGGGCGGCGCCAATCTGAAGCTTGCTCGTGTTGAAGGGGCCCGCATCACCCATGTGGCGCAGGTCCCCTGCCCCGTGCGACAAGACCGCAGCAAGTTCGACTCGGCCCTCGAGGAGGCGCTGAAGCTCTGCCCATCAGAGACGACGAGCCCCTCGGGGCTGCGACACGCCGTCACCATGACCGGCGAGCTCTCCGACGTGTTTGCCGATCGCGCCGAGGGCGTTGCCTATCTCATCGCCCTGATGCTGAAGGCCACCGGCAACGACACAGTGTTTTATGGAGGAAGAGCCGGCTTTCTCGATGCCGGCCAGGCGGTGGAGCGCTCTCTCGACGTCGCCTCTGCCAACTGGCATGCGAGCGCGGCACTCGTTGCCGGGCATTTCGCCGATGGGCTCTTCGTCGACGCCGGCACCACCACCACCGACCTCATCCCGGTCAGATCCGGGGCGCCCGCGACACGTGGCTATAGCGATGGTGAGCGGCTCACCGAGGGCGAGCTCGTCTATAGCGGGGTCGTGCGCACGCCGGTGATGGCGGTGGCGCAAGACGCACCGTTCATGGGGCGCTCGCAGAGGATCGCGGCCGAGCGCTTCGCCACCATGGCCGACGTGTGGCGCCTGCTGGGAGAGCTGCCTCTGGACGCCGACCCCTACCCCACCGCCGATCTGCGCGGGAAGACAGCGGCCGAAAGCGCGGCGCGGCTCGCCCGCATGCTTGGCCGTGATGCGAGCGAGGCGGAGCTTGCCGAGTGGGTCGCGGTTGCCCACCATTTCGCCGATTGCCAGCTCGCGCAGATCGAAGCGGCCGCACGGACGCTGACGGCGCGCGAGAGGCTCGGCACGGACGCACCGGTGATCGGCGCCGGTTGCGGCCGGTTCATTGCGAATCGCCTCGCGGCGCGGCTCGGTCGCCCCTATCGCGACTTCTCAGAGATCATCGAGGCGGCGCCCGAGCAACGCGAAATGGCCGCCCGCTGCGCCCCCGCCGTCGCCGTCGCGCTCCTTGCGGAGCGGCAAGTTCCGGGGCGATAGGGCGCTATCAGCCTTGCGCCCAAAGCGGGCGTTCGGTCCGATACAGAACCGGCACCCCTACGCCTGCTAGTCTTTTTTCACGACGCACACTAAATAAGAGGTCGAAAAGACAGACGAAGGAACCAACATGTCCCAGGACATCGACATTGATGGCGAGCATGACGACATCATCTACCCATCCGCCATTCCCTTCGTCCTGATGCATCTTGCCTGTTTCGCGGCGATCTGGACCGGGATCACATGGCAGGCCGTCGCCATCTGCGTGACGCTCTACTGGTTGCGCATTTTCGCGATCGGCGCCGGGTACCACCGCTACTTCTCGCACCGCGCCTATTCCACGAGCCGCGTGTTTCAATTCGCGCTCGCCTTCCTCGCCCAGAGCACCGCGCAGAAAAGCGTGCTGTGGTGGGCATCCAAGCACCGGCACCACCATTTGCATTCCGATACCGAGCAGGACGTGCATTCGCCGCGGCACAAGGGTTTCATCTATAGCCACGCGGGGTGGATTTTCGCCCGGAAGCACGACAAGCCCGACTTGGCGAAAGTCACCGATCTGATGCGCTACCCCGAACTGATGTGGCTGCATAAATTCGAGCTCCTGCCCGCCATCGTTCTCGCCATTCTCTGCTTTCTCGCCGCCGGCTGGTCAGGCCTCGTGGTCGGCTTCTTTTGGAGCACGGTGCTGGTCTATCACGCGACTTTCTGCATCAACTCGCTCGCCCATGTGAGCGGCAGCACCCGCTACGTGACGGGCGACGATTCGCGCAACAACTGGCTCTTGGCCGTGTTCACGATGGGCGAGGGCTGGCACAACAATCACCACGCCTTCCAGAGCAGCGTTCGCCAAGGCTTCCGGTGGTGGGAGTACGACCCAACCTATTACCTGCTGCGGGCGCTGTCCTGGACGGGGCTCGTGTGGGACCTCCGGACACCGCCCGAGCAGGTGCTGCGCAACGAGCAGCGGCTCGGCGTGGCCGTCATCAATCGTGCGGCCGAGCAGCTCGCGGCGCATTTCAATTCCGACCGCATTGCCGCCGCCATCGCTTCGGCGCTGCATGGGCCCGAGCTGTCGGCGCTTCGGGAAACGCTGACGCGCACGCAAACCCGCGCCACCGAGGTGCTGATGACCCTGCATCTGCCTCATATCCCAAGCCACGAGGAGTTCTTGCGTGAGGCGAGAGCCATGTTTGCCAGGACCAAGTCGCTGGACGAGATCGTCGACCGGGCCTACGAGCTGCTGCTCGCCTCGGTCGGCACCCGCCTTGCTGCCCCCATTCAAAGCCAGTCATAGCTAATGGCTTGGCAGATCCCGCGACTCCGAGCGGATCACCCAAGGCAATAGGGACTTGCTCGGTCGGAATCAAATAGGTGCGCGGGCGCATCAACCGGCGCGGGGAAACGCCGCATACATGCCTATCGGCCTATTTTGGCAGACATCATGATCCAAAAATACGCCGATCACGCCGCCAATGAGCGAACCTTCCTCGCTTGGATCCGTACCGGTATTGCGGTGATCGCATTTGGATTTGTCGTCGAAAAATTCAATCTGTTCATGATCGTCCTTGCAAGTACCGTCTCCGCGGAGGCGGCGAACCGCATGTGGATCGACCGGCTGACAAAGCCGGTTGGACGTTACGATGGCCTTGCCCTCATCGTCCTTGGTGTAGGCCTCATCTTCGTCGCTGCCGTGCGCTTCTTCCGTACGGCAAAGCTGATTGATGACCCTGAGCCGCGCGCGGCGCCCGATACTCGGGTTGAGCTGGCATTCGCTGCGATACTCGCGTTGCTTACGGGAGGGCTGTGCATCTATTTGGTTCTTAGCTGAACCGAACATGCTGGCCGCATTGCTGCAGAGCCCCTATTTCTCGAGACGATTGTTAGCGATGCGTGGCCGAAAACGCTCTTCGATTCGCCGCGGTCGCAGCGACACGTCCGGATCATGTGGCTCTTCGCCACGGAGACAAACCCACTGTCGATGCGCTGAAACCGCACGATGACGCTGCTGCAAAGCATCATCCTCGGGGTGGTTGAAGGGATTACGGAGTTCCTGCCGATTTCGTCGACAGGACATCTAATCTTGGCGAGCAGGCTCTTGGGGCTCGCGCAGACCGACTTTCAAAAGAGCTTCGAGATCGCAATACAGCTCGGGGCAATCGCGTCGGTGATCGTCCTCTATTGGAGGCGGTTTTTGGAGCCGGCTGTCCTCGGCAGAGTGTTAGCGGCGTTCGTTCCTACTGGCCTGATTGGTTTCGCCCTCTATCACGTGGTGAAGACCTATCTTTTCGGCAGCGAGACGGTCGTGCTGTGGGCCCTCGGATTGGGCGGCGTAGCGCTCATCGTTTTCGAGTTGCTGCATCAGGAAGGGGAGGATGCCGTCGGAGACGTCGCCTCGATCTCCTACTCAAAAGCGGTGCTGATCGGGCTGTTCCAGAGCCTGTCGATCGTGCCAGGTGTATCGAGGGCAGGAGCCACGATCGTCGGAGGACTCATTCTCGGACTACGTCGCAGCACGATCGTGGAGTTCTCCTTCCTTCTCGCCGTGCCGACCATGCTTGCTGCCACCTTCTATGACCTTCTCAAGAATGCGTCCTCCTTCTTGCCTCAGCAATTTGGTGTCCTCGCCGCTGGTTTCATCTCCTCCTTTTTCGTCGCTCTCTTAAGCATCAAGTTCTTGCTTGCTTTTGTTCGGACCCGCACCTTCATCCCATTCGGCATCTACCGCATCGCGGTCGCCCTCGCCTTCGCCTTCCTCTGAGACGCCGCAAGGCAGCACCCGCTTGCATCGGCTTTGAATCAAAAGTCCCATGGGCGCGTGCAGCCCGTAACACAGGGATCAGCGTTGCTCGATAGGCGAAATAAATTGTTGATTGTGCTAGAGCATACTTTGGCCAAGGCCGAGCCTTGCGGCGAACAAGAACGAAGCGAAAACGGAGCGTCCTATGCGTAAAACCTTCATTCTGACGACGGCCTTGCTGGCTGGTGGCATGTTCCTCGGGCTCGCGGCAAGCCATGCCAACGCAGGTCCCCTGCCGGCCGTCTCTGCCTTCGCCGCCGCTCCGAGCGCCGTCGAGAAGGTCGACTACTGGCGCCGCTACTACCGGAATCATGGCTATTACCCCGGCCAAGTCGTCGTCGTGCCGCCGGTGGTTGTCGAGGAGGGCGTCCTGAACGCGCCCACGGTGATGATCGTGCCCGTGCGCCCGGTGAGCTGCGGCCAATTCCGGTACTGGGACGGCGATCAATGCGTGGATGCGCGCTACAACAATCCTTACGTCGGACCGAGATAGCTGAGGCCAACATAGTGTGGGCAGCTTCATGCTCCGTTGCCCCCGAGGCTTCGATGGTGGGCACGCTTCGCTTTGCCCACCCTACTCGGGCGGCGCGTGCTTGTAGTGGTCCTCGATCTTCTCGATGAGGAGCCGCCACGCCTCGCGCTCTCTAGGGCCCGCCGTCTTCTCCACGGCGATCTGCAAATAACCGAGCTCGCGCTCGATCTTCTCCCGCTTCAGCATATGCAGGCGGCTCGCCAGGATCGCGGCCTCGATCACCGCCCCTTGCGCCCGGTTGAAGCCCTTGAACGGCGCATGGCTTGCCTCATGCACCACGCGGCAATGGAAGCGCGGCCTTTGCTCATCCTCCTCGACATGGTCGACCGCTAGCTCCGCATGAGCGAGCGTTCCTTCGAGCACGGCGCCCGGGACATGCGTCGAGGCCCGGGTCGGCCAATCCTTCTGCCCCAAAAGACAGCCCGCGAAGATGAGGACGTCGTCGGTGAAGTTCGCCACCGCGTAAGGCGTGGTGCGGAGATTGTCGAGCGTCGCCGAGGGGCGGAACGGGGCGATGATCCAGCCATCGCCGTCGACGCCTAAAGGCTCGGCGATGAGGCCGAGCGGCGCGATATGCACCCTGCCCTCCTCGTTGAGGGTGGTGACGATGCATTCCCGGATCATGGGCATGGCGGCTCAGCCTTCATGGCTCACGAGGCTTTGCTCTTCTTCTTGGCGATCAGGGTGTGGCCGGCCTCTTTGAGCCTCGTCTTGTCGTCTGCCGGTGCGTCGGCGGCGACGCCCCAATCGAGCGGCTCGTCCTGAGCGTAGCGCTTGGCGAGCCTAAAGGCGATCTCGGCGCGTGCCAGCTCGGCGCCGAGATAGAAGGCATGCGCGCCGTCGGCCTCGACCCCGAGCTTGTCGAAGAGCGCGAAGGCCTCTTGCGCCACGTGATGGCCGTCGCGGTTATAGACATGGATGCCGTCCTCGGCGATCTCGATGCGGAAGTTCTTGTCGCGCACCTCGCGCGAGGCTTCCGCGATCTCCTCCGGCGCTTGCGGGAAAGGTCGCCTCGAATGCAAGGCAAGCAGCCCGTCGGCGTAATCCTTCGGCAGCTCGTGCTCGGCGCGGCTGGCATACATGATGCGGCGGGCGAGGTCGTGCTCCTCGATGGTGCGCCGCGTGTGCGGGCTCACCTGCACCACGAGCACGTGTCTGATGTGGAGCTCAGAGGCGATGCCGAGCAGGACGGCGGTGACGCCGGTGGTGTCGGCATCGGTCAACTCGGTGAGGTTGCCGGTGCCCATCAGCATCTCGGCATCGGGCCGCTCGCGGCGGACTTGCGCGTAGCGTTCGAGCGAGCGCGTGAAGCCGAAATTGATGGGATCGAGCACGGGATCGACAAGATAGCTGTGCCCTTTGGCATCAAGCGCATCCATGGCGCGGTAGAGCGATTCCATGTCGCCATGGTCCTTGGGGATGAGCACGGGAATCGAGGCGACCTTATCGGCGAGGTGAAGCGTCTCCTCGTTGAGGCTCAGCAGGAAATCGGCGCCGGCCTTGCCGCCGCGCAACAGCTCGTCGGGGTCGGCCGAATCGACGCTCACTTTGTAACCCTTCCCTTTCAGCGCCCCGATCGCCTCCTCGAGATGGGGAAAGGGCGTGTCGGGCAGGCAGCCGAGATCGATCACATTGGCGCCCCGCTGCGCGTAGGTCTCGGCGCGCTTCACGATGGCGTCCACGGGAAGCGCCGAGGCATCGACGATCTCGGCAAAGATCTGGATGTCGTATTTGGTCATGTCGGAGACCTTCCGTGCGCGCCCGAAATAGGTGGGGATGTCCTTCAGCTCGTCAGGCCCGCGCGAGAACGGCACGCCGAAGCGCTCGCTCAAGCGGTCGAGGTCGGCGCGGCAGCGGCCGGGCAGCATGATCTTGTCGGCCACGACCGGCTGCGGCAGCCGGCGCGCAATGATCTCCTCGGTCATGAGCGCGGCGACCTTGACCCCGATATCGAGGACCTTCCAATCGAAACTCGCCTTCATGCCGGCGAGCACGGCCTCGAGCCTCGCCCGCGCCAGATGTCCGGTCAGGAACAGGATGCTTTCAGCCATGATCGGTCGCGCTCGCGATCTTCGAGCCTTCAGACGACTTCTACCCCGCTTCGCGGGCGAAGCGCGAGAGTATGAAACCTAATCCTGAACGCCCAATTGGTGAGTTTTGTTTGAGCATGATCTTTTCGGAAAACCGGTTCCCACCTTTCCGGATCATGCTCTAATCGATCTCGGCGCCGCAGGGCGCGTCGTTCCCCATACCGGCGGCGAAGGCCGCTTGATCGCCGCGGCCGAGCAGGAAGGCGGGAACCGACGCGTCCCTCAGCATGGCGGGAAAGACGGCATCGACGATGCCGTCACGCGCCAGCTGCTCGGCCCCCATGCGCGTCTGCTGGCGCGCGATGGACTTGATCAGATAGCAGCGCGCCGCCCCGATCCTTGAAGCGAGCCAGAGCGCGAGGCTGTCGGAGGTGAGCCGCCACGATTCCTCGATGTCGGTCCGTTCTGAGATCAGCGCATAAGGCGCCCAGACGCCGACGGAGCCGCGAGCGAGCGCCTTCCGCAAATCGGCCTCGGTCGCGCCCACCTCGAAGCCTTGCCGCAATCCCGCCACCGCCCAGGCGAGCTGATCCATGGCAAGGAGCGCCATGCGGTGGGCGGCCGCATCGCCGAAGCCGAGATGCTCCTGGCAGGCGCGCACCTCGTCGGCCAAGGCCCCTCCCCCCGGCACGACGATGATGGGCTGCGGCGCCGCGGCGATCGCGTCGAGCCACCGGGGAAGCTCGGCAGAGCGCACGACACTGCCGCCGAGCTTGACCACGATGGGCGGCGCCTCCGCGGCAAGCGGCGCGCGGCGGAGCGCTGCCGGCAAGCCCTGGTCACCCATGGTCAGGCCCTCGCCCTTGAGCGCATGATCTCGACGCCGACGGCGCCGGGCTCCTTGTCGAGCTTCTCGATCTTGACCGTGACGGAGGCCGCGCGTGGATGGGCGAGACATTGGCGCGCCACCTCCTCGGCCAAGGTCTCGACCAGATTGATGTGGCCTCGCGCGATGATGGATTTGATACCCTTGATGATCGTGTCGTAGTCGAACGCCCGCCCGATATCGTCTTCGAGCGCGACGGTTGAAGGCTTGAGGTCGACATCGACGGAGAAGCGCACGCGCTGGGTGACACCCTTCTCATTGGTGTAGACACCGATCTCGATGTCGAGCACGAGGTCGTGAACGAAGATGCGGTCGAAGGCCTTCGCCGCGCCAGGGGCGTTTCTGGGCTCTGCGCCCTTCAGTCGCTGTTCCGCCATCGCCAAAGGCTCCATTGTGGCGCAAACCCGCGCGCTATTCCTAGTATAGCGCTTGCGGGACGAGGTCGGCCAAGTCGGCCTTCGGCAAAGCGCGTGGCGTTTGCGGAATGAGCGCCCGGATCGCCGCGCAGGCGATCGGATCGAGGGCCTGAGCACGAGCGCCGCCCCGGCACAGCGCGCCGCGAAAGCCGAGCAGGTCGGGAGCGAGCGCAAGGAGTTTCGGCACGTGGCTCGCCTTGAGCGACCCAGCAAGGCCCACGGAGAGCCCTTCCGCCCTGGCGGCAGCCACAAAGCGGGCAAGCGCGTCGAGGGACAAATGGTCCAGCAACGAGCCGCCGGTCTTGCCGGCAGTATCGAGCATTACGCCGGATGCGCCGATCCTTGCCGCTTCTCCGACTGCGTCGAAGTCCGGCAGGGCATCGGCGAAGAGGACGAGGATGAGACGGACGCGCGACCTGTCGGCCTCGAGGAGGCGCAGACCGGCGCGCGCGTCACCTCCCGGAAGGAGGCCAAGCTTGACGTAATCCACGCCTAAGGCGGCCGTCGCCAGCACAGCGTCGCGGATGGCCTCCCCATCGAGCGCGAGGTCGCCGATGGTCGCGCTCACGGGCGCCCGTCCGGCGAGGCGCCGCACGCAAGCCTCGATCGTCGCGCGGTCAAGAGCGCCGAGCGCGCCACTCTCCGGATCTTTTAGGTCGATGATATCGGCGCCGGCGCTCATCGCCATCTCGGCCTCGCCGGCATCGCGCACGCTCGCCAGGAACAGGGTCATGCGACGGTCTTGTCATGCCCGGGAGACGGGCGAGATGCGGCAAGCATCAGCGAAACAGCCAGCCGAACATACCGCCGCCACCACCGCCACCGCCGCTGTCGCCTCCGCCACGACGTGCGGCGCGCCGGCCGCCGCCGCCAGCGCCAGCGCCAGCGCCACCGCTCGCGCCACTGTCACTGGTGCGCGGCTGCTCAAATCCCCAAAAATCGGTGGGGCCGGCCGGAGCGGTTCTCCTCGCTTTGCGGAGCTGGACCTCGTTGGCATTTCCGTCGGGGTCGGTGACCACCACGGAGACGGCCTGCCAGTTCCATTGGGCGGCCGCCGGCCCCCAGCTATGGGGCTCGACGGAGAGGACCTTGTTGGCACGGATATCGACGATGGCCACATATTCGAGGCTCGTATCCTGCCCTTCGCCGAAGTCGCCCGCGTAGTACTGCAGCAGCCCGATGCCGGAGAGCGCGTCCTTCAAGAGCTTCCATTCCACGATCCTGGGCTTGCCCGACCCGAACATCTCAAGTTCGACCCTGAGGGATGCGTATTTCGGGTTGCTGGCGATGTAGCGGCCCGATTCCGGCTCTTTGATCACCCAGCCTGAGAGGGGCGGCCCCAAGGGCTGCCCCTCCTCCGGCGGCACCTCCTGGCCGAGGCGCTGCAGCGCCTCACGGCTCTCGGTCTGAAACGGGTCTTGCGCGAGGGCGGTGTTGTAATCGGCGATCGCGTCGTCGTTACGGGTCAATGCCTCGTAGACATTCCCCCTGATGCGCAAAGCGAGCGGATCGTTGTTAGCAATCAGAAGAGCCTGATTGACGTCGCTCAGGGCGTCGTCATTGGCCTCGGCCTGGAGCCGCGCCGAAGCGCGCATGGCATAAGCCTTCACGCTCTTGGGATCGATCTCTATGGCGCGGGTCAAATCGCCAATCGCGTCGTCGAAGCGGCGGGTTTGCGTGAATACGATGCCGCGCTCGATATAGGCATCGGCGACATCAGGCTTCAGCTCGATGACTTTGTTCAAATCGTCCAAGGCGGGGTTGAATTTCTTGTCGCCCGCATAGGCGCGAGCGCGCAGCAGCAAGAGGTCGGGATTGGGCTGCTCGGGCTCGAGGGCGATGGCCTGGGTGGCATCGTCGGCAGCCTCTTTATACATGGCGATGGCGAGATAGGCGTCGGCGCGATTGTGAAAGGCCGCGGCATATTTCGGGTTGAGGGTGACGGCGCGGGTCAGGTCGCGCACCGCAGCGTGATAGCGCTTGAGCTCGGAATGGGCCTTGCCGCGTCCGTTGAACGGCACCGCGCTGGTCGGCATCAGCTCCACGGCCTTGCGGAAATCCTGAAAGGCGGGCTCGTATTGGCCAAGCGCCGCATGCGCGTTGCCCCGGTTGTTGTGGGCCGCCCCGTAATTGGGCGAGAGCGCGATCGCCCGGTCGAAGTCCTTCACCGCCTCATCGGGATGGCCGAGATCCATGAGCGCGTTGCCGCGGTTGTTGTAGACCGTGGCGTTCTCGGGCGAGAGCTGGATCGACTTGTTGAAATCGTCAATCGCTTCCTTGGTCTGCTTCAGCCGCCATTTGGCGACGCCGCGATCGCTATAGATGCTCGCCTCGATGAAATCGGCGATCTCCGGGGCCGCCAGCGCCTCGTCATAGGCGGCAATGGCCTTGTCATACTGCCCGCGCATGAGCGCCGAGGCGCCCTCGCGGGCGCGCAATAGGGTCTTGTCCTCATCGGCGCTGGCGCCTCCCGAGGCGAGCGCTATGAGGACGAGAATAAGCCCGGAAAACTTAGCAAGCGACGATTGCATTGGCGGCCAGGGAACCCGCTCCCCCACAAACCTTGCCTCTCATGTCCCCCATAAGGTCGGAGTGTGTCAACAAAGGGTCACCAAGCCGTATCGGAGAGGCTATTTCGCTAGGTTTTCTTGCTCAAGAGAGGATCGGCAGGCTGCGTGAGGGCGGTGTCGCCGGTACATGCGCCAGCCCCTTCAGCGCTCCAACGAGCGGATGACGGTTGGCAGAGGCATCCCCCGCAAGCTCGCGCAGCACGGACGGCAGCATCTCCGGCACGTCCTCGGCGATGAGCCCTGGCCCGAAGGCGCGTGCTGCCGCCCCGTGCAGCCAGACCGCAGCGCTTGCCCCCGCGAAGCCCGGCATCCCTTGGGCGAGCAGCCCGAGAATCATCCCGGCCAGAACGTCGCCGGTGCCGGCGGTCGCAAGCCATGGGCTCGTGGTGGCGTTGATCGAGGCGGTGCCGTCAGGTGCGGCGACCACCGTGTCGGAACCTTTGAGCGCGACGAAGGCGCCCGAACGGGAGGCCGCTTCCCGCGCCCGCTCGAGCTTGGAGACGGACGGATCGTCGCCGAAAAGCCGGGCGAACTCCCCGTCATGGGGCGTGAGCACGACCGGGCCCGCGCGCGACAAGATCTCGGCGAAGAGCCGGCCAGGGTCTTCGGCAAAGGAGGTGAGCACGTCGGCGTCGAGCACGATCGCGGCCTTCGAGGCGAGAGCGGCCAGCACCATCTCCTTGGTGCGCTCCCCTACCCCCACGCCAGGCCCGATCAGGACGGCGTTCTTGCGCGGATCGGCAAGAAGGCTCGTGAGCCCGCGCGCGTCGTCGGCCTCGCGCACCATGATGGCGGTAAGCTGAGAGGCATTGACCGCGATGGCGTCCCGCGGGCTTGCGACGGTAACAAGGCCGGCGCCTGCCCGGAGCGCGCCGCGGGCACCGAGCCTTGCCGCCCCCGTGCTATAGACAGGCCCCGACACCACCACGGCATGGCCGCGGGCATATTTGTGGCTTTCCGGCTTCGGCCAGGGAAAGCGCGCGAGCCAGAGCGCGGGCGCATTGACGAAGGTTTTAGGCGCAATGGTGGCGAGCACGCTCTCCGGAATGCCGATCTCGGCGAGCCTCACCTCCCCGCAATGCGCCCGCCCCGGCAAGAGCAAATGCCCGGGCTTGAGGCGGAAGAAGGTCACGGTCGCAATGGCGCGGATGGCCGTGCCCCTGACCGCGCTGGTGGTGCCGTCGATGCCGCTCGGCACGTCGACGGCTACGACGGGAAGACCGGAAGCGTTCACGCTATCGATCAAGGCGGCAAGCTCGCCTTCGATCGGGCGGGAGAGGCCCGCTCCGAAGAGAGCGTCAACCACGACATCGGCGCCGGCGAGAATGTCTGGGCGAAGCGGCTCGCACGCGCTGCTCCAGCGTCTGGCCATGGCGGCAGCATCCTGAGGCAAGCGCGCCGGATCGCCGTCGAAGCCGAGCCTGACCTTATAGCCCCGCTCTTGGAGGTGGCGCGCCGCGACGAAGCCGTCGCCGCCATTGTTGCCAGGGCCGCACAGGACCGCGACCGTGCCGGCATCGGGAAAGCGGAGGAAGACCTCATCGCTTACGGCGCGTCCGGCATTCTCCATGAGCGTCTCGCCCGGCACCCCACCCTCGATGGTGAGACGGTCGGCGCGCGCCATCTCCTCTGCGATCAGAAGCTCGATCATGGTTTCCCGTTCATCGCCGCCAGGCGCTGGTTGTAGAGCAAAGGCGGGGCAGAGAACAATCATGGCGCAGGCCCGGCAAATCTGCTTAATCTTTATGCAAGCAGCCTAATCCTTAAGCAGCGATGCTTCCCGCGCCGCCGCCAACCTCCGCCCAGTCGTGATAGAGGCTTGAAACGAGGGATAAAACTTGCGTCCGGAGGATTGGCATAGGGCGTGCTTCGGCTGGCCCACAGTCTTTTCGAGACAACGGGCGGAAGCGCGCGGCTAAGCGTTTGTTTTGCGTCCAAGGGAGGTGCAGCAAAACAATGAAAAAGATTGAAGCGATCATCAAGCCATTCAAGCTCGATGAGGTGAAGGAAGCCCTACAAGAGATAGGACTTCAGGGCATCACGGTGACCGAGGCCAAAGGGTTCGGACGCCAGAAAGGCCACACCGAGCTCTATCGCGGCGCCGAATACGTCGTCGACTTCCTGCCCAAGGTGAAGCTCGAGCTCGTGCTCGGCGACAACATGGTGGAGAAGGCGATCGACGCCATCATCGCCTCGGCCAAGACCGGCCGCATCGGCGATGGGAAGATCTTCGTGTCGAATGTGGAGGAAGCCGTGCGCATCCGTACGGGCGAGACAGGCAACGATGCCATCTGACGAGGATGGCCAGCCAAACGCCGGCAGGGCGCGGGCCGGAGCTGATCTTTCCGCCGCCAATCCCGTAAAGGCGGCGTTCATGATGCAAATCACAGGCATGCAATTGACAGGGGAGTACGATGGCAGACGCTAAGAGTGTGACCAAGAAGATCAAGGACGAGGAGATCAAGTACGTCGATCTGCGCTTCACCGATCCGCGGGGCAAGATGCAGCATCTCACCATGGACGTGCGGGAGATGGACGAGGACGCCTTCAACGACGGGATCATGTTCGACGGCTCGTCGATCGCCGGCTGGAAGGCGATCAACGAGTCGGACATGAAGCTGATGCCGGATCCAGATTCTGCCGTGCTCGACCCGTTCTTTGCGCAAAGCACGCTCGCGGTGTTCTGCGACGTGCTCGAGCCCTTGACCAACGAACCCTATGAGCGCGATCCGCGCGGCATCGCCGGCAAGGCGCAAGCCTATCTGCAGCAGACCGGCCTCGGCGACACGGCCGTGTTCGGGCCGGAGGCGGAGTTCTTCGTGTTTGACGACGTCCGCTTCGCCGCCGAGCCGTTCAATTGCGGCTACAAGATCGACTCGATCGAGCTGCCCTCGAACATGGACACCGAATATGAGATGGGCAATCTCGGTCACCGGCCGCGCACCAAGGGCGGCTATTTCCCGGTCCC
>JBGQMX010000083.1:0-14052 GCA_041500805.1 Methyloceanibacter sp.
GGACACGAAAATGGTGAGCGCGAGCGCGGGTGAGGCGGTGGCCAGCAGCAGGGTGGCGGCAGTGGCAGTCAGGATGGGGCGCTTCATCTCCGTACCTTGTTGATCTATTTGGGAAACTTGCACTTGGTCTCGGGCTCGTCGAAGCCCAGCGTATCGGTGAGGAATTTCGGGTGCAGGAAGCCTTCCTGCGGCGACATGGAGACGAGCGAGCGGGCGCCGGTGATCAGCATCGGCTGGCGGAGCTGATGGTCCCAAGTGCGGAACGAGAGCCCCTCCCCCTTGAAGGCGGCGACGGTGAACGCGGCGGAGAGAAGGTAGTCGCTTATGTCCTTGACGTCGGTCTTGTTCGACCTCGTCACCGCTTCGCCGACCGCGCGTACGGCGATCCAGGCCGAATAGTCGCGCTCGGTCATGATGCGTTTAGCGGCGCGCTCGAACCGGTGCTGCATCTGCGTGCCGGCATATTGCTCGTAGGAGCGATGCCAGGCGACCGCGGTCAAGCCTTGGGTGCCGACCACGGGCCGCGGGTCGTAATCCCGGTAGGGCACGTATTCGCCGAAGCGCTCGGTGGTGTCGACCACCCACACCACGTCGTGCTCGGGAGCGCCTTGCGTGACCTCAGGCATTTGCGTCTGAATTTGCTGATGGCCTGAGTCGGTGCGCGGATTGGCGGTGTCGAAGGTATATTCGCGCTGCTCGACGATCTTGCCGCCGAAGCGGCCGGCGGCGCGCTCGACGGCGGCGGCATAGTCCTTGTCGGAAGGGGCCGTGCCCTTGAGCACGAACCATTTGGGCCACTTCTTCCAGATGAGATATTGGGCGAGAGCGTCGGCGCGCATGGCCGAGCTCGGCGCCACATGGAAAATGTTGAACCGGCATTGCTCCTGGCGGAGCGCGTCGTCGCTCATGCGAATATTGAAGATGAGGGAGTCCTTCGCCCCGGGGAGATCGGCAACCGCCAGCAAGTCTTTGGCCTCGAGGTCGGCGACGATGATGGCGGGACCGTCCTTCAGGATCTCCTTGGCCTTGGCGGCGACGTCGCCGTCGGCAGGCAAGATGTCCTCGACGAGGTCGTATTGCTGGCCGAGAAACTGGCCGCTCTTGTTGTTGTCTTGGATGGCAAGACGCGCACCCTGCACGCCGTTGTCGGTGAGGATCGGATCGACGAGGGATAACGGCGGCGGCTCGTCATAGGCCTTGCCGAGATAGTGAATGACGATCTTCACGACCGGCGGCGTGCCAGGAACGGCGGGGGTCTCATCGGCGGCGCGGGCGCCGAAACCGATAAGCGCGACAAACGCCGCCACCGCGGCAATGGCCCCGGCGAACCAGCTCTTCCGCATGGAACGCGCGGGTTCCGCGATCCGTCGCAGGGAAAGGGCAGAGGGAGAAGCGGAAATGTTCAAGGGGTACACGTGAGCAAGATGGACTCCAGAACCATCCAAGCTCGGGACTTCACTCACAAAGCTTCTTGCGGGAGCTTCCTTTGCTGCCTCGATGGCGGAGCGAAGGCTAGCCCATGGCATGCTGCCAGCGTTTCCAATCTTGTCCAGTAAGAGACGCAGGGAGGGTAGGAACTATTCTGGCTTCAATTGCCGATTGTTCCTGCCCGCCGTTTGGATCATCAGGTTGCGCGCTTGCCGAAGGCGAGGATGCCTGCGACCGGCACGATGAAGCCGATGGCCACGGCGGCGATGGTGAGCGCCGGAAGATTGGCGTAAGAGCCGCGGCCGACCTCGAACAGGACGTTCAGATATTTGGTCTGCAGCGCTCCTGCCACGAGCGCGACATTCATCAAGGACGCCATCAGCGCGAACCAGGTGGCGCGCCTTCCGGCGGGGGCATTCACCGCAACCAGGGTGAGCGCCGGGATCATGCTGAGCTCGGCGAAAGGCGAGGCCGCCGTGGTATCGACCAGCGCGATGGTGCGGGCGCCGAAGCCGAACATCGCCTTCGTCCATTCATCGAGGCGGAGCGCCAGCGCGATGCTCGGCAGCGAGAAGATGATGCCGGCGATGGTGACCCAGAGCAGCACCTTGGCGATCGGCTGGCGCGTGATGACATCGGAGAAAAGCCAGGCGCCGGCGAGGCTGAGGCCTGCGCCGATTTGCGCCAAGGTGCCGTAAAAGGCCTCGTCGAAGCCGAGCACGTCGATGGTGAACCAGCGATAGCCTTCGCCAACCCCCGGCGTCGCCCGGAACAGGAAGATCACCAGAGCCGCGTAGAAGATCCGCTTGCGATGCACCTCGTCGACATCTTGCGCGACCCGGGCGAGCATGAGCGCGATCACGGTGAGCGAGATGATGAAGACGATCTCCTGACCGAACGGCATACCGCTGAGGCCGATGGCAAGGACCGCCGCACCGAAGAGAAGACCGCCGCCAAGGATGCGCCAATCGATGGCCTTGGGCGCCGACTTGTCGAGGCGCACCAGCAACGCTCCCGTGAGCGAGGTGGCCGGCACCGCGAGCCCGAGCAGGAAGACGGTCTGGTAGCTGTAGATCTGCGCGAGCCAGCCCGAGAGCCCGGCCACCGACAGGATGCCCGACCAGAGCGCGAGCCGGCCCAGCACCTGCACGAGACCGAGCTCGCGCTGGACCTCGGCTTCCGGCCGCTTGCTGCCGTCGGGGCGCAGCCGCTCCACGACCTCGGTGGTCATGGCGTCGGCGATGACGTCCTGCAGCACCACGCCGATGACGATGAGGAGCTGCGCCATCACATAGAGCGCATTCTTGCTCGCAAAGACGATCCAGCCGCCGGCGGCGCCGGCAAGCATGATCAGCCCCGAGGCGACCAGCGCGGCGCCGATCAAGACATAGGCCCTGCGCTGCGAGCCGAAGATCGGCACCGAATCGGCGAGCTGCCCGAACACCATCTTGATGGTCCAGGGCAAGGTGAGCCAGACGGCGATGGCGGCAAGCTCGGCGGGGTTAAGCGTCAAGGCCTCCTTGATCCAGAAGGCCTCGGCAATGGCAACCAGGCCGAGCGCGCCATAGGCGTAATAGATCATCAGCAGCGGCAAATAGCGCAGCCGCATGGCGCGGATCGGCGTGACCAAGGCCGCTTTGAGCTTGTCGTAGAGCACGCGGCCTTTGGGGTCGCTACGAGCGGGTGAAGCGGCCGTCATGCCTGTTCCATTAGAGCCTTGGCCAGTTTCATAGCAGTCTTGGCGAATTCCAGTCTTGGCGAAGCCTCGCCGCAATGGCTTGAACATCCCGCTCGGGCGACGCTATTTTGCCCTATTGGCGGCGGCTTGATCTCCCTCAAGGCTATGGCAGCCCAGGCCTGCTCTCGGTTTGTCATGAAATTTTCAGACGACGCGCTCTAAAGCGCTATCGAATCGCGATAGCGCTTTAGCACTTTGTTTGAGCATGATCTTTTCGGAAAACCGGTTCCCACTTTTCCGGATCATGCTCTAAGACGATCCGGAGGATTTCATGAGCTTAAGCAAGATTCGCCTGGAGCTTGCCCGCGACCACGACTTCCCGGATGGAAGCCGCGAACGTGGCTATGAGTTCACCGCGCCCCTTGGGCCGGATGGCCACATTTCGGAGACGGAGTGGAAAGGGGCCCGCGACCGGTGCCGCGTGCGCCGTTTCTGGAACGGCCAGCCTGACGAGGTCGGGCACCTGATCCGCAAGCCGGGAGGCTCCTGGGCCTTTCATTACGATCTCCTCGGCGACCCTGACGACGACGAGGCCGGCTACCGCTTCGGCAATCATAAGTTCACGCTGGGGCAGTATGTCTCGATCAAGGAGCATGACGACGTCTTGCGGACGTTCCGGGTGGTCGCCGTCTTGCCGCTGAAGGCGTTGCCTTGAGAGGTCCCACGCGCGAGCGTTCATGACGGTCCGTAATCTCGAACATGCTCTCGCGCCTCGTTCGGTTGCCGTCATCGGCGCGAGCACGGAGGCTCATTCGGTCGGCAAGGTGCTGACCGACAACGTCCTCAAGGGCGGCTTTGCCGGAGACGTCTATCTCGTCAATCCGCACCATGCGACGATCGCCGGGCATCGCTGCTATCCCGACATTGAAGCGCTGCCCGAGGCGCCCGAGCTTGCGGTGATCGCCACGCCGCCCACGACCGTGCCGGCGCTGATCGGAGCACTCGGCGCGAAGGGCACGCGCGCGGCGGCCGTTATCACAGCAGGTTTCGGGGCCGAGCTCAGGCAGGCGATGCTCGATCAGGCGCGGCCTTGCTGCTTGCGCATCATCGGCCCGAATTGCCTCGGGCTTGCGGTGCCGGGGCTCGGGCTGCATGCCAATTTCGGGTTGAACCGGCCACAACGCGGCAAGCTCGCGTTCCTCTCCCAATCGGGGGCGCTGGTGACCGGCATCCTCGATTGGGCGGCGGCGCGCGGGATCGGCTTCTCCTATGTCATCTCCATGGGCGACATGGCCGATGTCGATGTCGGCGACCTTCTCGATTTCCTCGCCGCCGACGTGTCGACGAACGCGATCCTGCTCTATCTCGAGACCATACCGGCCGCGCGCAAGTTCATGTCGGCGGCGCGCTCGGCGGCACGGGCGAAGCCCGTGGTCGTGATCAAGTCCGGCCGCTACCAGGAATCGGCGCGGGCGGCAGCCACCCATACTGGCGCGCTCGCCGGGGGCGATGCCGCCGTCGGCGCCGCGTTCCGGCGCGCAGGGCTGGTGCGCGTGGAAGAGCTTGAAGAGCTGTTCGCCGCCGCCGAGACGCTCACCTCGTTGAAGCCGATCGCCGGCAACGAGCTCCTGATCGTGACCAACGGCGGCGGTGCCGGGGTGCTCGCGGTCGACGATCTGATCCAATCGGGCGGGCGGCTCGCGCCATTGAGCGAGGGCGTGGTCGCCGAGCTCGACAAGGTGCTTCCCGCCAACTGGTCGCGGGCAAATCCGGTGGACATCATCGGCGACGCCGCGCCCGAGCGCTATGCCGCAGCGCTCGATGCCATCCTGCCGAACTGCAAGGCCGACGCCATTCTCGTCATCAATTGCCCCACGGCGCTTGCCTCTTCGACTGACGCGGCCAAGGCGGTGATCGAGGCGATCGCGCGGGCGCCGCAGGCGGAGAGGGTGCCGCCGATCCTGACCAACTGGCTCGGCGAGGCGGCGGCCGCAGGCGGGCGCCGCAAGTTCCGCGAGGTCTCCATCCCCAGCTACGAGTCGCCGACCGACGCGGTCAAAGGCTTCTTCTATCTCTGGCAGTACACCAAGGCGCAGGAGGCCTTGATGCGGACCCCGCCGCGGCAGACCGAGCGGACCCGGGTGGCCGATGAGGCGGCGCGCTCGATCATGCGCGCTGCCGCTGCTTCAGGGCGCACGCTCCTGACCGAGCCGGAAGCCAAAGCGGTCCTCTCCGCCTACGGCATCCCGACGGTCGCGACGCGCGTCGCCGCCTCGCCGGAAGAGGTCGAAGCCATCGCCGTTGGCCTGTTGCAGCAATCACCGTCGCTCGTGGTCAAGATCCTCTCCGAGGACATCTCCCATAAGTCCGATATCGGCGGCGTTCGCCTCGGATTGCACTCCGCCCAAGAGGCCCGCCGCGCAGCGGAGCGGATGCAGCAGCGCGTGGCGGAGCTTCGCCCCGAAGCGCGCCTACAAGGCTTCACGGTGCAGCCCATGGTCATGCGCCCCAAGGCGCATGAGCTGCTGCTGGGCGTCTACGAGGACCGCCTGTTCGGCCCGATGATTCTGTTCGGGGCCGGCGGCACGGCGACAGAGATCATCCACGATACGGCGGTGGCGCTTCCGCCCCTCGATGTGGAGCTTGCCCGCGACCTCATGGAGCAGACCCGCATCTTCAAGCTGCTCCAAGGCTATCGCGACCGGCCGCCGGCCGATCTTGCCGCCATCGCCGAAGCGCTCACGCGGGTGTCGCAGCTTGTCGTCGACTGCCCGGCAGTCAAGGAGCTCGACATCAATCCGCTCCTTGCCGACGAGACGGGGGTCATTGCGCTTGACGCCCGCATTCGCATCGAGCCCCGCGAAGTGGAAATGGAAGGCCCCAATCCGCGTCTCGCCATCAGGCCCTACCCCAATCAATGGGAGGCCTGGGCCGGCACCGATAACGGTTATCGAATCTTCATTCGTCCGATCCTGCCCGCCGACGAGCATCTCTATGGCGCGTTCGTCGAGAAGCTCTCGCCGGAGGACATCCGTTTCCGCTTCCTCACGCCGCGCAAGGAGTTCTCCCACAAGTTCATCGCGAGATTCACCCAGATCGACTATGCCCGCGCCATGGCCTTCGTGGCGCTGGACAAGGAGCGGAAGGAGCTGCTCGGCGTGGCGCGGCTTGCGGCCGATCCCGATTACACCAAGGGCGAGTACGCCATCATCGTGCGCAGCGACCTCAAGGGCACGGGCATCGGCTGGGCGCTGATGCGCCACCTCATCCGCTATGCCGAGAAGGAAGGCTTGCGCGCGCTGGTCGGCGACGTGCTGGCGAGCAATCTGCCCATGCTCGAGATGTGTCGCGCGCTTGGCTTCGAGGTCTCCCCCGATCCTGAGGATCTCTCGATCCGCAAGGTGCGGCTGAAGCTCCCCGCGGGCCTGCAGGACACGGCAGAGCTATCGGCAGAGCCCGCTTATTGAGCGTCGGGGATTCCTAACCCGCTAATTGTCATTCCCCGACTTGACCGGGCGGCGGCAATAATAGAAGTGACGCCGCTGGCTACTGGATTCCCGCTTTCGCGGGAATGACAACAGAGCGTGGGTCTAGCGGGCCGGGAGAAGATGCTGGGCGAGATCGTAGTCGGAGACCTTGGTCAGGTCCTTTTGCAGTCCATCGACCACGAGCTTCGCCATCGGCTTGGAGAGGTACTGCTTCAGCTCGGTCAGCACGCGCGGCGGGGCGACGAGGACCAGACTGTCGAATTGCCCGCGCCCGTGCTCGGCATCGAGCGTTTCGGCCACGAGCTTCACGAAATCCTCCTTGGCGGCCATATGCAGATCGCGGCGCGGCTCGATGGCGTGATGCGCCGAATTGGCGCTCTCCTTGACCCGCGCCGGGTGGTCAAGCCCGAGGTCGTGAGAGCGTTCATGCAGCTCCGATGAGACGAAGCTTAGCACCGTCTTGAAGGCGCCGGTCTCGTCGCGCTCGACGAAACGCGCCCTGCCGCCATCGGCGATGACGTACCAAAGTTTTGCGTGCTTCATGGGTCAGGTCCTGATCGTTGAGCGACGGCGGCAAACGCGATTATGTCACCCTGACAGGACGCCCGGAAGAGATCATCGGGCATCATGGCGCGGCGGCTAAATCCTGCACCTATCGCTATTCTGGATCGCGCAGGCTGAGAATATAGGCGGCGAGGTCGGCAAGCTCGCTTTTGGTGAGCGGAATCGTCGGCATCGGGTGCTTGGGGAGCACGATATGCCCCATGATGCTGCCCGCGGTCTCCTCCTTCATGTTGGCGATCTCGTGGAAGCTCGGAATATCGGCATTGGCCTGGTGCTGCTGGCCGTTGCCGACGAGATGGCAGTTGGAGCAGAGGCTCCCCGCCAAGTCCTTGCCGTGGACGGGATCGGGGGCGCTGGTCACGGGGCCGGCCGATGCCGGTCCCGCCCCGATGAGCAAGAACACGCCAAGTGCAAAGACGATGCGCGCATCCATGGCAGACCCTCGCCTCTCGGCGCCTATATATAAAGTGTCGGTGGCGCCCCGACCGGCCCCAAGCGGGCGTTCAGGCACTCATGGCCTTGAGCTTGGCCCTATCGAGCACGTGCACGCGCCTTGCCGATTCGAGCTTGATCGTGCCCAGATCCTTGAGCTCGGCGAACATGCGGGAGACGGTCTCAAGGGTCAAGCCGAGATAATCGGCAATGTCGTGGCGCGGCATGGCAAGGTCGAGCACGATCTTCGAGCCTGAGCGGCCGGTCATGTCGAGGAGAAACGCCGCCAGGCGCTCCAGCGCGTTCTTGCGGCCGAGCAGGAGGAGATGCTCCCGGCTTTGCCTAAGCCCGATCATGGTGAGCCTCAGCAGCTCGCGCACGACGCCATTCGACTGGGGTCCCGTCCCAAGCAGGCCTTGCCACTTGTAGGCTATGACCTTGATCGGCACGACCGCTTCGGCCGAGGCATGGTGGATCACATCGCTCTCGAAACCGAACATGTCGCCCGGCATATGGAAGGCGCTGATCTGGCGGCGCCCGTCGGGAAGGAGATTGGAGACGCGGACGACGCCGGAGACGACCTTGTAGACGTAGCCTGAGGCCTCCCCTTCGGCATAAATCTCCGCGTTCCGGCTAAAGCTCATGGAAACGCCGGCGGAGGAAAGCGAGTCGGGCGCGACAGATTTCGGGCTCGGTAGGAACGAGGGGTGACGATGAAGGTGAGGCGATTGGGTAACGGCGCTCTGCGTCAGCATCGTCGATCCTCCGAGTGAGTCGGTTTGCCTGACGCAAGTCGTACGCCTTCCTCCAAGGCGCCGAAATTCGTGAAGGACACTTAAGGGAAACTACGTAGGTGCAGGCGGATTCCGACGACGGGCCGCGAAATGCCCTTAAGAGGGCCTGAGGGCTGGGCTTGACCCTTTCTCCCGGAGGGCCGTCCTGATCGCGTCAAACAGGACCCCTCCCAGCAGCGGCTTCTCGATCACCTTGGTCACCCCGGCGGCTTTGGCGCGGGCAAGCACGCGCTGGGTCGTATGGCCCACCATCAACACGACCGGGATGCCGATTTCGGCAAGGAGCGGCTCGGCCTCGCTATCCACCATGCGCGTGAACACATCCTGATCGAGCACGAGACAGCCAGGGGGTTTCCTTGCGGTCATGGCAGGAAGCAGGGAGCACTCGTCGCAGAACTCCGCGTCGAAGCCCTCAAGCTCGAGCGAGAAGCGCAACGAATCCGCCAAGACTCCGTCGCTCGTGGCAATCAGAATGGTCCCCGCCTCTGCCACATCCGTCTCCTTCGGGTCGTCTTGCATCCCTCGCCTCACTCAGCATTTCGAGGAAAACTAGGCTGATTGGGGGCGCCCGCTTTGAGCTAGGTCAAACGACGTAAACGCCGCTTCCCCGTCCCGCCCTAGCCCGCGCTGCGGTTCGCCGGGGGAATTTGCGCAAGGATCGCCATCCGGATCAGCTCGGAGAGGCTCTTGGCCTCCATCTTGGTCATCAGATTGGAGCGGTAGACCTCGACGGTGCGGGGGCTGATGCCGAGGTTATAGGCGATGGTCTTGTTCGGATGTCCCGCGATCAGGCCCTCGAGCACCTGCCGCTCGCGCTCGGACAGGAGAGCGAGCTTCGCCGCGACTGCCGCGCGGTCCTCCCCTCCCCTCGCCTCCATCTTGCGGCGGTCGAGAGCGGCCTCGACCGCGCTCAGCAGCGCCTCCTGGTCGAACGGCTTCTCGATGAAATCGATGGCGCCCGCCTTCATCGCTTCGACCGCGAGCGACACATCGCCATAGCCGGTGATGACGATGGCGGGAAGACCGCAGGCTTTCGCCTTCAGCTCGTGCAGAAGCTCAAGCCCAGTCATCCCGGGCATGCGCACATCGGTGATGAGACACCCTTCTTGCGCGCTCGGGAGGTCGAGGAGAAACGCCGCCGCCGAGTCGTAGAGGCGCACCGCGAGCCCCGCCGAGCTCAACAGAAAGGCAAGCGAGTGCCGCACGCCCTCGTCGTCGTCGATGATATGGACGACCCGGTTAGCCGGCATCGGGAGCACCCGCCTCGCCAGCCGATTCCAAGGTGAAGCGGAACACCGTCCCGCCGCCCGGATTGGGCTCGGCCCACATCTCGCCGCCATGGGCCTCGATGATGCGCTTGGAAATCGACAGCCCCACGCCCATACCGGCTGGCTTCGTCGTCACGAAGGGCTGAAACAGCCGGTCCCTGATCTCCTCGGCAAGGCCGCTGCCGGTGTCGGCGACGCTGACCTCGATCATGTCCTTGTCCGCCGTGGCCGTCGCCACCAGCAATTCCTTCCGCGGGCAGCCGTGCATGGCCTCGATGGCATTGCGCATGAGATTGAGCAGGACCTGCTGGATCTGGACCTTCTCCACCAGGACGGGATCGAGGCGGATGTCGAAGTGGAACAGGGTCTTGACCCCCTCCTCCTTGGCCCCCACGAGAGCGAGCGCGCTTGCTTCCTCGACGAGCTTGTTGATGTTCTCGGGATGCTTCTCGGTCTCCCCGCGCGCCACGAACTCGCGGAGCTGACGGATGATGTGGCCGGCACGCAGCGTCTGCTTGGTGGTCTCGGCCAGCGCGTCACGGACCTTCTGGGCATTGGGGTGCTCCATGGTTTCAAGGAGCCGGGTGCACCCTTGCAGATAGTTCGAGATCGCCGAAAGCGGCTGGTTGATCTCATGCGCCAAGGTGGAGGCCATCTCGCCCATAGCCGTCAGCCGCGACAGCCGCGCCAACTCGGTCTGTAGCTCCTGTAGCTGATGCTCGGTCTCCTGCCGCTCGGTGAGGTCGCGAATGAAGCCGGTGAAGAAGCGGCGTTCTCCCGATGTCATCTCGCCGACCTCGAGCTTCATGGGAAAGGTCGATCCGTCCTTGCGCTGGCCGCTGACGACCCGGTCGATGCCGATGATCCGCTTCTCGCCGGTGGCGAGATAGCGCCCAATATAGCGGTCATGCTCCTCGCGATAGGGACTCGGCATGAGCATGCTGACATTGCTGCCGACGACGGCGGCCTCCCGATAGCCGAAGAGGCGCTCGGCCGCGGCGCTGAAGGATTGAATGACGCCGTTCTCGTCGATGACGACGGTGGCATCGGGGACGGCGTCGAGGATCGAGCGGAGATGCGCCTCTCGCGACCGCAGGTCTTGCGCGTGCCGGTGGCTGCGGACTCTGGTGCGGCGGAGCTGCTCGCCAAACCAAGAGATGCCGCCGCCCACGGCGGCGAAGACGATAGCCTCGAGCAGCTCGGGGTGGGTGAGGCTGCCAGTGCTGAGAAGCAGTAGCACGCCCAGAATGACGCTTAGGCCAGTGGCAAGAAGTCCGGGGCCAAGACCGCCTAGAGCGGCGGCGAGCAGGACGGCGGGGATGAAGATGATGAAAGAGGCCCGGTCCTGCAGCCAGGGCTGCAGGCCCCAGCGCAGCATGAGCAGCAGCAACACGGCCGCGGTCGCGGCCCAATAATGGGTGCGCGTGGTGGTGGCCGGATCGCGGAGGGCTCTAAAGAGGCGCTCCACGCGGCCATCCTCCGAGCGGGTTACAGCCGGGGCATGCATGACGAATTCTAGCCGTTACCCGCCCTTGGCGGAACATAAGCCTGTGCCCCGGGGGTCGGTCCTGCTTCGGTAAATTCCGGATTGAGGTGAATCAAGGCCTAGATCGGCGAAGGGGATATGTAGCCCATGCCAGGGTGCTTGCCCCAAGCCCCTCGAGGAGGCGCCATGGGACGCATCAATCCGAACAAAGCCGGCCTCGCCCTTGGCGGGCTGCTCGCCGCATGGCATTTCACCTGGTCGCTCTTGGTGGCGCTCGGCTGGGCGCAACCCTTCATCGACTTCATCTTCTGGATTCATTTCATCAAACCGGTCTACGTCATCGAACCGTTCGAGCTCGTGAGAGCCGCGATCCTGGTCCTCGTCACGGGCGGCATCGGCTACCTCACCGGTCTGGTCTTTGGCCTGTTGTGGAACCGTCTCCACCGCTAGGGACAGGGCCCTAGGATGGTGTGATTGTCACGCAATGACGCCTTGACTGTTATCGCCAATGGTCTTTCCAATCTTCAGCGAGACAGCGGACAAAGGAGA
This sequence comes from Methyloceanibacter sp., assembly GCA_041500805.1. Taxonomy (GTDB): domain Bacteria; phylum Pseudomonadota; class Alphaproteobacteria; order Rhizobiales; family Methyloligellaceae; genus Methyloceanibacter. The sequence continues at coordinate 11,688 of JBGQMX010000083.1, forward strand.
AAGACATGGCCTCGAACGACGCCGAAATGCCAAGCCACCAGGCTCTCAGCGAGGAAATCCAGGAGATCGCCAAGCATCTTGCGACGCTGCGTCGGGACGTCGAGGCCCTCACCGGCCAGCTCAAGCGCAGCGGTGAGCATCAGATCGAGCGCGCGCAGGACACGGCGAGCGAAGCCGTAACCGCCGTCGAGACTGCCGTCAGGCGCGACCCCGTGTCGGCGCTCGGCATCGCGCTCGGGCTCGGGCTCCTTCTCGGCATCACAATACGGCGCTAGGGCGCTGCTCCCCAGCGCGACCGGTAAAGGAGCTGCTTGACCCCTTCGACAAGAAGCAAATAGGCGGGAACGGCGCCCCCGAGAAACAGATAATAGCCCGGCGGCAGCGCGACCAAGCCGAACACGGGACCGAGCGGCGTCAGCGGAATAAGCAGCCCCAGCAGAACGACTCCGATCGTCAAGACGGTCAGCAACGGATGTGGAAAGCTCCGCCACGGCGCCTTGCGGGTTCTGATGACAAATATGACAAGGGACTGGGTGGCCAGGGACTCGATGAACCAGCCGGTCTGAAACATCGGCTCGCTCGCGCCAAACAGCCACAGCAATGCGAAAAAGGTGAGGAAATCGAAGAGCGAGCTGACGGGTCCGAGCACGAGCATGAAGCGCTCAATAAACTCAATATTCCAACGCACCGGCTTTTGCAGCGCTTCGGCATCCACGTGATCAAACGGCACGCCCACCTCCGAGACATCGTAGAGGAGGTTGTTAAGAAGGACCTGGGTCGGCAGCATGGGCAGATACGGCAAGAAAAGAGCCGCGCCGGCCATGCTGAACATATTGCCGAAGTTCGAGCTCGCTCCCATCAGGATGTATTTGGTGACGTTCTCGACCGTGCGGCGGCCTTCGATCACGCCGTCGTGGACAACGGCGAGATCGTGCTCGAGCAGCACGAGATCGGCCGCCTCTTTGGCGACGTCAGCGGCGCCCTCGACCGAGATGCCGACGTCCGCCGCATGCAGCGCCGAAGCGTCGTTGATGCCGTCCCCGAGAAAGCCGACAACTCTGCCCGTCCGCTTCAAGGCTAAGAGAATTCGCTCCTTCTGCTGCGGGGTCACGCGGCAGAAAAGATTCACCGATGCCACGCGCGCGCGGAGCGCCTCCTCGGTCATAGGCACGAGCTCCCGCCCCGTGAGCGTGCCCGTAATCGGCACGCCGATCGCATTACAGAGATGCCGCGCCACCTGCTCGTTGTCGCCGGTCAGGATCTTGACCTCGACACCGATCGCAGCGAGCGCCTTGATGGCGGCCGCGGCGTCGGCTTTCGGTGGGTCGATAAAGGTGACGAAGCCGGAAAAGGTGAGCTTGGCCTCGTCGCTGACGACGGCGCTGTCATGGCTGCGGGCCATGGAACGGGACGCCACGCCGAGGACGCGATAGCCCTCTTCCCCGAGCTGCTCGAAGAGCTGCAATAGCTTTTGGCGTTCTCGATCATCGAGCGCCCGCCCCACTCCGTCGGCTGTCTCGTACTCCACCGAGAGCCGGATGATGTCCTCGGGCGCGCCCTTCACCACCAGGAGGCGCGTGGCGCCGTTATCGATGAGCACGGAGACGCGGCGGCGTTCAAAATCGAACGGCACCTCGTCGATCTTATGCCAAGCGGTGACGTCGAGCCGCCGGTGGCCAAGGATCGCCTCGTCCAGCGGACTCTTGATGCCGCTCTCGAAGGCGCTGTTGAGATAGGCCAAGGAGTATACGCCTTCGCTGGGGTTGCCGCCGGCGTCAACATGGCCGGCCACGCTGATGCATGACTCCGTGAGCGTGCCGGTCTTGTCGGTGCAGAGCACGTCCATGGCGCCGAGATCGTGAATGGCGGCAAGACGCTTGACGATGACGCGGCGCCGAGCGAGCCGACTTGCTCCATTCGCCAGAGTCACCGTAACCACCATGGGCAGAAGCTCTGGCGTGAGGCCAACGGCGAGCGCCAGAGCGAACAGTAGCGATTCAAGCCACGGCCGATGGAACACCACATTGGTGAGCAGCACGAACAGCACGAGGAAGATCGTCAGGCGCAGCATCAGGAACCCGAAGCGTCGAATTCCAATGGCGAACGCGTCAGGGGGCCGCTGCGCAGCGAGCTCTCCGGCGAGCCCGCCAAGCTCCGTCGCACGCCCTGTCCGGCACACCAGGGCGCGCGCCGTGCCGCTGATGACGGACGTACCCATGAACAGAAAATTCGACGCGCCGGACACTTCATCGGCGGGAGCGGCAAGATCGCCCGCTTGTTTCTTGACCGGATAGGCCTCGCCGGTGAGCATGGCCTGGTTCACGAAACAATCGCGCGCACTCAGCAATCGGCTATCGCCCGGGAC
>JBGQMX010000084.1:0-13642 GCA_041500805.1 Methyloceanibacter sp.
CCAAGCCTCTGTCCTGCAAGACGGATTCACCCGAGGCGCGGCCGCCTTGCAGCCCGAAAGCGGGCCTTCCGCCGTGTGGACTGTTACACGATTTTTTTTGTGGAGGCAAATCGGGATCAGCGGCTCCCGGCCGCCTCTACTTTGACCTCGAGGTCAAGCAGTTGAAATCTTCGTTGAATTGACATGTTCGGAAGCGCGGGCGAGCGCGCGTCCTTTGTTGCCGCAAGGCAACAGGAGCGGATTTTTTGCTTTTAGGCGCTTTCCATGGCGCCGACGCGCTTGGACAGGCGGGACACTTTGCGCGATGCAGTCTTGCGATGGACCATGCCTTTTTGCGCCGTGCGAGCGATAATCGGCTCGGCTTCTTTCAAGGCCACCCGGGCGGCCTCTTTGTCGCCGGCGGCGATCGCCTCTTCCACCTTGCGCACCGAGCTACGCATGCGGGTCCGCCGTGCTTTGTTCGTGGCGGTGCGGCGGACGGTCTGGCGAGCGGCTTTCTTTGCCGATTTCGTGTTGGCCATGGCTTGATCCTTGGAACGCGCCCTTCGGCCTTGAGGCGGGGAAGAAAGCGCGGGAAACGTCAGCGGGTGATTGTGGTGCTCTATAGCGAGCGCCCATAGCAGCGTCAACCTAAGCGAACAGCCGGGGAAGGTGCGCAAGCTCGCCTGCAATTGACACGGCGAGGTCTCGGTGGCTCTTGTTTCGCGGCTCTTTCCGGCCATGCCCTGAGGCGAGAGGCGACGAAGCGACAACATGCGAATCCTGGTCACCGGCGCCGCCGGCTTCATTGGCTATCACACGGCGGCCCGTCTCATCGATCGCGGGCACGAGGTGATCGGCCTCGACAACCTCAATCCTTATTACGATGTGTCGCTGAAAGAGGCGCGCCTTGCCCGGCTTAAGGAGCGCGAGCGCTTCCGCTTCATCAAGGCCGACCTCGGCGACAGGACGATGATCGAGGCCACTTTCGCCGAGGAGAAGCCGAGCCGCGTGGTCCATCTCGCGGCGCAAGCCGGCGTGCGCTATTCCCTCGAGCACCCGCACGCCTATATCAACTCAAACGTCGCGGGCTTCCTGCACGTGCTTGAGGGCTGCCGGCACCACGGCGTGGAGCATCTCGTCTATGCCTCGTCGAGCTCGGTCTATGGGGCGAACCGCAAGCTGCCCTTTAGCGAGAGCGACACGGCCGATCATCCCGTGAGCCTTTATGGTGCGACGAAGAAGGCAAACGAGCTGATGGCGCACGCTTATGCCCATCTCTTCGCGCTTCCCGTGACCGGGCTCAGATTCTTCACGGTTTACGGCCCATGGGGGCGCCCCGACATGTCGCTGTTCCTGTTCACCCGCAAAATCCTCGCCGACGAGCCCATCCAGGTCTTCAACTACGGCCATCACGTCCGGGACTTCACCTATGTCGACGACGCGGTCGAAGGCGTGCTGCGCCTCCTCGATACGGTCGCAACCCCCGATCCCGATTGGCGCGCCGAGGCGCCTGACCCTGCGACCTCTTCGGCGCCCTTCCGGCTCTACAATATTGGCAACCACAGCCCCGTCAGCCTCCTCGACTATATCGCCGCGATCGAGAAGGTGCTGGGGCGGAAGGCCAAGATCGAGCTCCTGCCGGCGCAGCCCGGGGACGCGGCTGAGACCCACGCCGACGTGGAGGCGCTGAAGGAGGCGACCGGATTTCAGCCCGGAACCCCGCTCGAGGTGGGGATCGAGCGTTTCGTCGCCTGGTACCGCGACTATTACCGGGTGTGAAGCCCTGGACGCTCAGCGTGGCGGCTCAAAGCCGCCGCTTCTGACGCAATGCGATGTCATTCGAGTAGAAGCGGCCTCCCGCCAAACTCTCCGACAGACGCTTCCCTTCGCCTGGGCTGAACGGCACGAGAGATTCCGAGGCGAGCTCGTACAGCTCAACATTGAAGTTGTCCGCGATCCAATCGACGTCAGCCGGCGACAGGCAGAGGACTTCCACGAGCGCGGCGAAATCATCCATGCCATCCAACACGTCCACGAGTCCTTGCAGCACTGAGACCTCGTGGCCCTCCACATCGATCTTGATGAGCGCCCGCATACCGATTGCCGCTGGAACACCGCCAAGTGCGGCGCTGAGCGTCGTGGTAGGCACGGTCAGCACGTCGTGGGTCTCAAGGTTCGGGGCAGCCTGGCCATCGGCGAGACGGCTCATGCCCGACCAGCCTTTATCGATGAGGAGCCGGGCGCTGCCCGCACGGTGCGAGACCGCGCTCGCGATAATCTCCGCCTTAACCCCGGCCGCGGCCAAATTCCTCTTCAGATACGGCAACACCACCGGGTTTGGTTCAAAAGCGAGAATGTGCGCCCGATGGGGGAGGTGCGCTTTGATCAGCATTTCACCGTAGTTTGCCCCCACGTCTACGATATGAGTCCAGCTACCGCGATCGAGCAGCCTCTGCCACATTCGGTGGGTGTTGGGATTTAGCGCCCCTCCTGCAGCGATGAGCTGCCGACCACGTTCATCCGCGGGGTCGACATGCAGCTCAGCCCGGAGGCCCCCAAAGGTGGAGGCAGCCGGTACCTCGCCGCCTATTGGCGAGATTTGCTGCAAGAGCCGTTGGGCCGAGCTAACGAAATCGCGGAACAGTCTTACAGCGCGGCGCCCTGGAGCCATCATCCTCCAGCTGGTAGAGCCGAGCAGGGCCATATTGTGCAGCTTCTCCCTCCTGAGAGACTCCTCGAGCTCCGTCGCACGGCGGCGAAGGGCTTCTTTCTGTGCTCTCTCAGCGGCAAGCTCGCGCTGAAGCGAGTCAATTGCATCGTGCTTACGCCGCGGCTCCTCAACACTCGCGGTCAGCTCAATTGTCGAGGCGCGAAGGGCTTTATTCTCCTGCTCCAACTTCCTAATGCGTGCACTCGGGGGAGTGTCCGAAATAGGCGGGGCCCGCATGCCAGTCTTGCCGCCGCGTCCCTCGATATGCGGCCAGGAATGGAACCACGACCCGCGGATGTCGATCGGCATAACGTCCGGTTTGAGACCGGCAAAGCGAAAGGCGAGGTTGGCTGACAACTGATCGCGGCGGGAATAGCGTTGCACATGCGCCATCCAGGCATCGAGCATCGCACGGACCCTGGGGTCGCGGTGGTTACGCAAGAGAACGCCGGTCGCGTAGGGCTTCTCCTGCAGGATCTCGGGACACTCGATCGTGTAGTGGTTCAACTGCTCAAAGACCCGATTCTGGTCGTCAAGGCCCTGGCACGCCACTTCCAGAAACTCGTCGAGCACACTTTCCCGAAAGCTGTGCTCAGGCAAAGAGAATCCCCCTGGCCCCAAATAGCGTTCGATCACGTGCTCCGGCGGCTCGGTTAGGATTACGCTATTGTCGATATAGAGGGAGCAATCGAAGCCTGGCAGATAGTCGTGCGGACGGATCTTCAGGATACGCTGGCTGCGGACTGGGTCCATACCAAACAAGGGGGTGACCTTACAGAGCTGCCAAGTCTCGCTCCGCAGCGATGGGTCGTCGGTCAAGCAAATGAAGGGTAGTCGGGAAGCGGTGGCGACGGGCTGCTCGTTGAGCTTCTCATAGCCGCCGATCAGGGTCGTGTAGACGCAAGCCGAACGCGGTTGGGAGAGACCGTCATCGGGTGCGTCCAGGGATATGTCATTATGCATGCAGTTTTTCTGCGGGATTCAGCCGCCTGAGACGGTAGATGGTTAGGAAGCCAGTGTAGACTCGGCATTTACCGGCAAGAACCGGCAAAAAAGGGCGGCTCAGCGGCGAGGGCGTCCCGCATTTCACGCCATAGGGCCGCCGCGGAGGCTGAGGTGCAGAACCCTCGATCAAAGTGTACCAGGGGGTGGTGAAAGACACAAACCAACGAGGCCGTGCTGCAAGTCTTCCTCAAAGAGTTCCCGAGGGCCTCTGTGCGGAGCTCGCCAAGACCCGGCTGACGTCGCTGCTCAGCCGACCGATCCAGGGTACATTTCGATCGGAGCCGCCTTCCTCAGACGGACCCTATGCAGCACCCTCCGGCGGCGATTAACTCGCTTACCGGTTCGTGAACACGGGCGCGCGCTTCTCGATGAAGGCGGCCATGCCCTCTTTCTGGTCTTCGGTGGCGAACAGAGAATAGAACTGGCCGCGCTCGAATCTTGCGCCTTCCGCAAGCGTCGTTGCAAAGCCGCGATTGATCGCCTCCTTGATCATCATCACCGCGTGCTGCGACAGGTTGGCGATCTTGTCGGCGACCTTCATCGCCTCGTCGTGGAGCTCTGCGACCGGCACGATCCGGCTCACCAGGCCCGAGCTCTCGGCCTCCTCGGCTTTCATGCGCCGCCCGGTAAGGCAAAGCTCCATGGCCTTGGCCTTACCCACGGCCCGCGTCAGCCTCTGCGTGCCGCCGTTGCCCGGCATGATGCCGAGCGTGATCTCGGGCTGGCCGAACACGGCATTGTCGGCGGCAAGGATGATGTCGCAAGCCATGGCAAGTTCGCAGCCGCCGCCAAGCGCGTAGCCTCCCACCGCCGCGATGATCGGCTTGCGGCAGCTCCCGATCCGGTCGAAAGGCGCGAGGAAATCGCCGCCATAGGCCTCGACGAAGGTCTTCTTGTGCATCTCCTTGATGTCGACGCCGGCGGCAAAGGCCTTCTCGTTGCCGGTGATGACGATGCAGCCGATTCCGCTATCCGCCTCGAAGCCGTCAAGCGCGCGGTTGAGCTCGCTGATCAGCTGCGTGTTGAGCGCGTTCAAGGCATGCGGACGGTTCAGCGTGATGAGGCCGACCTTGCCCTTTCTGGTGGCGAGGATCGTCTCGTAGGCGCCGTTCGCCTTCGGTGTTTCCGGTTCGTGAGCGGTGAAGACATTCAGCATGATGGTTCTAGTCCCCTAGCGTTGACAGGTTGGACAGTAGAAGGTGGAGCGTCCTCCCTGGACGATGCGCCGCACCGTGCCGCTGCAGCCTTTTGCTTGGCATTTTTTGCCTTCGCGGCCATAGACCTTGAATCTGTGTTGGAAGTCCCCGAGCGAGCCGTCGGCGCGCTTGTAATCGCGCAACGAGGAGCCGCCGGCCTTGATCGCATCTTCGAGCACCGCCTTGACGGCGGTGACCAGCGCTTCAATCTTGGGCGTCGGCTTGCCCGATTTCGTGGCGAGCGAGCCCGCGAGCTTGAGCGGAGAGATGCGGGCGCGGTAGAGCGCCTCTGAAGCGTAGATATTGCCGAGCCCTGCGATCAGCCTCTGGTCGACAAGGGCGGCCTTCATCGAGGTGGCCTTGCCCTTGAGCTTTGACGCGAGCCACGCGGGCGTGAAGGCGGGGCTGAGCGGCTCGACGCCGAGGCCCTTGAACAGCGCGTGGCTTTCGAGTGTGTCGGCACGTATGAGGTCCATCAGCCCGAAGCGTCGCGCGTCGGTGTAGCGGACCGCCGTGCCGTCGCCGAGATGAAACACGATATGCTCGTGCTTCGGGATGTCGGCCTGAGGATGGGCGAAACGCCCAGGAACGCTCGCCGCGCCGTTGGCAGCATCGATGCTGAAGCGGCCGGTCATGCCGAGATGCATCACCAGCACCTCGCCGTCGTCGAGGCGGGCGAGCAGATATTTGGCGCGCCGGTCGAGCGCCTCGACCTTCCGCCCCTCAAGCCTCGCCCCGAAATGCTTGGGCAGGGGGAAGCGCAAATCGCCGCGCCTCTGCTCGACGCGCGCGAACGCGTTGCCGACCAGGATTGGCTCCAATCCCCGGCGCACGGTCTCGACCTCGGGAAGCTCCGGCATGATGAACCGCCATATCGCACTGCGGAAGAAGCTCCGTTGCGCTGCAACAATAGCCTGATCTCGGGCCTTGCGCTATTGTCCCGCGCATGAACGAGGACCTTGAGAGCCCTGGTGCCGCAAACGCGAAGGCGAGCTTCGGCTTTGCCGATGTCGCGGGTGAGACAAAGCAAGGCCTTGTGAACGAGGTTTTTGCCAAGGTCGCGCGCCGCTACGATCTGATGAACGACCTGATGTCGGGCGGCCTCCACCGGCTGTGGAAAAGCGAGCTTCTCGCCTGGCTCGCACCGCCGAAAAGCGCCGTTCCTTTCGCCCTTCTCGACGTTGCCGGGGGCACCGGCGATGTCGCCCTTCGCTTTATGGAAGCGGCAGGGAAGGGGGCGAGCGCCGTGGTCTGCGACATCAGCGCCGAGATGATCGAGGTGGGGCGGGTGCGCGGCGAAAGGAAAGCGGACCGGCTCAGCTTCGTGCGCGGCAATGCGGAGGCTTTGCCCTTCACCGAACGGAGCTTCGACGCCTACACGATCGCTTTCGGCATGCGCAACCTCACCCATATGGAGGCAGCACTTGCCGAGGCCTTCCGCGTGCTTAAGCCCGGCGGGCGGTTTCTCTGCCTTGAATTCTCGAGCGTGGAGGTGCCGGTGCTCGACAGGCTTTACGATGCCTATTCCTTCAACGCGATCCCGGTGCTTGGCGGCCTCGTGACCGGCGACAGCGCCTCCTACCGCTATCTTGTGGAGAGCATCCGCCGCTTCCCCGATCAGAAAACCTTCATGGGATTGATCGAGAATGCCGGCTTCGAGCGAGCGCGCTACCGTAATCTCACCGGCGGGATCGCGGCCATCCACTCCGCCTGGCGACTGTGATGAGGACCTAAAGGTGAACGCCATCGCCAATATGGCGCGGCTCACGCGGGCGGGTGTCGTCATCGCCTGGAGCGGCGCGCGCGTGATGCCCGAGCAGGCGAATCTTCCGGCGCCGCTTGCGCTGTTCAGCCGCGTGACCGCGCCGCTGCGCAAGAACGGTGCAGGAGAGGTGGGGAACGAGGCGCGGCTCTCCACCGCGCTCACCTCACTCGGCCCCTCCTACATCAAGCTTGGCCAGTTCCTCGCCACCCGCGACGACATCATCGGGCGCGAGCTCGCCCGCGATCTCTCGACGCTGCAGGATCGCCTGCCGCCTTTTTCGCAAGCCGAGGCGCGGCAAGCGGTCGAGGAGGCGCTGGGAAGCCCTCTCGACACGCTCTTCGCCGAGTTCGGTCCTCCGGTCGCTGCCGCCTCGATCGCGCAGGTGCACAAGGCCAAGGTGCGAAGGCCCGACGGGACGCTCAAGCCTGTGGCGGTGAAGGTGCTGAGACCCGGCATCGAGCAGCGCTTCCAGCAGGACCTCGACAGCTATTTCTTCGCCGCCCGCATGGTCGAGCGGCTGCATCGTCCCTCGCGCCGCTTGCGGCCGATCGCCGTGGTCGACACGCTCGCCAAGTCCGTCGCCATTGAGATGGATTTGCGCATGGAGGCTGCGGCCCTCTCCGAGATGGCTGAGAACTCCAAGAACGACGAAGGCTTCCGCGTGCCGGAGGTCGATTGGACGCGGAGCGCGCGCCGCGTGCTGACGCTTGAATGGATCGACGGCATTCCGATCGCCGACCATGCGGCCTTGCGCGCGGCGGGCCACGACCTGAAGGCGCTCGGCGCCCGGCTGATGCAGACCTTCCTCCGCCACGCCATGCGCGACGGCTTCTTCCATGCCGACATGCATCCGGGGAACCTGTTCGTCGACGACCAGGGCCGCATCGTCGCCGTCGATTTCGGCATCATGGGGCGGCTTGGCTTGAAGGAGCGGCGCTTCCTCGCCGAGATCCTGCACGGCTTCATCAACCGCAACTATACCCGCGTTGCCGAGGTGCATTTCGAGGCGGGCTACGTGCCGCGGCGGCACGCGGTCGCCCAGTTCGCCCAAGCGCTCCGCGCCATCGGCGAGCCGATCATGGATCGCCCGGCGAGCGAGATCTCCATGGCGCAGCTCCTGGGCCAGCTCTTCCAATACACCGAAGTCTTCGACATGCAGACGCGGCCCGAGCTGCTGCTCCTGCAGAAGACCATGGTGGTGGTGGAGGGCGTGGGAAGGAGCCTCGACCCCGAGCTGAACATGTGGGTCGTGGCCGACCCCGTGGCGCGGGAGTGGCTGGAAAAGGAGCTTGGCGCTGGCGCCCGCATTGAGGCGGCAGCTGAAGGCGCGGCGAGCGTCGGGCGCTTCGTCGGCGACATCCCGAAGCTGCTCGGCCAGGCCGAGCGCACGGCCGACGCCTTTGCGTCCATGGCCGAGGAGGGCTTGCGCCTCGACAACGATACCGTCGAGCGCCTGGCCGAGGCGCAAAGCCGGCAGAACCGCACGACCCGCATCGGCATCTGGGTCGGCGCGCTGGCGCTCGCCGCCATCGCTGTTGTTTTGATTTTTGCCCGCTAACACCTAATGTTAGTCATGGCCGGGCTTGTCCCGGCCATCCACGATTTTGATCTAGTCGAAGACGTGGATGCCCGGCATAAAGCCGGGCATGACAACCGAGTGAGGAACAGGTGCAAAACAAGCGCATCCTGCTCATCGTCGGCGGCGGCATCGCCGCCTACAAGAGCCTCGAGCTGATCCGCCGCTTGAAGGAGCGGGGCGCCTCGTTGTGCGCGATCCTGACAAAAGGCGGCGCCGAGTTCGTCACACCCTTGTCGCTCTCGGTGCTCACCGAGGAGAAGGCCTTCACCGACCTGTTCGACCTCAAGGACGAGGCGGAGATCGGACATATCCGCCTGTCGCGCGAGGCCGACCTGATCGTCGTTGCGCCCGCAACCGCAGACCTCCTCGCCAAGATGGCCCATGGCCTGGCCTCCGACCTCGCCACCGCCGTTCTGCTTGCCACCGACAAGAGGGTCTTGGCCGCGCCTGCCATGAATGTGCGCATGTGGCAGCATCCGGCCACGCGGAGGAACATGGCGACGCTCCGCGGCGACGGGATCCTGTTCGTCGGCCCCGATGAGGGCGAGATGGCGTGCGGCGAATATGGGCCCGGCCGCATGGCGGAACCTGTCGCCATCCTCGAGGCCATCGCGGGTGCGCTCGGCACAAAGGGGGGAGCGCCAGGCACGCCCTTGAGGGCGCTCGGCTTGCCACTCCGTGGCCGCCGCGTGCTGATCACCTCCGGCCCGACGCATGAGCCGATCGATCCCGTCCGCTATCTCGCCAACCGCTCCTCGGGCAAGCAGGGCTATGCCTTGGCCCGCGCCGCCGCCGCCCTCGGCGCCGAGGTGACGCTGGTGAGCGGCCCGGTCACGCTTCCCGATCCTGATGGCGTGAGCGTGGTGAGCGTCGAGACCGCGCATGAGATGCTCGCCGCCACTCTTGCTGCGCTTCCCGCCGATCTCGCGATCTGTGCCGCTGCCGTCGCCGACTGGCGCGCGTCGGACGAGGCGCCGCAGAAGCTGAAAAAGCCGCATCAGGGAACCGAGACCACCCTCAGGCTCACCCTCAACCCGGACATCCTGGCGACCCTCTCCAAGCCCGGCCCACAACGCCCGCGCCTCGTTATCGGCTTTGCCGCCGAGACCGAGAACCTGATCGAGAACGCAAAAGCCAAACGCGGCAGGAAGGGCGCCGACTGGATCGTGGCCAACGACGTCTGGCCTGGGACCGGCGCCATGGGCGGCGACCATACGCAAGTCCATCTCGTGACCGAGCAGGGCGTCGAGGACTGGCCGCCGATGAGCAAGGACGAGATGGCGGCGCGGCTGCTTGCCCGCGCCGCCGAGGCCCTTTCCTCACTTCGCTCGGCCGCTGAATGAGCGAGGCGCGGGCGCCGAAGGCAAGCGTCACCGTCCGGATCCTGCGCCTGTCCCATGGCGGGGGGCTGCCGCTTCCCTCTTATCAATCGGCGCATGCCGCCGGGCTCGACCTCGTGGCCGCCGTCACGGAAGAGGCCCCCGTCAGTCTCGCGCCCAGCGATCGGGCGCTCGTGCCTACGGGTTTTGCATTCGAATTGCCCCAAGGCTACGAGGCGCAAGTCCGCCCTCGGTCGGGGCTCGCGCTGAAGCATGGCGTGACCGTTCTGAACAGCCCCGGCACGATCGACGCCGATTATCGCGGCGAGGTGAAGGTGCTCCTCATCAATCTCGGCAGCGACACATTCTTGGTCCAGCGCGGCGACCGTATCGCCCAGCTCGTCGTCTCTCCCGTCACCCAAGTTGAGGTCGCCGCCGCTGGTGAGCTTGGCACTACTGAGCGCGGCAAAGGGGGTTTCGGCTCCACCGGTTCGTAACAGCGGTGCACCTTGCTCCATACCTCCCCCTTGTGGGGAGGTCGGCGCGCCCTGGCGCGCCGGGTGGGGGCAAGTTTATCAACCGCGAACCACCCCACCCACGACATTCACCCCACCCCGTCGTCGGCGCTCGCGCCGCCGACCGCCCTCCCCGTCAAGGGGAGGGATGGAGAACGTGGTGCCCTCGAAGGCGCCTCTTGCTCCTCCCTGGCAGCGCCTCCGTGGATGACATAAGTTGAAGCCATCATGCTCACTCCCGAGGAGATCCTGCGCTACAAGCGCCAGCTGGTGCTGAAGGAGATCGGCGGCGAGGGCCAGCAGAAGCTGAAGGCCGCGCGCGTGCTCGTCGTGGGCGCCGGCGGCCTTGGCTCGCCGCTCATCCTTTATCTCGCCGCCGCCGGCATCGGCACCATCGGCATCATCGACAACGACCGCGTGAGCCTCGACAATCTGCAGCGGCAGATCGTCCACGACACGGGAAGCGTGGGGAAGTTCAAGACGAGAAGTGCGGCCAACGCGCTTGAGCGCCTCAACCCGCATGTGGAGACGCGCCTTTACACGACGCGGCTCGTGCCTGAGAACGCCATCGACATCGTCCGCGGCTACGACATCGTCGCCGACGGCTCCGACAATTTCGCCACGCGCTATCTCGTCAACGATTCCTGCTATTTCGCGAAGCGGCCGCTCGTCTTTGCGGCGGTCGGGCCTTTCGACGGCCACCTCACCACCTTCCGCGCCTTCGAGCGCGACGAAGCGGGGAACCCGCGCCCATCTTATCGCTGCCTCTTCCCAGAGCCGCCGCCGGAAGGGACCGTGCCGCCCTGCTCCGAAGCCGGCATTCTCGGTGCGGTCGCGGGCGTGATGGGGAGCTTGCAGGCGGTCGAAGTGGTCAAGGAGCTGCTCGGTATCGGCGAGAGCCTCGTCGGCAGGCTGCTGCTCTACGATGCGCTCCAGGCGCGCTTCACCACCATCGCCTATGCCTGGGATCCCGAGAGCCCGCTCAACGGCAAGGAGCCGCGCTTCCCCGACCTGTCCCACCACCGCAAGGTCGTTGCCGAGGCAAATGGGTGAACGAGACCATCACCACAGCTTGCGCGATCGCCGGAGGCGGGCCGGCCGGCATGATGCTGGGCTTCCTGCTGGCTCGCGCCGGGATCGACGTCGTCGTGCTGGAGAAGCACGCCGACTTTCTGCGCGACTTCCGCGGCGACACCATCCATCCCTCGACGCTCCAGATCATGTACGAGCTTGGGCTGCTTGATGAGTTCCTCAGGCGGCCCCACCAAGAGGTACGCGAGCTCACGGGCCAAATCGGCGACGAGACGGTGGTGATCGGCGATTTCCGCTATCTGCCGACCCATTGCAAGTTCATCACCTTGATGCCGCAATGGGACTTCCTCAATTTTCTGGCCGAGCAGGCGCGCCGCTATCCGGCCTTTCACCTGCGCATGCAGGCGCGGGCGACCGATCTCATCGTCGCGGAGGACCGCGTGGTGGGCCTCCGCGCCGAGACGCCGGATGGGCCGCTCGAGGTCCGCGCCGATCTCGTCGTGGGCGCCGACGGCCGCCATTCCGACATCCGCGAGCGTGCCGGACTTGAGATCGAGGATCTCGGCGCCCCCATGGACGTGCTGTGGTTGCGGCTCTCCAAACGCCCCGGCGACGCCCAGCAAACGCTTGGACGGATTCAGGCTGGCGTCGTCTTCGTCATGCTCGATCGCGGCGACTATTGGCAATGCGCCTATGTCATCCCGAAGGGCGGCTACGACAAGATGCGTGCGACGGGCTTGGCGGCGTTCCGCGCTGCCATCGTCGCGCTGAACCCGGCGCTCGCCGACCGGGTGCACGAGATCGCCTCCTGGGACGACGTGAAGCTTCTCACGGTCAGCGTCGATCGCCTCAAGCGCTGGTCGCGGCCGGGCCTTCTGTGCATCGGCGATGCGGCTCACGCCATGTCCCCGGTCGGCGGGGTCGGCATCAACCTCGCTATTCAGGACGCTGTCGCCGCTGCCAACATCCTCTGGGAGCCGCTCCGCGAAAGGACGGTGCCGCTCGAAATCTTGAACAAGGTGCAGGAGCGGCGCGAATGGCCGACGCGCGCCATGCAAAGACTGCAACTCTTCATCCAGGATCGCGTCATCAGCAACGTGCTGGCCCGCAAGACCACGCCAAGGCCACCGCTCGCGGTGAAGCTCCTGCAATGGTTTCCGCTTCTGCGCCGCATCCCGGCGCGCATTCTCGGCATGGGCTTCCGGCCGGAGCATGTGCAAACGCCTGAAGCCCCCTCAACGCGTCATGCCCGGACTTGATCCGGGCATCCATGCCGTTACCCTCAGCGGTGGAAAAGCCCGTGGAATGGATTGCCGGGTCAAGCCCGGCAATGACGGAAATTGGGCGGTGCCTCAAGCCGCGTCCAGTGACCGTGGGCGGGGTCTCTCCCGCCGGGCCTAGGCCGCGTCGCCGAGGGCCGTGCGGTGCTTGGCGAAGAATTGCGACAGCTCCTCAGTCGGCCGGGCGCGGCTGACGAGGTTTCCTTGCATCTCGGTGCAACCGAGAGCCAGCACTGCCGCGAGCTGCGCTTCCGTCTCCACGCCCTCGGCGGTCGTATCGATATCGAGGTTATGGCCGAGGGCGGCGATGGCATGCAGGATGGCAGCGGCGTTCTTGTTCAGCGTGAGCTGGCTCACGAAAGAGCGATCGATTTTGATCTTGTCGAAGGAGAAGCTGTGCAGATAGGCCAACGAGGAATAGCCGATGCCGAAATCGTCGAGCGCGATACGCACGCCCATGGCGCGGAGGTTGGCCAGCGTCGAGAGCGTGAGCTCGTCGTTCCATAGAAGAAGCGACTCGGTGATCTCGAGCTCGAGGCGGCAGCCGGGCAGGCCGGCCTCGGCAAGGGCCCGCGTGACGGTCTCGACGAGATTGCCGACCTTGAGCTGGGCGGCCGACAGATTGACCGCGACCCTGGCCGGCTCCGGCCAGCGCGCCGCCTCGGCGCAGGCCTGCCGCAACACCCACTCGCCGATCGAGACGATGAGGCTCGTCTCCTCGGCGATGGGAATGAAATCGGCCGGGGAGACCATCCCGCGGCTCGGATGGGCCCAGCGCAGCAGCGCCTCGAAACCGCTGACGTGCCTGGTGCGCAAGTTCACGATCGGCTGGTAGTGCAGCTCGAGGGCTCCTTCCGCGAAGGCTTGCCGCAGCTCCACCTCCAGCTGGAGCCGTGTTTGCATCTGCGCGTCCATCTCGGCTTCGAAGAAGCGGTAGCTGCCGCGGTTCTCACGCTTGGCGCGATGGAGCGCGAGATCGGCATTCTTCAGGAGCTCGGCCGGATCGGCCCTTCTGTCCGCGGGAAGCGCGATGCCGATGCTCGCCCCGAGCGCGAGCTGACGGCAGTTGACCTCGAATGGCGTGTGCATGGCCTCGATGATGCGGCCGGCCAGAGAGACGGCGTCCTTGGCCGGATCGACCGCAAGCTGGACGATGGCGAATTCATGGCCGCCGAACCTGGCGACCGTGTCGCGACCGGTGACGCAGCTGCACAGCCGCCCGGCTGCCGCCTTCAACAGGCGGTCGCCCGCCGCGTGGC
>JBGQMX010000085.1:0-13549 GCA_041500805.1 Methyloceanibacter sp.
ACCAGTTCCGGCGTTGCGGGCCGCTATGCCAACGCGCTCTTCGAGCTCGCCAAGGAGCAGAAGGCGCTGGATGAGGTCGCCGTCGATCTCAACCGGTTCAATGAGGCGCTCGACGCCTTCGCCGACCTGACCCGGCTGGTGAAGAGCCCCGTCTTCACCGCCGAGGAGCAGGGCCGCGCGCTCGTCGCCATCCTCGAAGAGCTCAAGATCGAAGGGCTGACCAAGAACTTCCTTCTCCTCGTCGCCAAGAACCGTCGTCTGTTTGCCACCCCTGACATGATCCGCGCCTTCAGCGCCATGCTCGCCCGCCATAGAGGCGAGACGAGCGCCATGGTCACGACGGCAGCGAAGCTCACCGAGGCGCAGATCACCGCGCTCAAGCAGGCGCTGAAGGCAGCGCTCGGCCAGGAGGTGATGCTCGAAGAGAGGGTCGATCCGGGCTTGCTCGGCGGCCTCGTCGTCAAGGTCGGCAGCCGCATGGTCGATACCTCGCTGCGCACCAGGCTCAATTCACTCAAAGTTGCCATGAAAGAGGTTGGCTAATGGATATCAGGGCCGCAGAGATCTCCGCGATCCTCAAGGAGCAGATCAAGAATTTCGGTCAGGAAGCCGAGGTCGCCGAGATCGGCCAGGTGCTGTCGGTGGGCGACGGCATCGCGCGCGTCTATGGCCTCGACAAGTGCCAGGCGGGCGAGATGGTCGAGTTCGCCGACGGCACGCGCGGCATGGCGCTCAACCTCGAAGTCGACAATGTCGGCATCGTGATCTTCGGCGACGACCGCCACATCAAGGAAGGCGACATCGTCAAGCGCACCGGCGCCATCGTCGAGGTGCCTGTCGGCAAGGGCCTGCTCGGCCGCGTCGTCGATGCTCTGGGCAACCCGATCGACGGCAAGGGCCCCATCGAGTTCCACGAGAAGCGCCGCGTCGACGTGAAAGCGCCGGGCATCATCCCCCGCCAATCCGTGCACGAGCCGATGCAGACCGGGTTGAAGGCCATCGACGCGCTCATCCCCATCGGCCGCGGCCAGCGCGAGCTCATCATCGGCGACCGCCAGACCGGCAAGACCGCCATCATCCTCGACACCATCCTCAACCAGAAATCGGTCAACGCGCTCAACGACGAGAAGACCAAACTCTATTGCATCTACGTCGCCATCGGCCAGAAGCGCTCGACCGTCGCCCAGTTCGTCAAGGTGCTGGAGGACAAGGGCGCGCTGCCTTATTCCATCATCGTCGCCGCCACCGCGTCCGACCCCGCGCCGATGCAGTTCCTGGCGCCCTTCTCCGGCTGCGCCATGGGCGAGTATTTCCGCGACAACGGCATGCATGCGCTGGTCTGCTATGACGACCTCTCCAAGCAGGCCGTGGCCTATCGCCAGATGTCGCTGCTGCTCCGGCGCCCACCGGGACGCGAGGCCTATCCGGGCGACGTGTTCTATCTCCATTCGCGGCTCTTGGAGCGCGCGGCCAAGCTCAACAAGGACAATGGCTCGGGCTCGCTCACCGCGCTTCCCGTGATCGAGACGCAGGCCAACGACGTCTCGGCCTATATCCCGACCAACGTCATCTCCATCACCGACGGCCAGATCTTCCTCGAGACCGACCTCTTCTATCAGGGCATCAGGCCGGCAGTGAACGTCGGCATCTCGGTCTCCCGCGTGGGCTCTGCCGCGCAGGTGAAGGCGATGAAGCAGGTGGCCGGCAAGATCAAGGGCGAGCTTGCCCAATATCGCGAGATGGCGTCCTTCGCCCAGTTCGGCTCCGACCTCGACGCCATCACCCAGCGCCTGCTCAACCGCGGCGCGCGGCTGACCGAGCTTTTGAAGCAGCCGCAATTCTCGCCGATGAAGATCGAGGAGCAGGTGGTGGTGATCTATGCCGGCGTGAACGGCTATCTCGATCCGATCAAGGTCGCCGATGTGCCGCGTTTCGAGGAGGAGTTGCTCCGCTACATGCGCACGGAGCATGCCGACATTCTCGCCGCGATCCGCGACCAGAAGGAAATCTCCAAGGAGACGGGCGAGAAGCTGAAAGCCGCCGTCGACAAATTCGCCAAGGCCTTCGCGTGAGCTGATCCATGGCGTCGCTGAAGGAGCTCCGCAACCGTATCGCCAGCGTCAAGGCGACCCAGAAGATCACCAAGGCCATGCAGATGGTGGCCGCGGCGAAGCTCCGGCGTGCGCAGAGCGCTGCCGAGGCGGCCAGGCCCTATGCCACCCGCATGGAAGCCGTGCTTGCCAATCTCGCCACCGCGCTCAAAGGGCGCGACGGCGGCCCGCCGCTGATGGTCGGCACCGGCAAGGACCACGTCCATTTGCTGGTCGTCTGCACCGGCGAGCGCGGTCTTGCCGGCGCCTTCAACTCAGCCATCGTGAGGCTTGCCCGCGAGCATGTGAACCGCCTCCTTGCCGACGGCAAGCAGGTGAAGATCCTCTGCGTCGGCAAGAAGGGCTTCGATCAGCTGAAGCGCCTCTACGCGCCGCTCATCATCGACCTCATCGAGTTCAGGGGCATCAGGCAGCTCAACTTCGAGCACGCCGAGACGGTCGCGGCGAAGGTCATCGGCCTGTTCGCCGAGGGCGCCTTCGACGTCGCCACGCTCTTCTTCTCCCGCTTCCGCTCGGTGATCAGCCAGGTCCCGACGGCGCAGCAGATCATCCCGGCCACGATCCCCGCAGAGGCGCTCTCCCAAGCGGCGGCCCTTGGCGGCGCCGTCTACGAATACGAGCCCGACGAGGCCGAGATCCTGACCGAGCTCCTGCCGCTCAACATCGCCGTGCAGGCCCTCAAGGCGCTGCTCGAGAACCAAGCCTCGTTCTATGGAGCGCAGATGTCGGCGATGGACAACGCCACCCGCAACGCCGGCGATATGATCGATCGCCTCACCATGAAATATAACCGCTCGCGCCAGGCCATGATCACCAAGGAGCTGATCGAGATCATCTCCGGCGCCGAGGCGGTCTAGTCATTCGAAGGAGCCTTTAAGCATGGCAAAGAAATCCCCCGTCGTGGCCGAGACCAGGAAGCAGCAGGCGAAGGTGGCCGCCTACAAGGGCGCCAAGGGTCACGTGCGCCAGGTCATGGGCGCCGTGGTCGACGTGCAGTTCGGCGAGGATCTGCCTGAGATCCTGAACGCGCTCGAGACCGACAATCACGGCAACCGCCTCGTGCTCGAAGTCGCCCAGCATCTCGGCGAGAGCACCGTGCGCACCGTCGCCATGGACTCGACCGAAGGCCTGGTGCGCGGCCAGGAGGTGGTCGATACCGGCCAGCCGATCGCCGTACCGGTTGGCCCCGAGACCTTGGGGCGCATCATGAATGTGGTGGGCGAAGCGGTCGACGAGGCGGGGCCTATTCTGACCGCCGAGAGGCGCCCGATCCATGCCCCGGCGCCGTCTTATGTCGATCAATCGACCGAGGCCGAGATCCTCGTCACCGGCATCAAGGTCGTTGATCTGCTGGCACCTTATGCCAAGGGCGGCAAGATCGGCCTGTTCGGGGGCGCGGGCGTGGGCAAGACGGTGCTGATCCAGGAGCTGATCAACAACGTCGCCAAGGCCCATGGCGGCTTCTCGGTGTTCGCCGGCGTCGGCGAGCGCACCCGCGAGGGCAACGACCTCTATCACGAGTTCATCGACTCGGGCGTGAACAAGGACCCGAAGAAGAACAACGGCTCCGCGGCCGGCTCCAAATGCGCTCTGGTCTACGGCCAGATGAACGAGCCGCCCGGCGCCCGCGCGCGGGTGGGCCTCTCGGGGCTCACCGTCGCCGAATATTTCCGCGACCAGGGCCAGGACGTGCTGTTCTTCGTGGACAACATCTTCCGCTTCACCCAAGCGGGCTCCGAGGTGTCGGCGCTTCTCGGCCGCATTCCCTCGGCCGTGGGCTATCAGCCGACGCTCGCCACCGACATGGGCGCCCTGCAAGAGCGCATCACCACGACGCAGAAGGGCTCGATCACCTCGGTCCAGGCGATCTACGTCCCGGCCGACGACCTGACCGATCCGGCGCCGGCCACCTCCTTCGCCCATCTTGACGCCACCACCGTGCTGTCGCGCGGCATCGCCGAGAAGGGCATCTATCCCGCCGTAGACCCGCTCGATTCCACCTCGCGCATGCTGTCGCCGCTGGTGGTGGGCGAGGAGCACTACGCCGTCGCTCGCCGCGTGCAGGCCATCCTGCAACGCTACAAGGCGCTGCAGGACATCATCGCCATTCTCGGCATGGACGAGCTCTCCGAGGAGGACAAGGTCACGGTGGCGCGTGCGCGAAAAATCGAGCGCTTCCTGTCGCAGCCCTTCCATGTCGCCGAGGTGTTCACCGGCTCTCCCGGCGTGTTCGTCGATCTGGCCGACACCATCAAGGGCTTCAAGGGGCTGTGCGACGGCGCCTACGACCATTTGCCGGAAGCGGCGTTCTACATGGTCGGCACCATCGAGGACGCAGTGGCTAAGGCCGAGAAGCTCGCCGCCGAGGTAGCTTAGCGTCCATGCCCGATCCCTTCAAATTCGAGCTCGTGTCGCCGGAGCGGCTGCTCGTCTCGGGCGAAGTGGAGCAGGTGCTGGTGCCCGGCGCCGAAGGCGACATGACCGTGCTCGCTTATCACGCGCCGCTGCTCACGACGCTCCGGCCCGGGCTGCTCGACATCGGTTATGCGAGCGGCGAGCATCAGCGCTATTTCATCCGCGGCGGTTTTGCCGAGGTGGGACCTTCGGGCCTCACGGTCCTTGCCGAAACGGCCGTCGATCTTGTCGAGCTCGATGCGGCGAGCCTCGCAGGCGCGATCAAGGATGCCGAGGAAGACGTTGCCGACGCCGCAGGCGACATCGCGCGGGATCGCGCCCAGACCAAGCTCGACCATCTGCGCCAGGTCCAGACCGCGCTCAATCTCTAGAGCACCGGTTTTCAGAAACGCCGGCGCGCGATAAGGCCCGGATCCACATCGGATTAGGGCTTTCAGCCCGACCTTTGGTATAAGGGGGCCCAAACAAAAGGGGCTGTCCGGGGCTCGCCACGTCCCCGGGAGGGGGCGGCGGACCAGGGCAATGCAGCAAAAGACCGAACCGAGACGGGTGCGATCTTTAAGCTTCGGCATCGAGCGGCTCGGCCTTCTCGCGCTTCGTTATCCCGTCATCGTCGCCACCATCCTGGCCGCGGTCACCGTGGCGGCGCTGTTCGGCATCACCAAGCTCAGGGTCGACGATTCGCTCTCCGAGCTGTTCCGCACCGACACGCCCGAGTTCCACGACTACGAGACCATCTCCGAGCGCTTTCCCTCAAGCGAGTACGACGTTCTCATCGTGGTAAGCGGCAAGGACCTGCTCGCGCGCAATTCCATCCAGGCGCTGCGCAACCTCGTCATCAATCTGCAATTCGTCGACGGCATGGCGGGCGAGGTCTCGCTGTTCTCGGCCCGCGAGGCGCCGGAGGCCGGCAAGGTGCCGGGCCCGGTCTTCCCGGCGGCCCTTCCCAAGGGCGAGGCCTATAAGGACCTCATCGACAAGGTGCGCCGCAACGAGATCATCTCCGGCAAGCTCCTCTCCGACGACGGCACGCTGACCCTCATCCTGCTCGCGCTCGATCGCCAGGTCGTCGAGAGCAAGGGCCTGAATTCCGTCGTTCAGCAGATTCACGACACGGCGGAAGAAAATCTGAAGGGCACGACACTCAAGATGCAGCTCTCCGGCGCGCCGGTGATGCAGCTCGAGATCAGGAACGCGGTCGAGCACGACCGCAACCTTTACAACGCGCTCGGCTTCCTGTTCGGAGCGGTGATCGCCTACGCCTTTTTCCGGCGCTTCTCGCTGATGCTGATCGCCGCTCTTCCTCCGGTCGTCGCCATCGTCTGGTCGCTCGGTCTCTTCGGCTGGCTCGGCTTCAAGCTCAACCTGTTCCTCAACGTCATGATCCCGCTGATCATGGTACTCGGCTTCTCCGATTCCATGCAGCTGACCGTGGCCATGCGCAACCGGCTGCTCGAAGGAGACCGCCGCATCAAGTCGGCGCGTTATGCCGTGCTCGTGGTGGGTCCCGCCTGCGTGCTCGCCACCGCCACGGCGGCGGCGTCCTTCATCGCGCTGCTCTTCTCCCAATCGGCCCTGATCATGACCTTCGGCATCGCTGGCGCCCTGTCCACGGCGATCGCTTTCGTGGTCGGGATCTCGCTCGTCCCTCTGCTCACCCGGTCGCTCATCCCGCGCAACGCCAAGGCCTATGCGGCCAATCTCAAGAGCCACGACCGGGCGATGAATGCGCTGAAGCACTTCTGCGGCAAGATCGCCGAGTTTGGCGTTCGCTACCCGCGGATCGTGGTCGCTCTCGGCCTTCTCGTCGTGATCGGCTTCGGCGCCATCTATGCGACGCTGCCGCCTCGCTATCGCCTCGCCGACCAGGTGCCCGACCGCGAGCAGGCCGTGGCGGCTTCCGCTCAGCTCGACGAGAAGCTCACTGGCGCCAATCCGCTGCACGTGATGATCGACTACCCGAAAGACAAGACGCTCTACGATCCCCACGTCCTTCAAGCGATCAGCGACGTCCACGGCATCGTCGAGAAGCAGCCGGGCGTCGGCAATGTGTGGTCGATCGAGACGCTTCGGCGCTGGCTGGCCAAGACGCAAGAGGACACGCCGGAGAAGCTGCAGGAATATGTCTCGATCCTGCCCGATTACCTGACCAACCGCTTCATCGACGAGAAGGACAATTCCGTCGTCGTCACCGGACGCATCCCCGATATCGATGTGAGCGATCTCCTCCCCGTCATCGAGAAGCTCGACGCCGACCTCAATGCCGTGCGCAAGGCCTATCCCGACTACCGCATCGTGGTCACCGGGCTTTCGGCGATCGCCGCCCGCAACAGCGCGACGATGATAGGCAAGCTCAACGCAGGGCTCACCACCGAGATCGTCTTCATCTGCATTTTCCTCGGGTTCGCCTTCCGCTCGATGATGGTCAGCGTGGTCACAGTGCTGCCGACCCTGTTTCCGGTATTCACCGCCGGTGCCGTTCTCGCTGCTTCCGGCGAGGGCCTGCAATTTGCCAGCATCGTCGCTCTGATCGTCGCCTTCGGGCTGTCGCTCAACGCCGCCGTGCATTATCTGAACCGCTTGCGGCTCGAGGACCGCCCCGGCGAGGACCCTGCCATCGGGGTGGAGCGCGCGACGGTCCTGATCGGCCCGGCGCTGGTTCTAACCTCGCTGATCCTCGCCTTCGGCCTCGGCATCACGGTCCTGTCCGCGCTGCCCTCGTTGCGGCTGTTCGGCAAGCTTTCGGCGCTCACTCTGGTGGCGGCGCTGGTGGGCGATCTCTTGCTGTTGCCGGCGAGCGTCCTGCTCTATCGCCGCGTCGTGCGGCGGCTAAGGCCGGCCCACCCCAAACGGGCACGCGCCTGAGCTTTACGCCTCACTTTAGGAGCGGACCGAGTTCCCTGATCACGCTCGTGTAGACCTCGCGCTTGAACGGCACGACCAACGCCGGCAGCTCGGCGAGCGGCACCCACCGCCAGGCGTCGAACTCCTGCTCGTGGCCTGCGCGGGGGCCGATGTCGATCTCGCTGTCCTCGCCTTCGAAGCGCGCGGCGAACCACATCTGCTTCTGGCCGCGATAGCGCCCCTCCCAGGCGACTCCCAAAAGCTCGCTCGGGAGATCGTAGGTGTACCAGTCCCGCGTGCGCGCGATGAAACGGGCGCTGCGCACGCCGGTCTCCTCCTGCAGCTCACGGCGCGCTCCCGCCTCGGGGTCCTCGCCCACATCGAGACCGCCTTGCGGCATTTGCCACCAAGTGCCCACGCCCTCCGGCGCGCCGGCGCGATCGGCGCGCCTGCCGACAAACACGCGACCTTGCGCGTTCAGCAGCATCACGCCGACGCAAGGCCGGTAAGGCAGCCCCTCTCGTTCTGTCATGGGAAGAGGATCAGCTTTGCCGCTGGGACCGCACCGCGGTGCTCACCGGCACGAGCACGAAGCCCTTGGCCTCCAGCTTGGCGGCCCAGTCGGCGAGCTGCTTGATGGTGGTGGGTCTGGCTTTGGCCACGCCGATCACGGTGCCATGCTCCTTGGCCAGAGCCTCGAGCCGCGCCAGTTGCTTGGCGATGTCGGCCGGCGAGGCGCCCGCATCGATCTGAACGCTGACGGCGGAATAGTCGAGGCCGATGGTGCTGGCGATCTGTGCGCCAGCGGACTGCTGCACGCTGCCGTCGTCGACAAAGAGCAGGCCGCGCCGCTTCATCTCCTCGAGCACCGGCAGGAAGGAGTCCCGGGCCGCTTCGAACTTGGCGCCCATCTGGTTGGTGACGCCGACATAGCCCGTATAGCGCGACATCAGCCATTGCAGCCGCTTCAGGTTCTCCTCGGGCGGAAGGCTGGTGAGGAGCGTATGGGGGCCGGGATTCTCTGTGGGATAGTTATTGGGCTCAAGCGGGATTTGCAGCAGCACCTCGTGACCCTCGGCGCGGGCCTTGCTC
The DNA here is from genome assembly GCA_041500805.1 of Methyloceanibacter sp. Lineage (GTDB taxonomy): Bacteria > Pseudomonadota > Alphaproteobacteria > Rhizobiales > Methyloligellaceae > Methyloceanibacter. Next base: position 8,463 of record JBGQMX010000085.1, read on the forward strand.
ACCAAATCCTGCAGGCTGCGGCCATAGGCGGCGTAGGCCACGCTCATGGTCGCGGGCAATCCTTTGAGCACGTCGCCGGGCGGGCTGTCGGGAAGACCAAGCCCGGTGATCAGCACGGCGATGCGTGGCGGTCCCCCGGTCCCGGCTGCTGAGGCATAACGCGATGGGCGCGCATAAACCTCAAGCGGGCGCCTTCCGTCTGCTGCCACCTTCGGCAGCGGACCGTATTGCGATTCTTCGACAAGTTCGGGGACGGCCCCCGGGGCAAGCAAGGCCTCGCCCGCTGCCGGCGTCTCGATCGCCGCTGTTTTCACGTTGGCCGCGGTCGACGCGGTTTCCTCCGATGGCGGAGCCGCACCCTGCTGATCGGGATCCTGTGAGGGCGCCGCATCGTCCGGTGCCGAAGGGGGCGCCGCTGGGGCGAGCGGCAGCATCGAGCCCTGACCTGGGCCAGGCTCGACGACCGGCGCTTGCGGTTGCGCAGGAGGCCCGGTTACGGCGAATCCCGGCGGAAGGTCCATGCTGCGCTTGGTGGCTTGCGGCGCTGGAGCCGTAGGCGTTGCCGTCTCGGTATCGGCGGCGGGAGCTTCATCCGGTGCGGCTTCATCTTGGCTCGGCTCGGCCCCCGGCTCTGCCGCCTCAGCGGGCCCCTCAGCAGGCGCGCTCGCGGCGTCCAGTGCCGACTCCGGCTTGATCTGAAGGATGGCGATAGGCTCGCCGGACTGGCTGCCCGGGAAGAAGGCAAGCCAAGCCGTGCCCAGCACCAGCGTCCAGAACACGATGCCAGCTGTGACGGCCAGCGCCTTCATTTCGCCTTCACCTCCCCGCTCGCCGCCCGGTCGTGGAGCTTAGCTCCTCTTCCGGGCCGACGTCTCATGGCCGGTATGCACCGGCCTTGGCCAGCAGAGGCCCTGGTCTAGTTGGCCTCGGCCTTTTTCTTAGCGTCCGTGTCGACCGACTTGATGCCGCGCAACAGATCGAGCGCGTATTGCAGCTGGGTGTCCTTGTCCTTCTCTGGCGCCACATAGGAGGAACTTCCGGACTCCTCGTCGTCGCCTTCGCCTTCGCCTTTGGCGCCCTCTTGCTCGCCCTCACCCTTGAGGTGCCCGCGCAGATTGGCCTCGCCCTTGGTATTTTGCAGATCCGCCTTCGCCTTCAGATCCTCGGGCAGCTCCTCCTCAACTACGGCTTCCGGCTCGATGCCCTTGGCCTGGATCGAGCGGCCCGAAGGCGTGTAGTAGCGCGCCGTGGTGAGCCGGAGCGCACCGTTCGAGCCGAGCGGAATGATGGTCTGCACCGAGCCTTTACCGAAGGAGCGGGTGCCGACGATGGTCGCCCGGTGGTGATCCTGCAGCGCGCCCGCCACGATCTCGGAAGCCGAGGCCGAGCCGCCATTGATCAGCACCACGATTTTCTGCCCGTCGGTGATGTCGCCCGGCCGTGCATTCGACCGCTGCGTCTCCTCGAGATTGCGGCCGCGCGTCAGCACGATCGCGCCCTCGTCGAGGAACGCATCCGACACCGAGATGGCCTGGTCGAGCAGGCCGCCGGGGTTGTTGCGGAGATCGATGACATAGCCCTTGAGCTTGGGACCGAGCTGCTTCTTCAGGTCGTCGATCGCCTTTTGCAAGTTGGCCGTGGTCTGCTCGTTGAAGGTGGTGACCCGGACATAGCCGACGTCATCCCCTTCGGCATTGTACTTCACCGGATTGATGTGGATCACGTCGCGCGTGACCTTCACGTCGAAGGGATCCTCGACGCCCTTGCGCACGACGGTGAGCGTGATCGGCGAGTTGACCGGCCCGCGCATCTTCTCCACCGCCTCCTGCAAAGTGAGGCCGAGAATCTGCTCCTTGTCGAGATGGGTGATGAGGTCGCCGCTCATGAGCCCGGCCTTGGCAGCCGGCGTATCCTCGATGGGGGAGACGACCTTGACCACGCCGTTCTCCATGGTGACCTCGATGCCGAGGCCGCCAAACTCGCCGCGGGTCTGCACCTGCATGTCGCGGAAGTGCTTCGGATTGAGATAGGCCGAGTGCGGGTCGAGCGCGGTCAGCATGCCGTTGATGGCAGCCTCGATCAGCTTGGCGTCCTCAGGCTTCTCGACATAGTCCGAACGCACGCGCTCCAAGACCTCGCCGAAAAGATCGAGCTGCCGGTAAATCTCCGAGTTGGCGGCTGAAGCCGACTGGCTGCGCGCCAAGCTCACCATCGTCGATCCGGCAGCGAGCACGGCCAACACCAGAAGCGCCCACAGCGCGTATTCGGATTTCCGCATCATCCTTGCACCTTTTCGGAAGCCTCGGCCCACCATGGGTCAGGGTCTATTGGCTTGCCGTCCTTTCTGAATTCGACATAGAGGACGGGGCGTGAACTATCATCGCCTTGACTCGGCGCCGCCGAATTGCCCATCACTGCAATCGGCTCGCCGGCTAAGACAAACTGGCCGAGGCTTACGTCTATGCGGCTCATCCCCGCAAGCAGGACATGATATCCCCCGCCTGCATTGATGATCAAGAGTTGCCCGTAGGAGCGGAACTCGCCAGCATAGACCACCCAGCCGTCTGCCGGGGCGGTAATGCGGGCTTCGGCGCGGGTTTGCAACGAAATCCCCTTGAGCGTGCCACCCGTGGCATCGGTGTCGCCGAAGCGCTTGACCCGCCTGCCCTGGGCGGGCAGCCGTAATGTGCCCTTTGCCGCCTCGAAGGGCATGGCGGGCTTGAGGCGATCGGGGCTGGCAAAGGCGACTTTGGTCGATTCCGGCTTGATTTCGACCACATTCTCGTTCGCAGGGGTGGCCAGGGCCTGCTGCTGCTCGCGCGCCCGAAGCGCACGTTCGGCAGCGATCTCGGCGTCGTATTGGGCGACCTCGACCTTGGCGATCTGGGCATCGAGGCGGTAGATGAGCTCATTCAGGTCCGTCACCGTCTTGGCCTGGTCGGCAGTGGCCTGCTTGACCTGGGTAAGCTCCGCCTCGCCTTGCGCGAGCTTCGCCTTCTTCTCCTCGAGGAGGCGATCGACGCGGCCTTGCTCGGAGGCAAGCCTCTCCGCGTCGCCCTTCTCGGCATCGCGCTGGTCGCGAATGCCATTCTCGAGGCTGACCAGGCCTTCCAGCTCGCGCGACAGATTGTCGGCCTGATATTTGAGCTCGGGGAAGACGTCGGCGAGCAGCATGGCGCTGCGCACGACGGCGAGCGCATCGTCGCGGCGTGTCACGAGCGCTGGCGGCGGCGACCGGCCGATCTTCTGCATGGCGCTCAGCATTTTGACGATGGCTTCCTTCCGCTCGGTGATCGAGTTGCGGATGACGGTGACCTGGTCGGTGAGCTCGGCAAGTTTGCTTTCGGTCTCCGAGAGTTTCGCTTCGCTCGCCTGCACCCTCTTGCCAGCCTCGATCAGCTCGCCGTTCAGTCTCGCCCGCTCCTCGGCCAGAGCCGCTAAGCCCTGGGAAAGGCCTTGCTCCTTCGCTCGGTTCGACTGCAGCTGCTGCTCGGTCTCGTTGAGCCGCTGCTTAGCTTCGTCGCGAGAGAGATCCTCCTCAGCCTCGGCAAGCCACGGCAAAGCGCAAACGAGGCCGACAAGCAGCAGCGCGGAGCGAAATCTTTGTCTCGAGGAAGCCAATCGATCGGATAGCGCCATACGCCTTGGCCGTTCAGCCGAGGGCAACGACAGCGGAGTGGTACGGCAGAATCAAGGCAAAACGCTTACGAATCCTTAACCTTCGGGACCTAGAGCGCTATCGCCTGAAATTTGAATCCCCATGGCGCTCTAGCTTTTTGTTTGAGCATGATCTTTTCGGAAAACCGGTTCCCGCTTTTCTAAGATCATGCTCTAGGCGCGGTGATAGGGGTGCCCGGCAAGGATGGTCGCCGCGCGATAGATCTGCTCGGCAAGAACGATGCGGGCAAGCCCATGCGGCAAGGTCATGGGACCGAGCGACAGGACAAGGTCGGCCTTGGCCACAGCCCCCCGGCCGAGGCCGTCGGCGCCGCCGATGAGGAAGGCGAGCCCTTGCGCGCCATCGTCGCGAAGCCTTGCCAATACCCTCGCAAAGTCCTCGCTGCCGAGCTGGTCGCCGCGCGGGTCGAGACAGATCAATTTGTGCGAGGAGGGGAGCTTGGCGAGAAGCGCTGCGGCTTCCGCCTCTGAACGGCCTCTAGCCGTCGCCGCCTTAGATTCGGCCACCTCGATCACGCCGAGGGGCGACAGGCCGAGCTTCCGGCCGATCGATTCGGCGCGAGCAAGATAATGCGCGAAAAGCTCGCGCTCGGGCCCCTGCTTCAGCTTGCCAATGGCCGCGATCAGGAGCCGCATGGCTCGCTCGCCTTCAGGCCATTAGCGCCGGGACCTTCGATCAGATCACCAGCCGCTCCATGGGCCGGTCGGCTGACCACATCTTCTCGAGGTTGTAGAACTCGCGCACCTCTGGGCGAAAGACGTGGACGATGACGTCGCCGGCATCGATCAGCACCCAATCGCATTGGGGCTGCCCTTCGACGCGGGCGCGGCCAAAGCCTTCATCTTTGAGCTTTCTGATGACGTGGTCGGCGACGGCCCCGACATGCCGTTGCGAGCGCCCCGATGCCAGCACCATATGGTCGCCGATCGAGGTCTTACCCTTCAAGTCGATGCAGACGACCTTCTCCGCCTTGGCGGCATCGAGGGTGTCGAGCACGACGTTGAGCAAATGAGCCGGATGAGCGCCAAATGACGCTAGTCCGGAGGGAGGCGTGCCGCGTTTGGCAGCCTCTCTAGCTGAGCGCATGTTTTGGTGAGTGTCCTTCTGCCATTGCTCCTCGCGGAAGCGGTGAGGTCCTACCGGCGCCTAAACGCAGGGAGAGCCTGTTGGTTGCCGCTTCGCCACATAAAGATAGTATGTTCGACGGCAGAATTTCAATAGCTAGAGCGGGTTTGTCGTTTTCCGATTCGTAGGGATTCCGATTTTTCGCGAACAGTGCGAGTCCTATGCCGTTGCAGCGGAGGAGGACGGACATGGCGCGGGCCTACAGTCAGGATTTGCGAGACCGGGTGATCGATGCGGCGTTTTCGGGGACGTCGGCCCGGCGGGCGGCCGATCGGTTTGGGAT